>JBBQNT010000188.1:0-7548 GCA_038330215.1 Gemmatimonadales bacterium
GTCCACGACTTCGACCTGTTGCCATCCCCACGACCGCGCATGCTCGGCGAGCGCATATTGTCGTCGCTGCCTCTCCAGATGATCGTGCACCTGGGTCATCGTGGATTGGCGCACGTAGACGCAGGCGGCGCGCTCGAGATGCTGCGCAGTGATTTTGCTCGGCACGAGGGCGCTCATGGCGAGTCCTCCCCGGTAGGTGGCCCGGGCCGGTGCGCGTGGAGCAGTTCGATCCAGAGCGCGACGGCGCGCTCACGAACGGCGGGCGGCAGCGCGTGCCACGACACGGCGCCGTGACTGAGCGCGAGCTGGGCATGGACGCTATCGTCGGGGCGACGGGCGGCGGGCCGGGGGAGCTGGGGGCGATCCATGGACGACCTCGGATGTGGGAGACGCACCACACGCCACGATGAGCGCGCGCTGCTCATCGGCGTCCCCGAGCCTCGACATCGACGACCGGTGGGTCAAGTACCACCGTGAGCAGGCGCTGCAGCGCATCCAAAGCTTCGACGCTGACGCACGGGCTCGCCGTGAGCGTCGTCGGTTCCGCCGCCGTGGCCTCGGTCATCCAAACCGGCAGGTGCGTCAAACTCCCGTCCGTCAGCGTGATCACGTAGACGCGCTCCCCGTCCGCGATCATCGTGGATCCACCTCGAGCTGCTGACCGTGCAGCGCGTGCCACGGATACTGTACCGTGATGGAGAGTTTGTGGGCATTACGTCGTCGGTCCGCCCGGGACCGGCAAAACCCATCTCGTCATCGGGCTGGCGTATCGCGCCCTGCAACATGGGTACGAGGCGCGCTTTGTCTCCGCCGATGTCCTGATCGGCGAGCTCTCCCATGCGGCGAGCCTCGGGACGCTCGACGCCGCGCTCACGCCCTATCTGCAGCCGCACGTGCTGGTGCTCGACGGAATCGGCTACCTCGCGCACGCCGCCGACGCGGCGAATGTGCTGTATCGCGTCGTCAAATGAACGCTACCTCCGACAGCTCCCGATCCTCGTGACCACCAACAAACCGCTGGCGGCGTGGGGTCATGTCCTGCATGATGGGGATCTGGCCGAAGCGATCCTCGACCGCTTGCTCGAACGCGGTACGCATTTCGAAATGCGCGGCCGCTCCTACCGCACCCGCCACCTCCAAAAGACCGAGAGCGTCGACGCCCCCGACGCGTAGCCCCCGTCACGGCTCAGGCTGCGACATATCGAGAAAAGGTGCGCCAGCTTACAGAGAACTCACATGTGTGGCCGCTTCGCTCAGTGCGCGCGGTGTGAAGTACTGGTCCGCGCCACTCATGGTGTCTTCCGCATTCTTCTGCAGCAGGCCTTCGCACAGGTCGCCTTTGGTATCGGCTGATCGGTAATCCGCCGGGAAAAGATGGCGCCAGAAGTGGAGTTTTCCCGTACACTGAGCCGAGGAGGTTTCCAGGAGTGGTCTCCTCTGAGGTGTATTGAAAGCTTGCAGTCCCTCGCTCGATGTCTTCGGGCGAGCCTCGCCCAATCTGCGCCGAGCTCACCGTCGTACGCCGAGGCGTTGAATCGCTGTTACGCTCCGGTTCCGGGGATACCGAGGAAGTAGAGCGCGCTGACAGTCAGCGCCTCACCGCGGATTCGAGGTCGGTCCGTGCGAAGTCGTCCCCTTTGAACAGCAGCGGTATGCCACGCGACTTCGCCGATGCGTAGCTGAAGACGTCGCCGAAGTTGAGCGCCGCGGGATGTCCGCTGCCGCGACCATAGGTCACGAAGGCCTCGTACGCGATCTCCATCTCTCGTGTGTCCGGCGAGACCAGCTCGAACGCAGGCTGTCGCAGGATGTCATCGAGGAGGATGACGCCGCGCTGCCCCTTCCGTCCGTGCACGACCATGCGCGCTTCAACCACCGACACGACGCTCACGAGCGTCCGGTCAGCAGAGCGCACGATGTCGAGGAACGCCGCACGCTCCGGCTCATCGAAGACGATGGCGATCAGGGCGGAGGTGTCCGCGACAATCATTGCGGAAGACCGGCGTCATCCCACTCGATCGGATTGCCTGCATCCGGTCGATCGGGCAGCCGGTCGAACTGGGTGAGTAGCGCGTCGATTCGGTCGCCGCGTTCGACGGCGAGTTCCGCAGCGAGTCGATCAACGGCGCGTTCGACGAGCGCCGTCTTGGTCAGACCGGTGGCGCGGGCCAGGCGCTCGACTTTCTCGACGACCACGGGGTTGGCGATTTGCAGGGGCATGTCACGATGATGAAATGTATATCGTCAATATACATGCGTCGGCGCTGGCGGCCAACTCGCCGTCCGTCGGCGTCACGCGCTCACGGCTCGATCCGTGCTCGAACCCGTTGGCGCACTCATCGGCGGAGGCGTTGCCCTATCCGGTCTTCCTTCGCCGAGCGTCACTGCACGAGGGTCCCCTGACATCGTTGCTGCATTCACCGCGCGAGTTGCATGCCTCGATCGGATGGGAGCTTGCAAGCGGTGCTTCTACGAGGCACTCGCCGCTGCGCTGACCGCGCTCGACGACCCGCTCAGCACCCGGCGCGCCAGGACGCCGACGAGTTCACCCGAGGTTACATCGCGGTCGACGACGCGATCGCGTGAGGCGCACGCTGTACAGGTCCGCCTGCCCGCGCAACTGCTCGACGCAATGCGCGCCGAAGCGCGCAACGTGCCGCCCAAGGTACCAACGCTGACGATGCGCGACAAACGACGCGTACTGGCCGTGGTGCGCCCGGTCGTGTCGCGCTTTCTCGCCCGCGTGGGGCGTCGCGCGCTTCGTTCGCGAGCTTGACCCGAATGTTTATCGCCCCCCGCGCCTATACCGCGCCTATCCCGCGCCGGTCCCGCGCCTACCCAAGCGCCCAGCCGCTAAAATCCCCAGCCGGCCGACAGGCGCAGCACGGGCAGGATCTTGCGAAACGGTGCACGGTCCTCGTGGAAGAAGGTGCGCGAGGCACCGACGCCAGCGGAGATCGCGACACGTTCCTCCACGCCGAGCAACCACTGCTGCTCGACCGTAAAGCCGACGCTCATGGCGTAGTCGCGCACACTCGTGTCGTCTTCGTCGCGCATGCGCACGAGGCCAGCCAGCGCGCCCACCGCGAGTCCATCCAAGGCCCGACCGCTCACGTAGTAGCGACCGCGCTCGTGTAATTGCCACCGACAGAAGTATGTGACCCAGTTGACATCCGGTATTCCCTCTCGCGTTTGTTCCGTTGTGCGCCTATCCCGACGCCTCTCGCCCCGACACGGCCTCGGCATCTTCACCGAGACAGCCATTCCGAGGCATGCATTGCTCATCGCATACACCGGCGCGCTCATTTCGCACCGCGAAGCGGAACGCCGATACCCGACGATCGATGGACACGATGCTCCTGAACATACCTTCGTGCTGCAGCTCGACGAAACACGCGTGATTGACGCAAACATCGGGGGCAACGACGCGCGCTTCATCAATCACTCCTGCGCCCCGAACCTCGAGCCGATCGCGATTGGTGACCAGATGTGGCTGGTGGCGCTGCGGGACATCCAGGCGGGCGAAGAGCTGGGCTATGACTACGCGATCGAGCTGGACGAGCGCCATACGGCATCCGCAAAGCGTCGGTTTCCCTGCGACTGCGGTGCACCGTCGTGCCGCGGGACGTTGCTTCGTGCCAAGCGTGCTCCGGTTGGCGCGGACGTCCGGGACGCGAGACAGGTCATCGCGTCGCGTGTGCGGGCCCTGGGCGACTGATGGCGCGTGAACGCAGCGGTTCGCCGGTTGAGCGCTATGTCGCGGCGCACCTGAAATCCGATCCGGCGGGCACCGTTGTTTTCCTGCACGCGGACGCGCGCGTGGCGGTGCACGAAATCGCGCGCAGGGCGGGGGGGGGACGCGTCGTCGCTACGCATCGTCGTTTGCCCGTGGTGGAAGCGCTGCGTCGTGATGCGGCGGTCGATGAGATGGCACAGGTCGAGTTGCTGCACGGGCACGGGCGCATCGGACTTCCGGAGCAGCTGCGCGCCGACGCGGTGGTCATTCGACTGCCAACGGAAAAACTGGCGTTCCATCAGTTGCTGCGCGATGCGACCGAGTTGCTGGACGTTGGCGGGGTGTGCCTGCTCTTCGGTGCGAACGACGAAGGGATCAAGTCGGCCGCGCTCACCATGGAACAGGTGTTCGGTCATGTGCGCGTGCTTGCGCACAGCG
Source organism: Gemmatimonadales bacterium (assembly GCA_038330215.1). Lineage (GTDB taxonomy): Bacteria > Gemmatimonadota > Gemmatimonadetes > Gemmatimonadales > Gemmatimonadaceae > JAABRT01. Next base: position 4,175 of record JBBQNT010000188.1, read on the forward strand.
GAGGGCACCGGCTGCTCGCTGCCACACTCACGGCGTCGCTCAATGGGGAGGCGCGTGACGCACTTGCGTCGCCGTATCACGAGTCCTCGTGCTTCCGCTCGCTGAGCGCCCCGCTGCGCGGCTCGACGCTCGACTGGTTCACGCGTCCGGGCGTCTTTTCGTGGGATCACCTGGACGAGGCGACGGAGATTCTTGCAAACGTCATGGAGATTCCGGCTGGCGCGTCGGTGCTCGACCTCGGATGCGGCGCGGGTGTGCTCGGCGCGGTCGCGGGCCGGCTGTCGGGCGGCCCGGTGACGCTGGTTGACGCCGACAGCGAAGCGGTTCGATGCGCCGCGCGTACGATGGTTTCAGGTAGCGTGACCGAGTCGCGTGTGCTGGCCAGCGACGTCACAAGCGCCGTGAAGGACGACCGGTTCGATGTGGTCGTGTGCAATCCACCATTCCATACGGGCAAGCAGACGGACCTCGCACTGCCGATTCGCTTCATCGAGGAGGCCTATGCGGTGTTGAACGCCGGCGGGCGCCTTCAACTCGTCGCCAATCGCACGCTGCCGTATGAGCATGAGTTGGAGCGGGTATTCGGAAACCGTCGCACCGTGCACGATGGCGCGCGATTCAAGGTGCTCGAGGCGACGCGGCGCTGAGCGGACCGATCAGCGGTTCGATCAGCCCTTGCGGGCGCGGGCAGTCTGCAGGTCTGCGTCCAGCAGCGCGCGTTCACCCGCCGATAGCACACGCCACGTGCCTTCGCCGAGTTCGCCGAGTTGCAGCGAGCCGGTCGATTCGCGGTGCAGTTGCAGCACATGATTGCCGGATGCCGCGAACATGCGGCGCACCTGATGGTATCGTCCCTCAGTGACGGTGAGCCGCACGTCGCGATCGCCGAGCACCTCGAGCGTGGCGGGCAGCAGCGGCTTGTCTTCGCCGTGCAGAAGCAGAGTGCCGCTTTCGAACAGGTCGCGGGTCTGCTCGCTGACGGGTTCGGCCAGCGTCACGCGATAGGTTTTCGCCAGGTGTGAGCGCGGCGACGTGAGCCGATGCAGCAGGGCACCGTTGTCAGTGAGCAGCAGCAGCCCGGTCGTGTCGCGGTCGAGACGGCCCACCGGCGCGATGACCGGACTCCGATGCCGAAATCGCGCCGGCATTAGATCGTACACGAGCGGATTCGTGTCTTCCGTGGAGCAGACGAAGCCGGCTGGCTTGTGCAGCACGATCACGGAGTCCGGCGGCGGGTCGAGCGGCTCGCCGTGCACGCGGATGTCGTCGTGCACCAGGGACGTGGCGCTCACGCTGACGCGCTCCGTGAGAGTCTCGCCGCTCGCGCGCGTGGCGCCCTTCTTCCAGAGCAGGTGTTCCACCTGACGCCGGGTGCCGTAGCCCAGTTGGGCGAGGTAGCGGGCGAGCTTCACCGGACGGGACGGAGCAGAGGCACGGTCATGACGTCAAGATAGACGGGCAACGCGCGTCGGGGCGGAGCAGGACACGACGCGGTGAGGGAGCCAGCGCCACCGGGAGCCAGCGCCACCGGGAACCAGCGCTCGACGCCGCCCCGACGTAAACTGAGGGACGGGCCGTTGAGCCCGCGTCTGCCGCTCCTCCCGCCTTCCCCGATTCGCCATGTCACAAGATTCGCGATCCCTTCGGACGCCTGTCGCCCGCACCGCGGCTGTTGCCGCAGTGCTGCTGGGCACGGTGCTCCTGTCGCCCACCGCCGCCGATGCGCAATCGCCCGTCACGTCGCCCGAGCAGTTCTTCGGGCACCGCATCGGTGCCGACTATCAGCTGCCCAACTACACCAAGCTGCACCAGTACTTCGCGAAAGTGGCCCGAGAGAGCGACCGCGTGGTGCTCGACACCATCGGCATGACGGAAGAGGGACGCCCGCAGATCATGGCGATCGTCACGAGTCCCGAGAATCACCGCAATCTTCAGAAGTACAAGGACATCTCGCGTCGCCTCGCGCTCGCGGAGGGCGTGGACAGCGCCGAAGCCCGACGTCTGGCGCGCGAGGGCAAGGTTGTGATCTGGATTGACGGCGGTCTGCACGCCACCGAGGTGCTGGGTGCGCAGCAACTCATCGAAACGTTCTGGCAGCTGTCGAGCATGTCGGACGCAGAGACGATGCATTTCCTCAACGATTGCATCATTCTCATGGCGCACGCGAACCCGGATGGCATGGAACTGGTCTCCGACTGGTACATGCGTTCACCGGACAGCCTGCAACGCAGCAGCGGCGGCCTGCCGCGCCTCTACCAGAAGTACGCGGGACACGATAACAATCGTGACTCGTACATGAACGCGCTCAGGGAAACCGAGAACATGAGCCGCCAGCTGTTCATCGAATGGCACCCGGTGATCATGTACAACCATCACCAGACCGGCCCGCAGGGCGCGGTGATGTTTGCGCCGCCGTTTCGTGACCCGGCCAACTACAACTTCCATCCGCTCATCATCACGCAACTCGACGTGGTGGGATCGGCGATGCACAACCGTTTCGTGCTCGAGGACAAGGGCGGCACGGTGATGCGGAGCGGCGCCAACTACTCCACGTGGTGGAACGGCGGCCTGCGCACCACAGTGTACTTCCACAACATGATCGGCCTGCTCACGGAAACGATCGGCAATCCGACGCCGATGCGCGTGCCTCTCGTGCCGAGCCGTCAGCTGCGCAGCGGTGATCAGCCGTTGCCGGTGGAACCCGGTCCTTGGCATTTCCGCCAGTCGATCGACTATTCGGTGACGGCCAACCGCGCCGTGCTCGATGTAGCGTCGAAGAACCGCGAGGCGTTCCTGTTCAATCGCTGGAAGATGGGCAACGACCAGATCGCGAAAGGCAAGACGGACAGCTGGACGATCTGGCCGTCGCGCATCGCCGCGCTCAACGACTCCATGGCGAAACTGCGGTCGACATCCGCCGCGGCGCCGCAAGGATCGAACGAAGCGATGTTCGGCATGCTGCGTCTTCCGGAAGATCGCAATCCGCGCGCCTACATCCTGAGCAGCGCACAGCCGGACTTTCCGACGGCCACAAAGTTTGTGCGTGCGCTTCAGAAGTCGGGAGTGGCCGTGCACCGCGCCACCGGTCCGATCACCGCCGACGGAAAAACCTATCCGGCCGGCTCCTGGGTGTTCCAGTCGGCACAGGCATTCCGCCCCATGATCCTCGACATGTTCGAGCCGCAAGATCACCCGAACGACTTCCGCTTCCCGGGCGGTCCGCCGATTCCGCCATATGACAATGCGGGCTGGACGCTGGCCATGCAGATGGGCATGGACTACGACCGCATCATGGGCAACGTCAGCGGTCCGATGGAAAAGGTGGGTGATGTGACGCCGATGATCGCAGGCACCGTGGCCAAGGGCAGTGCGGG
>JBBQNT010000189.1:0-7533 GCA_038330215.1 Gemmatimonadales bacterium
CGTCCCATCACGAGCAGCGTGCGCGGCGACTCACGCGTGGCGAAGTTGACGGGCAGCGCATCACGCTCTTGCTCGGGCGTGCCGGAGAAGGTGCGCTGAAGCAGTGCCGTATCAAAGATAAAATCGTACGGACCGGACAGCCCCACGAAGCCCGAGAACACGCCGGGCGTGAGTCCGTACGCGGCCAGATACCGCGCATCGTACGCGACGAGCGCCGCGATGTGGGCGCCGGCACTGTGTCCCATGAGCACGACGCGCGTCGAATCGCCGCCCCAAGTGGGGAGCTGCGCAACCGCGTGCGCAACCGCACGCGCAGCATCGTCCACGAAGCCGGGGAAACGACGATCGGGCATCAGCCCATAGTTGGGAAGCACCGCGATAAATCCCTGATCCGCGAGTCCCTGCCCCACCCACCGATACGATCCCTTGTCCCCGGTCTCCCAACTGCCACCGTGCACAAAGATCACCACGGGCAGCGGACCGCTGAGCAGCACTCCGTCGTCACCGACCGGACGGTAGACATCATAGCGTTGACGCGGTCCGTCACCGTACGTGAGCTCGGTGGCGACCGCATTGCCGTTCTCGATGAAGTTGGCCGCACCGAGTGCGAGCGACGCGCAGCCACCGAGCGTAAACGGGGCAACGAGCGCGGCCGCGACGAGGAACGACGTGAAGCTGCGATGTCTCATGCTCTACAAACCCCGGTGTGCTGTGATTGGTTCGCGGGGGCAGTGCGTGTTCGCCGGAAGTAGACGCGCCGTGTTCGTCGCGTTCTTGCCGTAGACCAATACCCACTGTATGGTAAACCATATGAAAACCACGCTTAACATCGACGATACGGTCATAGCGAGCCTCCGGCGTGAGTCCGCCCGAACCGGACGCACCATGTCCGAGTTGGTCGAGACGGCGCTTCGGCAGCTGCTCCGGCGCCGAACCGGTGACACGGTGCTCGCGCCCCTGCCGACGTTCGATTCCGGCGGCGCGCTGGTAGACGTGTCCGACCGCGAGGCGCTCTACCGGGCCATGGAGGAACGGTAGGTGTTCGTGGTTGACACCAACGTGCTGGTGTACGCCGCCGACGTGAGTGCGCCTGAGCATGCACGATGCCGGGCACTGCTTGAGCGATGGCGCGCGCAAAAGGGTGCATGGTACCTCACGTGGGGCAACTGCTACAAGTTTCTGCGGGTGGTCACACATCCACGGGTACTCAGGCGGCCGTGGACCGGTCAATCGGCGAGCGAGTTTCTTGCCGCGTTGCAGCAGGCACCGGGGCTATCGATGCTGGTGCCCACGGATCGACACGCAGCGGTGCTGGCCGAGGTCATGTCGGACGTGCCAATGATCGCGGGCAACTTGTGGCACGACGCCGAGACCGCCGTGCTGATGCGGGAGCACGGGATCCGCCGCATCTGTACGCGGGATACCCACTTCGCGCGATTCCCATTTGTCGAGATCGTCGATCCGCTCACCGACGAACCCTGAGATCCTGCGCGAAGGCGCTGTCGCTCTCCACCGCGCCACGCAGCCAGACCGACCCGTCTGCGCCGGCCACACCTTCGGTGATCGGAGGCCAGTGATCCGGAATGTGGAGGTGCGCCATGAGTACAACACGAGATAGCGTGAGGGAGCGTGCCGTGGAATTTTCGGCTGGGGTGTTTCTGGAGGCGACGCCGTGGCGCAACGACACTGATTTCCTTCGCCTGACATTCAGCACGGGATTTTCGTCTGTGACATACGCGTTCGCGGTATCGCTGCGTCAAGCGCGCTCGCCACTGGCGCGGTACAGCGCCTGATCGACGTCGGCAATGATGTCGCGCACATGCTCCAGCCCAACCGAGATGCGCAGCAGACCCGGCGTGATCCCGACCTGCTGCCGTTCGACTTCGGTGAGCTTGGAGTGCGTGGTCGACGCGGGATGCGTGACAATGGTGCGCGTATCTCCGAGGTTGGGCGAGTGGGAACAGAGCGTCAGCGCATCGATGAATGTGCGCGCCGTGCGGTAGTCCGCCAGCTCGAGGCTGAGCACGCCGCCGCCCATCGACATCTGTCGCTTGGCCAGGGCATACTGAGGATGCGACGGAAGATGTGGATATCGCACACGCTGGACGGCGGGATGTCCCTCGGCATGCTGCGCGAGCCGCAGGGCGTTCTCCGAGTGCCGTTCCATGCGCAGCGACAGCGTCTCCAGACTCTTGCTCAACACCCACGCGTTGAACGGCGACAGCGCTGGACCGGAGTGTCGTGCGAGAAAGCGCGCCTGCTCGATGAGCGCGGCATCTCCCACGATCGCCCCGCCAAGTGTTCGCCCCTGACCGTCGATGTATTTGGTGGCGGAGTGCACGACAAGCGAAGCGCCCAACGTGAGCGGCTGCTGCAGCACCGGCGTACTGAAACAGTTGTCCACGATAAGTGGGATATCCACGGCTCGCGCGAGCGCACCAAGCGCCGAGAGATCTGACAAGGCGAGCCCCGGATTCGAAGGCGTCTCCACGAAGAGCAGCTTCGTCGCGGGCGTGATGGCGGCCTCCCAGTCGGCTGTGGCGTCGCCATCAACGTACGTGTGCGTTATGCCCCAGCGGGGGAAGACGCGCGTGAGCAACTGATGCGTTGAACCGAACAGCGCACGCCCGGCTACAATGTGGTCGCCCGACTTGGCGATCGAGGCAATCGCGGTGAACACAGCCGACATGCCCGAGGCGGTGGCGATGCCATCGTCCGCGTACTCGAGCAGACAGAGCTTGCGCACGAACTCATCCGTGTTCGGGTTCGAGTAGCGGCTGTACACAGGCCCGTCGATCTCGTCGGCGAACAGCGCGCGCGCCTGCTCGGCATCGTCGAAAACGAAGCTGGAGGTGAGGAAGAGCGGCACGGCGTGCTCGCGCGAGGCGGACGTCTTGTGCTGCGTGCGAATAGCGAGCGTTTGCGGATGCAGAGGGCGTGTCATGGAAGGGGTGATGCGGAATGAAGGATGTCGGCAAGCAGTGCCGACGCCGTAGCGCTCCCGCCGGCGCCGCGACCAGAGACGGTTACGATGCTCGAGCTCTCGCTCTCGAGTTGGATGATGTTTTCCTCACCATGTGCCTGTGCGAAGGCATGCCCGCGCGGTACCACACGCGGCGAAACGCTGGCCACGACGCGGCCGCCGATCAGATGCGCCGACGCGACCAGGCGCAGCGCACGTCCTCTCCTGGCCGCCTCGACTGCATCCGTCATCAGCCCCGCAGCAATGCCCGCGGTTCGCACCTCGAGAGCGGTCGGGTCTACGCCGAAACCGAGCCACGCGAGAAGCGCGATCTTGTCGGCCGCATCATGACCGTCCAGATCGCGCGACGGGTCCGCCTCGGCGAAGCCCGCTCGCTGCGCGTCGGCGAGCGCGCCCTCGAAGGAGGCTCCCCGCTCGACACGCGAAAGCACGTAGTTCGTGGTGCCATTGAGCACGCCACAAATGCGACGCAGTCCATGTCCCGCCAACGATTCACGAAGCAGTCGAACGATCGGGACGCCGCCGCCAACGGCCGCCTCAAAGTCCAGCGTTGCCCCGCCATGTCTATGCATGCGCGCGATCGCCGCGAGCTGCGGTCCCATCACACGAAGCAACTGCTTGTTCGCCGTCACCAGACGCTGACCGCGGGCCAGCGCGGACCGCGCAATGTGTGCGGCATCATCGAGGCCGCCGATGGTCTCTACCACCATATCGACTGGCACGCGCAGGAACTCGTCCATGGAGTCGGTGAGCACGGCGCGATCAAGTGCTGCGGGGCGCCCGAGAGCGGTGTTGCGCACCAGCACGCTCGCCACGTGGAATCGTACGCCGCTCCGAGCCGCGATGTCTGGCCCGTGACGGGCGAGCAGGGTAAGCAGTGCGCCACCCACCGTGCCGCATCCCGCAAGGGCCAGGCGAACAGAAGTACTCATACGATCTCCGTGGTGCACGACGCCCCATCCGCGAGCACGTCCGTGAGGATCGCTGCAACCTGCGATTTCTCGATGAGGAATGCGTCGTGTCCGTGTGGCGACTCGATCTCGAGATACTTGCCGCCGACGGCCCGCACCCAGCTTCGTACCTCCTCTGGCGAACAGAACAGGTCACCGGGGATGCCGACGCCGGTGAAGGCCGTGCCGCTCGCACGCAGGCGCTCACCTACGCCATCGCGATCGCGTTCCAGGTCGTGCGAGTCCATCACGTCGAGCAGGACGCGGTACGATGACGTGGTGAAGCGTGCTTCCAGGCGCTCGCCATGATGCGCGAGCCACTCCTGCACCACGAACGCGCCGCGTTCGCCACGCTTTCGGGCGAAGCGTGTGCCGATGCTGGTCGGCGTCCGATAACTGAGCATCGCAATCTCGCGCGCGAGCCGGATCGCGTTCGGTCCGGCAATGTCGAGGGCGTGTCGCTGCGTGTGCGACCACGCAATCGCGCCCGCGCCCAGCGCCGATGGTGCGGCCAGCACGACCGCGCGCTTCGCGCGTCCGGGAAAGCTGGCAGCGAACTCCAGGGCCACCATGCCACCGAGCGAACCACCAACCACCAGCGCAACACCTGGGATTTCCAAACCTTCGAGCAGCAGCGCAATCGCGCGCGCCTGGTCGCGAACCGTGATGCGCGGAAACGCCTCACCATCGACTGGTCCGGTGCTGCCGTAGCAACTACCAAGCAGGTTGGGTGCAAGCACGGCCCACCGCGTGGTATCGATAGCGGCAGACGGGCCGATCAGGCCGCGCCACCACTCACCCGCGGCGTCTGGCGATCCCGTCAGCGCGTGCAGTACGAGGACGACGTTGTCGCGTTGGGCCGAGAGCGTGCCGTCAACATGGTAGGCGATGCGCACGTTGCGCATGGCCGCTCCGCAATCGAGCGGGAGATGCGGCACGGAAAACTCTCGTGGAGCACGCGACGTATCGGATTGGTGGAGTAGCGGGGCTGCGGACGACATCGGGCGTTCTCCAAGGCACAGGTGGCCGCAGGAAACGCGAAAGCCCTCTCAGCATGAGAGGGCCGCAGAGGACCGGTGACGAACCGGGACAAAAAAAGCCCGCGGGTTCGCCGCGGGTACTTCGCGTTTTAGCACTTTCTTTTACGTGGCGGCAATCGCGGCAAATGACCACGGTCTTCAGTTGTTTCGCACTATACGTGAGAACGCCGCGCCCAGTCAAGGGTGCGGCACTCGGCAATGATTGTTTGGCGAACGACAGGTCGGATGCGACTGAGTAAGATCATACGCACAACGCCCACCAAAAGTGGGGCAATGACCCACGATGCCTGACGCGCACGATCATTGACCCCAACCACACTCCTGCGCTTTATCGGTGCCGAACGGCGTGCCGGTCTCGCCCGGCGCACTCAGGTTTGACATTCCCGTGATGATCGCCGTCGCGGTCGCGACGCTGCCGATCTTCTTCAACGGATACGTGATCACGCGGTGGGAAGGCGCCGTCTTCCTTGGCTTCTATCTGGCCTATCTCACGTATCTCGTTCTGGACTCTGCCGGGCACGCGGCCGCCGCGTCGCTTGGCACGGCGATGGTCTGGTTCGTGCTGCCACTCACCGCGCTCACGCTCGCGGTGGTCTCGGTCAGGGCGGCGCGAAGCCGGCGCACGAGTGATCGCGTCGCCTGATCCAGACGCTGCAGGTAGCCCATTCGCGTGCTTGCGCCGTGCGGGCTAGCGCGAGGGCCGTCCATGGGACGAGGTACGCGCTGCACGGCGCCGCTCGCTTGACGAACCGGCATGCCGCCCGTATGGTCTCGATAATAGGCTGATCGGTCTATTCCGAGCGTCGGATTCCGGGGGTCGTCTGGCGTAGACCTTGTGCGCGTCCCCGCCTGACGGGCGCCTCGAGATGTCCCACCTACCGTGACGCGGAGGTACGCATGCGAAACACCCGCATTCTCATCAACCTGTTCGTGGTCGGCATCATGGCGCCGTTCGCGGCACCGAAAGTCCTGGCACAGGAGCCGGCGGCCGTGAAGCCTGGCGATGCGCTCCTGATCGCCAACGCGCTCAGCGCGGCTCCGGCATCGGTTGCCTCGGGCGCCACCGTGATGTCACACGATGGTCGCGTCCTCCGAAAAGGGACGAGCGACTGGGTGTGCATGCCGGACATGCCTGACGTGCCGAACAACACGCCCATGTGCCTCGACGCGCAGTGGCGCGAAGTGATCGACGCATGGATGAACAAGCGAGCGCCGGTCGTGACGAAGATGGGGTTCTCGTACATGCTGCAGGGCGACATGCCGGTAAGCAACACGGATCCCTTTGCCACCGGGCCGACTGCGAGCAATCAGTGGATTCAGGATGGCGCACCCCACGTGATGGTGCTGGTGCCCGACCTGCGTCTGCTCGACGGCGTGTCGACCGATCCTCACAATGGCGGGCCTTTCGTGATGTGGAAGGGGACGCCGTACGCTCACATCATGGTGCCAACGCCTCTCGCACCGAAGCATTAGGGCTGCGTACACCGGGGGGCGTCGCACATGCAACGCCCCTCGGTGCCATCAGCTCGTGGGCGCTGCGGCACGCACACCTTGACCAGCGGCGGCAAGGGCGCCGGCGCCCATTTCCAGTCGGGCGGCCAAACGGTCTGCGCGTTGAATCATGATGCGTCTCCTGGAGTGTCGGATCTGCTGTTGCCGATATCGGCGACGGACGCCCCGTGATTCATCCGAAGCATTGCGCGCGGTTCCCGATTGATCGTGAGCGAAAATAGGTCCGGTCGGGCGTAGTGGCCGGCCACGTCGAGTTGCCAGCGGGGACCGATCAGCTGGTGGCACGCCGCCGCTGATCGCGCGCTACGCGGTTCCGTCTTCGCCTTTGGGGGCGCACTGCTCTACGCTGCAATAATGGCGCTGAGCTTTACGCTCAACCGCGAGAGCGATGTGATCTCCTTCATGTTCTTCGGATTGCCGATTGTCGCGCTGTTGCTGCCAGTGTTCAAACCAGAGTACGTGCTGGGCTTCGTACTGGGACTGACGTACACGTTCGGACCGGTGCTGCCCCTGATAATTGCCTCTGGCGTGGCGTTCATCAGTGCCCTCGTGCACCTGGTGCTGCGACCACTCGGCCGACGAGCCTATGAAAGAGTTCCGTAATGAGCCCGCCGTACGGCTGGAACGATTTCGAGTGGGCGCGGACGGTGTCGGTGCTCGGCTTCTTCAAGGAAAACTCGACCTACGGTTTGCGCGCCGAGGTGCGGCACGACGGACAACTCGTCAGCAATCGGCGACTGGGTGATCACCGTTTGTACATCAATCGCGCGGTCGTGACGGCCAACGGTGGCTTCCGCCTCGCGTCCATCATGTCAAGCGAGTTGCTCCTGGTCGCCGGCCGCATGCGCGACCCCAACTCGTGCATACTCGGACGTCCGTGCTCGCCACACGAGAGCATCACGCTCGACATTCCCGACTCCGTACTGCGCAACAATCGCGATGGACTGGTGGTCACATTTGATCGCGTCGCGCCCTCGCAGTGGACCATCGCACTGTCGTCCAAGATGATTGCGGCATATCTCAACTCGGTTGACTCGGTGATCGCCAC
>JBBQNT010000190.1:0-7529 GCA_038330215.1 Gemmatimonadales bacterium
GCCCGATCTGGTCGGTGTGCGGGCGCCAGCCTTCATCGGTGACCGCGCGCGTCGCGCCCACCGCCGCGTTGCCGAACGCCTCCGCAAGGTCTTCGCACAGCTTGAAGTTCTCGGCGACCTTGAGCCCTCGTCCGCCGGCGACGATCACCGGCGCATCGTTGAGGTCGATCTTGTCGGTGTTGCCCTGCTTGAGCTCCACCACTTTGACACGCGACGCAGCCGGGTCGGCGGCAGACGTGATGGCCTCCGTCACCAATTCCCGGGAATCGGGCGCCGGCGCGAACGCGGCGGGACGCACAGACACCAGCGCCGGCGAACCGGAGAGGGCCAACGTGGCAATCACCTTGGCGTTGTTGATCGGGTGTTGGCCGACCAAGGCGCCGCCTTCCACCGAGAATCCGGTCACATCCGGCAGCAGCGCAACGCCCAGCTTCGCCGCCACACGCGGCGACAGGTCACGCCCGTGCGAGGTGGCGCTGAAGAGGCCGTAGGAATAGGTGCCGCTCTTGAGCAATCCGGCTACCGTCGCGGCGAGTGCTTCAGGGTTGTACATCGCGAAGCCGTCATGCTCGAGTACCAGCACCTTGTCGGCACCGTGCTCGGCGAGCGGACCCGCCTTGTCGGCGATGCCAGACCCGCCGGCCAGCAGCACATGCACATCACCGCCACCTGCGAGCTCGGCCAGTCGACGACCCGCCGTGACCGCTTCGAGCGCGACCTTGCGCAGTTCACCGGCGCGCGATTCAGCAACTACGAGAACGTTGGCCATGATCAGAGCACCTTCGCTTCAGTCTGGAGGAGACGGACGAGTTCAGGCACGGCGTCCGCGCCTTCACCAACGATGCGGCCGGCCGCACGTTCGGCAGGGAGCACCATGGATTGAACGGTGAGCTGCACGCCCTCGAGTGACGCGGGCTTGACCTCGAGCGGCTTCTTCTTGGCCGCCATGATGCCCTTGAGCGACGGCAGGCGTTCCTTGTTGAGACCGTCGTCGATGGTGAGCACCGCGGGAAGCGGAAACTCAACCACTTCGCTGGCACCCTCGAGCACGCGTTCTGCGCGCCCGGTGCCGCCGCTGATGTCGAGCTTGAACACGTTGGTCACCACCGGCAGGTCGAGCAGTTCGGCGACCATCGGCCCCGTCATCTGGTTCATGGAGTCGATGGCGATGCGTCCGAACAGCACGAGATCATAACCACCATCACGGAGCTCGGCGGCGAGCGCGCGGGCAACCGCGAGGCCGTCGTAGTTGCGCGCGTCTGACTCGAGCAGCACGCCGGAATCGGCGCCCATGGCCATCGCCTTCCGGATCTGCTCCTGGGCGGCGTTGGGCCCCAGGCACACCACATGCACCGAGCCGTCGCCCGCCTTCTCCTTGAGCTGCAGCGCCGCTTCAATGGCCCACAGGTCGAAGTCGTTGATGTCGTACTTGAGGCCCGTCTCTTCGTAGCGGGAGCCGTCCGCGGTAATCGCGAACTTCACTTCCATCACGGGGACGCGCTTGATGCAGACGGCAATCTTCACCGCAATCGCTCCATGCTCGGGTGGCTTGTGAATGAATTCACGAGCGAAAGTTAGGACGATGCAGGGCGCGTGGCAATGTGACGCGAGCGTCGTATTTCGCGCTGGTAGCGGTCAGACGCAACGCGGGCCGCCTCAGGTGAGAGACGACCCGCGTTGTGCAGTGAGGAGGAATCGGGACGCGTCAGGTGTTGGGATTCGCGAGCCGCTCCACGTCCGGCAGCGGCCAACAGCGCTGGTTGCCGTAGATGCCGCCGCCCTTCGGGTAGACAGCGCCAGCCGCTGGCACCTGCGGCAGGTTGAGCCGGTTCATGTCGAACCACCGATTGCCCTGCAGCCAAAGGTCACGGCGACGCGCTTCCACCAGTGTGGCCGCGAACGCCGCGGACTCAGCGGCTGAAAGCGGTGGCAGTTGCACGCCGGCGCGCGCGCGCAGCGCGTTCAGTATCCCCACCCCCTCACCCGCTCCGCGCACTTCAGCCAGAATGAGCCTGGCCTCGACTCCGCTGGCAATGGGCGTGGGTGCGGTGAGCGACGTGAACTTGTTCTGCGTGAACAATCCGTTCACCTGATCCGGTGCCAACCGCCCGGCGTCCGTCACCGAGACGCGCGGATCGGGCGCACCGCCAACGGTGAGGGCACGGTAGGCCGGCGCCACCGTGACCGCAAATCCCTGATTGTTCTGGGCAAAAATGCGATTGTTGCGTGTTCCGGCATTGAGATCGTGCGTGGCATTGTACACGAAGTCTTGCGGAACCAGCGCCGCGTCCTCAGCCGCGCCCGCCAGATCGCCACTGCCCAGTCGCGCACGCGCCCGACCGACTCTCGCGAGGTTCACGAGGTCCGTCGCGCTGGCCGCCTGCGCGGCTGCAAGCGCCGTGCTGAATCGCACCTTGGCGGAGTCGAACGCCTGCGCCGGAGTGAGCGCCGGTCCCACGTTGATGGTCACCTCGCAGAATCCTTCCGCCAGCAGCACCAGCGAATAGCCCGCCATTGCCGCGTTGCGAGCGATAAGTCGCTGGCGGTTGGCAACTTGCTGGTCGGTCCATTCCTGTAGAAGGCGGACCGCCTGATCATTGGTGTGACGTGCGACGTTGAGCGGCGTATAGACGCCAATGGCCGCACACCCGGCGGACGCATACTGCGCCTGTGTCGGGTCGACATCACGCCGATCGTACGACCAGCGTGCGGCCGTTTGTGAACCGTCCACCAGTTCGCCAGCCGCGAGTCCACTGGCCACGATGTAGCCGCCGAGTGCACACTCAAAATCAGCGACCGCCGAGTTCGAGATGAGCAAGGCGTTCGCCGGCACAAGATAGTTCGCTTCGTCGAGGCGGCTTGGTGAGTTCACGGTGAGTAGCCGATCGACCGTGTCACATCCGACGGCGAATGTAAGCGACGCAATGATCACGCCGAGAACTGCGAGCGTGCCGGAACGATGAGATAGCGGATGGCCAGCCATTGCCGTCGCATTCGCGCCGTGTGACGCGGTGCCGGAATCGGTATTGAGATGGCGCGTCATGGTCAGAAGCTCAGGTTGAACGTGGTCACGAACTGGCGAAGCTGCGGCAGCACATTCTGCTCCCACTGTCCGAAGGCGCCGCCGCGCGACCCTCCGTTGAACGACGCTTCCGGTTCGATGCCGGGAAACTTGGTCCAGAGCGCCAGGTTGCGTCCGGCCAGTGTGATCGATGCACGACCGACGCCGACCGATCGTGTGAACGAGGCAGGCAGCGTGTACGTGGCGGACAGCTCACGGAAGCGCATGAAGCTCGCGTCCTGAATCAGCTCGGTGGTGAAGGCCGTTCCGCCCTGGGCTTCGGCTACCAGCAGCGGATCAAATCGCTCAGGGTGATAGTTGATCTCGCACAGCGCAAACAGATTGCAGCGGACGCGACGATTGCCGTCGAGCTTGCTGTAACCGCCGCGGTAGTCGAAGAAGGCGTTCAGGCGCAGGTTGCGAAAGATGGTCGCGCCCGCCCCAACCGAACCTTCGCGCGTGGGCACCGAATTCCCGAGGAACACGCGCGGCGCGTTCGCGCACGCGATCGAGCCGCCGTTGCCATCATCGCACTGAATGTTCACGGCGCGCCCCGACGCTGCATCGAAGTCTGCGCTCACGAGGCGCCGATCCCACCACGCACCAGGTGCGTAGCCAACCACGTGCTGAATCTGCGCGGAAAGCGAGACGATATCCGTTGTAGAGCCGAGACTCTTGATTTCGTAGTCGAGCACGCTGCCGCTGAGTGTCAGATCGAGACCGAGATTCTCGCTGTTGAGTACCTGGAAACGGAACAGCCCTTCCAGACCACTGCGCGACACTTCGCCGGCGTTGAACAGCTGCTCGCCGGGGAATCCCGCCGAAGGCGGTGCCAGTCGCGCAAGGATGGCGTCTTTGGTGGTGCCGTTGAAGTACGTGACATCCATGCCGACGCGATCTCCCCAGAGCGCCGCTTCGAACCCGAGTTCGGTTTCAAAGCTGCGTTCCGGGCCAAGATCCGGATTGCCCGCGTTGATCGGCGTGAGGAACCCACCCTGCGCACCGTATGTGCGGGTGGCATCGAACGCGCCAGGCTGTTGGCCGCTGCCACCATACGCCGCGCGCAGGCGCAACTGGCTCACGAACGCCGGCAGCGAGAGGGACGGTTCTTCGCTGATGACATACGACAAACCCAGCTTCGGATAGGTGACGATGTCAAAGTTTGTTCCGAACGCGGAGTTGTCATCGGCGCGAACGGCGGCGGTGACAAAGAATCGATTGTTCCAGATCAGCTGTTGCTGCAGGAACCCGCCCACTGTGTTGTTTTCGAACACTTCGTCGGCGGACACGTTGCGCACGGCGGCGGCGGCCAGCGAGAGCAGGCCGGCGGCAGGAAAGTCATTGGCCGCGGCCGCACGAAATAGCGATTTGCGCCCGAAGAACTGACCGCCCGCCGAGCTGACGCTGCGCCACGATTCGCCGAGCGACAAGTCGAGGTTCGCCAGATAGTCGAAGGTCGTGACGGTGACATCGCGCGTCGACACGGCGATCGATCCGTTCGTCGGTGCGCCCGATCCGGAGAACGCCGAATAACGCGCGGCGAGCGGGTCGTTGCGCGGCGTAAGTGCCTGATTGTCCTCCGCCAGGCGATCAACGCCGAGAATCAGGCGATGATTGAACCAGGTCGTCGCGCGGTTCGTGAGCGTCACGCTCGCCGTGAACCGGTCCGCATCCTGAAAGTTGTTGTACGCCTCGTAGTACGCATCGGGCGGACCGGAACGGAAGCCCAGTTGCGGGTTGCCCGGGTTGCGTCCCGAGAACAGGAAGCCGGGCGATGCGAAGAACGTGCCCCAGACCGCGCCACCGCCGCCGGCCTCAAACGGCAGATATGTGCGTCCCGTGGTGTAAGCCATTGAGGACTGCACATCAAACGCGTCGTTTGGAGTGGCCGTGAGATTCACGCGCATGTTGGTGCGGTGCAACCGGTTCACGATCTCCGCGCCCTGATTTTCCTCGTAGCCACCGCCCATGTAGTAGCGAAGCGTGGGCGTACCGCCGCTCACACTGAGCTGCAGATCGGAGAGCGTGCCTGTTTCGAAGATGTCGCGTCCGAAGTTCGCATTCAGCGAATCATTGAGCTGACGCGTGGACAGCTGCACGGTATCGAATGCCGTCGTGGAGCCGGCCACCGGGATCCTTCCCCAGTTGTCTTCGAACCGATTGCGCCAGTCAGGCACCCAGTTGGCGCCCATGCGATACGTGGCGTTCCACACCGGCCGTCCCGCTGCACCGCGCTTCGTAATGATCTGAATCACGCCGGCCGCCGCTTCGGTACCGTAGAGCGTCGCTGCGGCCGGTCCCTTGATGATCTCGAGACTTTCGATGTCATCGGGATTGAAGTCGTTCCAGCGCGAAATGGACTGCGATCCGAACCCCTGCGTGGTGGGGCCTGACGCCTGCGTATTGTCAACGCGCACGCCGTCCACAAAAATGAGCGGATTGTTGTTCAGCGACAGCGACGACGCACCACGTACACGAATGCGCGCTCCCGTACCGACCTGCCCCGAACTGGCCACCACGCTGACGCCGGCCGCCCGGCCGGTCAGCAAATCCTGGAAGCTGTTGATCGGCTGCGTCGCAATGATTTCCGAGGCATTCACGGTTGTCACGGCGTTTCCGATTGCGCGCTTCTCGGCCACGCCCGCCGTGCCCGTGGTGATGACACCGCTTAGCTCGAGCGCACGTTCCACCAGTACAATGCGCACATCAGTCGCACCAATGGTGGCCGGCAACGTGCGCGGCTGATAGCCGATACGACGCACGGTCAGTTGCACCGTGCCGCCTCCCGTCAGACCGACCAGGCGAAAGCGACCGGAGGCATCGGTTGACGTCCCCACCGCAGACTGCCCCTCCACTCCGAGCTGCGCGTCGCTGACGGGTGTGCCGCGCTCATTGACCACCGTCCCGGCGATCACACCGGTTCCCTGAGCGTGAATGGCTGAGCCCACTGGGCCAGCAAGCATGATCACCGCGGCGAACACAGCAGTTGGCAGGCTGAGGACGCTGCGCAACACCGCGTGACGTGCACTGGTACGGCGACAGGGGCCATCTCGAACGGGCGCTAGTGGCATCAGATTCCTCCGGAGAAGTTGCGGGTGAGTTCCGCCCGGCGCCTTGTCGGGGCGCCAGTGCGCAGGCCGCTCAACGCATACACGCGATGCAACGCAGCATGCCCAACGCGAACCTACGAACGCAAGCACGGGACGCAAGAGCCAGCCGTGCGCTGCATGCGTCCCGCGATTTTCATCTCACCATCGTAGTATCACCACGTCAACGACTCGTCCCCACGCGCTTGCGATCGAAAGGCGCGCTGCGTCGGGGCAATCACTTGAACGCGTTCAGCCCCGTAATGGCCTGCCCGAGAATCAGTGAATGCACGTCGTGCGTGCCCTCGTACGTGTACACGCTCTCGAGATTCGCCATGTGGCGCATGGCGGCATAGTCGGCGAGAATGCCGTTGCCGCCGAGCAGCCGTCGCGTTTCGCGCGCCGCTTCAGTCGCGATGTTCACGTTGTTGCGCTTCGCGAGCGATACCTGCACTGGCGTGAAGTTGCCGGCATCCTTGAGGCGACCGAGATGCAGTGCCAGCAACTGTCCCTTCACAATTTCGCTGAGCATGTCGGCGAGGCGCACCTGCTGGATCTGGAACCCGCCGATGGGACGGTCGAACATCACGCGGTTCTTCGAGTACGACACCGCTTCCTCGAAGCACGCGAGCGCCGCGCCGAGCACGCCCCATGAAATGCCGTAGCGCGCCTGCGTGAGACACATGAGCGGGCTCTTGAGTCCGCCGGAGTTCGGCAGCAGCGCGTTGGCGGCCACGTGCACGTCTTCGAAGACCAGCTCACTCGTGACACTCGCGCGCAGCGACAGCTTGCCCTTGGTTTCCTTGACGCTGAAGCCCGGCGTATCGGTGTGCACGATGAAACCGCGGATTGACTTGTCGTCCTCACCCGTCTTGGCCCACACGATCGCAATGTCGGCCATGTTGCCGTTGGTGATCCACATCTTGCCGCCGTTGATCACCCACGAGCCGTCCGCCTGCTCGCGCGCACGCGTGACCATGCCCGATGGATTCGACCCATGATCCGACTCGGTGAGTCCGAAGCAGCCGATCAGTTCGGCCTTCGCCAGGCGCGGCAGGTACGTACGACGCTGTTCTTCGCTGCCGAACGCGAAAATCGGGTCCATCACCAGCGCGCCCTGCACCGAGGCGAACGAACGAATGCCCGAGTCGCCGCGCTCGAGTTCCTGCATGATCAAGCCGTAGGCCACGCTCGAGAGCCCGGCGCAGCCGTACTCCTCGGGCAGCGACGAGCCGAGCAGGCCCATCTCCGCCATTTCCGGGATGAGCTCCTTCGGGAAGCGACCGTCCACATAACACTCGCCGATGATCGGCAGGATCTTCTCGTCGACAAACGCGCGCACCGTGTCGCGAATGGCCCGCTCCTCTTCGGTGAGCGCGGCG
>JBBQNT010000191.1:0-7521 GCA_038330215.1 Gemmatimonadales bacterium
CGGTGAGGAAGTGTTCCGCGAGATCAGCTCACTCAGTGGTGGCGAGCGCGCCCGCGTGGCGCTGGCAATCATCACGCTGTCGGGCGCCAACCTGCTCGTGCTCGACGAGCCCACGAATCATCTCGACGTCGAGAACATCGAGGTGCTCGAAGACGCGCTGGATGAGTACGAGGGCACGGTGCTGCTCGTGAGCCATGACCGTGCGTTTCTGCGCGAGGTTGCGACGCGCGTGTGGTGGTTTGATGGGGCGCGGCTGGTGGACTTTGATGGTCCGTTTACGGAGTGGGAGGCAGAGCGGAAGCGGGGGGCGGCGCTTCGGGCGAGGTGATTTTAGAAGCATCGACCGAGACATGTCTTCCGAGTTTTGCCGAGCACCATGGATCTCGTCGATGTCCTGAAGCGTCCCGAAGACAAGACGCTCGAGTTCAAACGTGATCTGTCCTCACCGGACGCGGCGCTGCGCACGATCGTGGCCTTCGCCAACACTGCCGGCGGCACGATATTGATTGGAGTGGAAGACCGGAACCGGCGCGTTCGAGGCGTCACCAACGCGCTTGATTTTGAAGAGCGACTGGCCAACCTCGTTAGCGACCGGATCAGCCCCCGCATCGTTCCGGAGATTGAGATCCTGCCGTGGCGTCGGACGCAGGTGTTGGCGCGGCAGATCCATCCCAGCCCCAGCCGTCCACATCACCTGATCCGCGACGGAGCCGCCGCTGGGGTCTATGTGCGCGTGGGTTCCACCAACCGCCTGGCTGACCCTGAACTGATCGAGGAACTGCGTCGCTTTGCGCGGGGTGAGGGATTCGACGAGCAGGGCATGCCGGGGCTCAACTCGGAAGCCCTCGACTTCCGAGCCGCTTCCGAGTTGTTCGCTGACGTCCGCAAGCTGACCCGCCGAGATCTGGAAACCTTGCGGTTGGTAACCGAACATCAGGGCCGCATGTGATCGGACGACAAGCAGCTTCAGGTGATCGCGGAGTTCATCGAGGTTGTTGGCGCCGAGACGTGATGTTACGCCCGCCGCGACCGTCCCAAACGGAATTCGCTTCAACGCGCTAACGTACTGCGCATGAAGCTCCCCGCGAAACTCGTCCGCCTGTTCCCTGACGTCATTCAAGATCGGGGAGACGAGTACGTAGCCTCCGGCTCGGTGACGATTGCCAAAACCACGGCGCATCGCGTCCTCGCGATGGCGCACGGGACGGCGACCTACGCCCTCGATCTCACGGCGCGGCCCGGATTGCTGTTGCTTGCATGCACGTGCCCATATGCCGAGCGGCAGGGCTGCTGCAAACATTTGTGGGCGCTGCTGCAGATCACAAACAGAAGCGGCAGGTTGGCCAGATTGCTCAACGTGGTTGGCGCAGCCGGCAAGTACCGGTTCGCGGTCTCAGATGCGCTAGACGAATCCGACGACGATCTGTACGACTATTTCGACAATGAAGATGACGACGACGATGACGAGTCAGTCGACCCGCTCGTTGACGAAGCGCCAGCCCGTACCCTGCCCCGCGTCGGCGCCGCGCGCCAGCCGAACCAGCCTCCACCAGCGCCACCCAAGCCGGCGTGGGTAGACATCGTGCAGCAGTCGCTCTGGCAGATGCAGGCCACGAAGGCGTCAGAGCCGCCCGCCGCGCGCTCGGACGTCTGGCCCGCCGACCGTCGCCTGGTGTACATCATCGATCTCGGCGCCTCGGCCCTCGTGCCAGGACTCAAGATCGAGCTCGGTACCGAAAAGCGCGACCGCCACGGTGTGTGGAGCACGCCCAAGCGTTTCCAATACTCGTTTGCCGTCTGGCTCAATGCTCCCGACGCCGTCGACCGCCAGATCGCCGAGATGCTGCTTGGCTCCGCTGACGTGCGCGGCATGACCGGCTTGCCGACCGGTGGTTTCTTTGTGCGTCCGCGGGCCTTCGCCACGACGATCCGGCTGATGTGCGAAACCGGTCGTGCTCGCACGCGCAGCACGCGCGCCGAGTTGCACGATCGCCATCTGCACTGGGACGATGGTGCGCCGTGGCGATTTCGCTTGCGCATCACACGGGCGTCGGATGGCGAACACCAGCTGTCGGGCGTGTTCTACCGTGGCGATGACGAACACGCCGTCTCGGCGCCGCAGTGGGTACATTCGGCCGGCGTAATGCTGATGACGGACAGGGTCGCCGCCTTCGATCACGAGGGAGCGTTCCCGCTGGTGGCCGCGTTGCGCACTGCCGTGACGCTGCCGCTTGGTCAGGATCCGTCGGATTTCCTCGAGCAGGTGCACCGGCTGCCGCACATCCCGGCGCTGGAGCTTCCGGAAGGCGAGGCACTGCGCAGCAGTGACGTGGTCCCCACGCCGTGCCTGACGATCACCAGTGGCACTCCGTCGTGGCGCGCGGCGCTGCCGCAGCTTACGCTGCGCTTCCGGTATGGCGCCATCACGGTCGATGCAGCTGACGCACCATCCGCACTTTTCGATCGGTCGGCACGGCTGGTGTATCGCCGTCGTGCCGACGCCGAGCAACTGGCGCGCGAGCGACTACGGGCGCTCGGAGTGCGCGACGAGTGGAACTACACGACCAGAGCCAATGGACTGGTGGTGTCGCTGTCGAACATGGCGCCGATGGTTCGTGCGCTGGTTACGGAAGGGTGGGAGGTGAATGCCAACGGCGTCGCCTATCGCGCGGCGGGAAGGATTCGCGCCGAAGTGCGCTCGGGCGTGGACTGGTTCGATTTGTCTGGGACGGTGCCGTACGGTGACATCGACGTGTCGCTGGCGACTGTCATCGACGCGCACCAGAAGCACGGTGGCATGGTGCCGCTGGCCGATGGTGTGATGGGATTGGTGCCGGTCGACGCGCTGCAACGCATGGGAGTGCTGCTCGGCGCGGGAACACGTAGCGGTAGTGCGATTCGTTATCGACGATCGCAACTTGCGCTGCTGGATGTGCTGTTGGATGCGCTGCCCGATGTAGACGTCGACGCCGCCTTGCACCGTGCACGCGGCGAGCTGGCGACCTTCCGGAGTATCGCCGCTGGGAATGCGACGGATGGATTTGTCGGTACGCTGCGGCACTATCAGCGCGAGGGTCTGGGCTGGTTTGACTTCCTCCGGCGCTTCGAGCTGGGTGGTTGCCTCGCCGATGAGATGGGACTCGGCAAGACGGTGCAGGTGCTTGCGCTGCTCGAGGCACGCCGCGCAGAAGGGGCGGGTATGTCGTTGCTGGTGGTACCTCGTTCGCTGGTGTTCAACTGGCTGCGTGAAGCTGCGCGTTTCGCACCATCGCTGCGCATGCTCGACTACAGCGGCACGACTCGCGTGGCCGATGCGCTCGATTCCGGCGAGGTCGACGTGGTCATCACCACGTACGGCACGTTGCGTCGTGACGTGGCCACACTCGGCGAGCGTGAGTTCGACTACCTCGTGCTCGACGAGGCGCAGGCGATCAAGAATGCCAGCACTGTTACCGCGAAGGCTTGTCGACTCGTGCGCGCACGTCATCGATTGGCGTTGAGTGGAACGCCGATCGAGAACCGCATCGAGGAGCTGTGGAGTCTCTTCGAGTTCCTCAATCCCGGCATGCTCGGCGCGTCCACGCGCTTCAGTGTAGCCGCACGCGCCGCGTCGGTTGGCATCGAGGGTGTAACAGAGTCGGGGAACGGAAGCGTGTTGTCACGTGCGTTGCGGCCGGTGATCCTGCGACGCACGAAGGCGATGGTGGCACCGGAACTGCCAGCGCGCATCGAACAGACACTGGAAGTGGAGCTGGAACCCAAACAGCGCGCATTTTACGACAAGCTGCGTCGCCAGTTTCAGGCCAGTGTACGCGATCGGGTGGAACGCGACGGGATGCAGAAGTCGCGCATGCACATTCTCGAGGCATTGCTGCGTTTGCGGCAAGCCGCGTGTCATCCGGCGTTGGCAGACAAGTCACGTGGCGCGTCGCCGTCGGCCAAGCTGGACGCGCTACTCCCGGCGCTGCAGGAAGTCGCGGCCGACGGTCAAAAGGCACTCGTGTTCTCGCAGTTCACATCGTTTCTGGCACTCGTGAAGGAACGGCTCGATGCGGCGGGCATTGCGTACGAGTACCTCGATGGCCGCACCAGGGACCGCCAGGCGCGCGTCGATCGATTTCAGTCGGACGAGCGTTGCCCGGTGTTTCTCATCAGTCTCAAGGCGGGAGGACACGGGCTCAACCTCACATCGGCCCAGTATGTGTTCCTGCTCGATCCGTGGTGGAATCCAGCGGTCGAGGCGCAGGCGATCGACCGCGCGCATCGCATCGGTCAATCGCGGCGTGTGATGGCGACGCGTCTGGTGGCGAGCGATACCATCGAGTCGAAGATTCTGCAGTTGCAGCAGTCGAAGCGACAGTTGGCGGACGCGATCCTGTCCGAAGATGCGGGCGCGCTGGGGTCGATTGGGCGGGAGGAACTGGAGTTGCTGCTGAGTTGACGGAATGAGTCGCCTCCGTCAGTGACGATCTGTATGCCGGGCACGGGAACGCAGCCATTGCGGTCACTCGAGATAATACGTATACTTCGTCAACTACACGTACACGTGTGCCGAGGGTTGTGCCATGAAGACCAAGTTGACTGTCACCATCGACCGTGACCTGCTCCCCAAGGCCAAGCGCTATGCCCGCGAACGCGGCATTTCGCTCTCCGAGCTGATCGAAGCCAACTTGCGGCACGTCAGCCGCGAGAGCGATGGGCCTAGGTTCTCGTCGACGTGGCGAGGGAAGTTCATCGCGCGTGATGGCGACGATGACCGCTATCGCTCACTCGCGAAGAAGTACCTGTGATCATTTTGGTCGACACCGACGTGCTGATCGATGTGGCCCTCGATCGCGCGCCGTTCGCGGACGACGCGGCCGCATTGCTGGATGCCTTGGAGCGTGGCGCGTCGAAGGGGTTTGTCGCCTGGCACAGCATCTCGAACTTTTACTACCTCGTGTCGGCCAGGCAGGCGCGGGCGGGAACGCTGCAGTTTGTCGAGGCGATCACGCACTTTCTCGATGTGGCGCCCACCACGCGAGAGCACCTGCGGCGCGCGCTGACGTTGCCGCTTAAGGACTTCGAGGATGCCCTGCAGGTGGCTGCCGCGACCGCGTGCGCGGCGGACTTCATCGCGACCAGAAACATTCGCGACTTCCGAAAGTCTCCGATCCCGGCACTGACGCCGGCGCAGGCGTTGGCGCGATTGGCATAGCGCCGCACCCCCCTCGGGTCGCCGTTGACGAACTGCGCAAGCTGCGTGTGCTGGTCGTTGAGTCGGGTGCGCACCGTAGCTACTCTCGCTGACCCAAACGACTTCCGCGAGCACGAGCAATGCAACAAAACCGGGAGTCTTTGCGGTGCATCGTGTTTCGATCAAGGCGGTCGCCGCAGCCGCCTGCGCCCGGTCGTCCTGAGCCAGATACCGGACCAGCACGTTGGTATCAAGACCGATCACCGACTACCGCCGCGCGCACGGATCGCCGCGTTCATCTCGCTGATGCTGACCGGTTTCGCAGGTTTACGCAGCAGCCCCTTGAGCACGCGCGCTCCGACCCAGCAGTCGTGCGCTCACTCGGCTGGTCCCAGCCGGGATGGCGATGCTGGTCGAGGTGGTGCCGCTCGCTGCGGCGCCGGCCGCACGAGGACCGGCGGGCGGGTGGCATACCAATCGGTAGGACCGCACGCGCACCGTGGGGACGCGCACGATCCACGAATTGTCCAAAGCGACGCGAGCCCATGCCATTCAAACGACGCGCGTCGCGGATTCCGCGATCTGGCGTCCATCTACCGCCGAGATGCAGGAGTACGCGGGTGCGTGCTTCAACGTACGCGCTCAAGCTGCGAGTCAACGCCCCAGGCTGAGCTTCTCGTCGAGAGCAAAGCTCGCAGCGTTCGCGCTCCATAGGCGCAGCGCACAGCGCACAGGCACCAATGCGGCGCGTGGAGCAGGCGCAGACCGAGCGTCTCGCGCCCGAGCGCGTGCCGCCTGCCCTCGAGCGCCCGACGCGAGCACCGCGCTTACCGACCCGACGAATTACGCCGCCGAAACGGCGATGCCGGTCAGCTTCGCGTTGGTGGCCTTCTCCATATCGAGGATCTGCGAAAGCAGATCGTGCGCCTCGTCGTTCTTGAGTTGCTTGGCCCACTCGCGTAGCGTGCCGTAGCGCGCAATCTCGTAGTGCTCGATGGCCTGTGCGGCGCCGATGAGAGCCGCCTGCAACGCCTCACCGCTCGCCTCGTCCATGATGCCCTCGGCCTCCTTGATCAAGCCCTCGATGGCGTCGCACTTCTCACCCTCTGAAGGCTTGTCGATCGTCGCGAAGACCTTCTGCAGGATCTTCACGTGCTCCTTGGTCTCCTTGAGGTGATCCTCGAACGCGGTCTTGAGCTCACCAGCGCTCGCCGCCTCGATCATCTTGGGCAGCGCTTTCGTGATCGCCTTCTCGGCGTAATAGATGTCCTTGAGCGTGTGATGGAACGCTTCAGCTTTTGTCTTCATCAGTGCATCTCCATGAGAGGAATGTCGCCGCGCCGCCGAGCCCGCATCGACATCGATCGGTGAGCCGCAGCCGGTACGGTACGAAGATGGACCGATCCGGCGGCGCGATCTACCAATCTCAGGAGTGGTTCTGGCCTATCCCGGTTGGGCTATGTCGCCGAGCCGCCGGGTGAAGCGGTGGTTCGATGCCCCAGCGCGGCGGTCGTGCCTATACGAATTCCCTAACGCGACGGCGCAAGCACCGGTGTTGTCGCCGGTGCCCGCCGATGTTTCGTTGCCTGCTCATACGCAAAACCAAACCCAAGTAGCTGTGCTTCAGCGAACGGTCGCCCAAGAAACTCGAGTCCGATCGGCAGTTCGTCGACGGTGAACCCTGCCGGTACGGTCAGCGCGGGAAACCCGATGGTGGGGCTGAGGCCACGATTGTCGCCGAGTCCGTACCCATCAGTTGGACGCGGATTCGTGAGCACATCGGCGGCAATCGGCGTGGTGGCCGCGTCATACGTGAGGTACACGAGCGCGTCGAGTCGATGATCGGCCATGAGTTTGAGCACGGCGGTGCGCATGGCATCACGGTACAGCATCACGGCGAGATAGTCGGGATCGTTTGTGGTCCGGCCGATGTAGTCGATCATGGAGCGCGCCCGCCACGGGTTGACGGTGCCGGCCAACATGATCTCCTTGAGTGTCTTCACCGGCGCATTCGGATGCTCGGCGAGATACTTGTCGGTGGCTTCTTCCGTCTCGAAGTTGTTGCCGACGCGACGTCCGGGCACGACCGGAGCGACGAGCGAATCGATGACCGTCGCGCCTTGCGCGCGCAGGTCGGCCAAGGCACGGTCCATCAGCGGCCGCACTTTGGCAAACTCGGCCGTGCGCGCACGAGCGAGGGAATCAAGCCGCGCCGCCGAGTCCGAGGGTGCGGTGTCGCGCGGAGTTGCGTTGCTCGTGTCCCGTCGCACGCGCAGCACACCAATACGGGCGCCGCGCAGTGCATTCGCGTTCAACGATGCGGTGTACGCTGGCGGAATATTGCC
>JBBQNT010000192.1:0-7485 GCA_038330215.1 Gemmatimonadales bacterium
CTGCTCCATCACGCCTTCGCGTTCGATCGTGATCCATGCTTCCGCATCGGTGAACGGCGTCGCAAACATGATCGTCGCGGTGTCGCCGGGCGCGTAGCGTGCCTTGTCCGCGATGACATCGAGCTTGAGCTGGTTGTCGTCGCTCCAGGGCACCCAGTCGGGACCGGTGACCCAGCGCGTGAATGCGGTGACTGTGTGTCGCGCTTCACGATCACGCGCTGTGAGAATGAGAGAGTGCGCACCGCCCTTCTGCGGTGTCACCGAACAGGTGCCGCCGTCGATTCCCACTGTCACCGTGCAGCGCGACACAGTGTCCGCAACCCACTCGCCGACCATTTCCGCAGTGCCTCCGCGCACACGCTGCACGCGATGCCACTCGCGCCGCACCAGCACACCGTCCACACGCACACCAGCCACGCGCCTTCCGTCAGGCTGCACGGCGGCAATGGTGATCGCACGCGGTGCGCCCGACGTCCAGAACCATTCGTCGCCCTGCGGTCGTGCGGCCACGTAGAACGCAGCCGGATGTACGACGGCACTCGCGCGTGCGCCAACCAGGCGACGGTTCACGTCACTCACGTTGGCTGCGAGCAAGACACGCATCGGCTGACCCGTCTGATTATCAGGCGTGCGAACGCTCAGGTCGAGCACACCCTCGCTGTTGAGTGAATCGGTGCCGCTCGCGACGAATTCCGTGCCCATGTATGGCGCATTCGGCTGCCAACCGTAGTCGGAATCGCCGAGCATCCAGCCGTCCGTGCCGGGAATGCCAAGCTCGTACGCCTGCATCGGTTGCCGGGTGAGCGACCACTGCACGCTGGCGCCGGCCATCGCGCCGCCGAACAGATAGCGCGCCGCAACGCGGGCGCCGAGCGAATCGCCGGGTCGAACGGGAGCACGCGTGGTGGTGAGGTCAACGAGAAACTCGGGCGGACGATACTCGGCGATGCGATACGACACGTTCGCAATCGCGTCCCACCGCTGGCGATGACGCCATTCGAGCGACATCTGGTATTGACCGATTGCCGCATCAGCGGGTACGGGCAGTTCGATGTCGCTGGTGCCGAACTCTGAAAGTTGTACGAGCACAGAATCGACCACGCGATATTCACTGTCGCGTCGTATCCAACGCACCGTATCGCGCGGACGTGGCGACTCGAGGCTGCCCAGCGCGCCGCTTCGCACGATGGCCTTGGCGTACACACGTTCGCCAGGCCGGTAGATATCGCGTTCCGTGAAGACGGCCGCGGAGATCGTGGCACGGTCGGTGCCGTACGCGCTCGCAATGCCGAAGCGCCACGGCGCGAGATCGGGATCGTGATCGCGGATCGGGAGCAAGGCGCGGTCGTCGCCGAGCGACACGGAAACGTAGCCTTCTTCCAGGCGCGTCTCGCCATCGCCGACCGACTCGACTGCCGCTTCGCGCGCGGGTGAGCGCCGCTGCCACGTGAATCCATCCAGATTGGCCAAGCCGTCGGCGTTGGTGGTGGCCGACGCCAGTGTGCGACCCGACTGGTCGTGCAACACCACGCGCGCGTTCGGGCGCACGGAACCATCGCGTCCATCGGTCACCCACACTGCGCCGGCATCATCGCCGATCTTGGCGTGCACACCGAGATCCGTGACCTGCACGAGCGCCAGGCGGAACCATTCCTGTCCGTCGTTTGGCTGCGCTTCCCGCGCCTCCCGCGCCGCCGCGAAGGCGTCACGCACTCGCACCAGTTGCAGCGCCGCCGCGGGCCGTCTCGCGGTGCCCGACGGAATCGGTAGCGCAACGATTCGCGCGCGATCGGGTGTTCGCATGACCGCTGTCTTGCGGCGCACGATGTTGCGTTGCTGCGCGAGCCAGAACTCGCGCCACGTCCATTCGCCGCCCGCAAGCAGGCGCGCCACGGCCGAGTCGGGCACAGGCAGTCGCTCCATGAGCAGCGTATCGATGTTCATGGTGCGCACGACCAGCGTGCGAAAGCCGGTGCGTTCGATCGTCAGCCGCCCATACGGCGCCTGCACATCGGGCGCGTAGCCCGTGGTGCGCACGCCCATGCTCGGATTACCGCCCAGCGTTTGTCCGAACACATCGCGAATGCCACGTCCGAGAATCAGCGCGTAGGCGGTGCGCGGTGCGAGTGGAGCGGTGATGCGCCACGTATCCGATGTCTGCGCGGTGTCGAGATCGAGGGCAACACGTGGTGCAATGCCAAGCGACGCCGCGAGATCGCTGCCGCGCACCGGCGTGGTGAAACGCAGTACGAGCGGTCCGTGCGGACACCAGGTGGTGGCAGCGCAGCGCGCACTTTCCACGCGAAACGCTCCGTGGGTCCGAAACACCCACGCCACGTCAGGGAGCCGCGGTGCGTCGGGATCGGACGGGCGCGCTCCTGATGCGAGTTCGCGTGGTGCAACAAGCGTGGCCAGGCAGTTCGCCGGCAGCGCGCGTGCTGCAACCAGCATAACGGTGTCCCGCGCGATGCTTCCCGGCGACGCCGCCTGCATCTGCACCGCCGCGACGGCGCGTCCGTTCGCGTCGCGACAAGAGGACGTCGGCTCGATGCGCGACGCGCTCGCCACCGCGTCGGCGCGCACCGCCGCATCGAACACAAGGGTGACGCGCGGGCGCTGCGCGATGTGGGAAGCGGTGTCGCGGCCGGAGATGGGGTCTCCCGATACTAGCGTAGGTCCGCGTACGCGAAACGAGAACGTGTACGGCGTCGCAAGACTGCTCCCGTCGATCGCGCGAAAGTCATTGGACACCCTCACGCCGTAGCGCTGATCACGCGGCAGCGGCCGGTCGGGGATGATGCGCAGCGTCACCGGGTCACGCCATTCGTACCGTCCGGCGATCGCCGGCGACGTACGTACGATGCTGGACGCGCGTACCGCGTCGTCGAGCGAACCGGCCACCGGACGGTCGAAGCTGATGAGCAACGTATCCGTGGGCGCTGCGTTCTCGGTGGGACCGGCGCGCAGCACGCGCAGCGGATCAGGTGCCGCCGAGAAGGTGACCGCGACGGCCACGGCGGCGATTGGAACGAAGGGGAATCTCACTCGGGGCGCGGATGAAGCGTGGTGTCGTCTTCGCGCACCAGCCAGGCCAGCGCGCCGGCAAAGTCCAGCATCAGCACATCACCGACGCCGTGTTCTATCCGCACGCTCCTGGAGTGGGGCGCGGCGGGATTGTCGGTATGGAGCGTGTCGCCGTCCACGCGGTAGCGCAGCGAGATGACCTGATCGCGGCCGCCCACGTCCACGTGATACAGCAGCGCCCCATCCTCGCGAAACTCCATGCGCACTCCGGGCGCGAAGTCGAGCGCCGAGTCCGCGCGCATGAGGCGCCATGTGCCCAGCAACCAGTCCTGCATGCGCGATCGCCCCCTGCGGATGCGCGTGATCTGCCCATTCTGCGGCGTGCTGCCCAAACCTCGGCCACTCCGGCCTCCGCGGCAAGGGCATTGCGCCCTCCGAAACGCACGACGCGTCTGGAGATCCAGTGAACCAACGGTCACCGTACTGACTTCATGATCCAGAGCCCGGTTACACCGGTTCACTCAGCGGCCGTCCGGTCGCTGCTCAGCGATACGCCCCACTTCGCTACCATGCCACTGCCTTCACCGATCGTGTCCGCGTTGGTACGCCGTGCGTTGCAGGTGCAACTCGTGCTCGCCGCTTCGGCGACTGGCGTTTCCGCACAGGCCGCCGCCGACCACTCGCCGTTCAATGCCCTGCTGCGCGCGCATGTGAACAACGGTGCGGTGGACTACGACGCGTTCCAGTCCGACCCACGCTTCGCCGCCTATCTCGGCTCGCTCGATCGTGTGCGACCCGACTCCCTGAGCGAGTCCGAGC
This sequence comes from Gemmatimonadales bacterium, assembly GCA_038330215.1. Taxonomy (GTDB): domain Bacteria; phylum Gemmatimonadota; class Gemmatimonadetes; order Gemmatimonadales; family Gemmatimonadaceae; genus JAABRT01. The sequence continues at coordinate 3,844 of JBBQNT010000192.1, forward strand.
GACTGGCCTACTGGATCAATGTCTACAATGCGTTCACGATCCAGCTCATCAACAGCAAGAACGAACGCGAGTCGATCAGGAACGTCAACAAGTCATTCGGATTCCTGAAGTTGAAGGGGCCGTGGTCGGAGCCGATCGTGCGTGCCGCCGGACTCGTGCTGACGCTCGATGAGGTGGAGCACCAGATCATCCGCAAGCAGTTCAACGAGCCGCGCATTCACTTTGCGCTGGTGTGCGCCGCAATCGGCTGTCCGCCGCTGCGCAGCGAAGCGTACACGGGTGCGAAGCTCGAGCAGCAGCTCGAGCAGCAGGGGCGCATCTTCATTCGCGAGTCGCCGGACAAGAATCGCGTGGATGTCGCGAGCCGTACCGTGCACATAAGCCTTGTCTTTACCTGGTACAAGGAAGATTTCGGCAACAGCGGTCGCGGCATCGGTGCGTATCTCGCCAAATGGTATCCGCCGGGGCCGGAGCGCACGTTGCTCGAAAGCGGCGAGTTCAGGCTGGTGACGACCGATTATGACTGGACGCTCAACTCGCGCGAGAAGATGTCGGGGCGAGCGAAATCGCCAGTAGGCGCGTGAAGGGACGCACCTTCGCGGCTCTCACGGCGGGGCGCGCTGTGTCAGTCGAGCGAGCTCACTCGGGAATAGTGGGCGATGAGCCGACTTCCTCCGTGGCGTTCTTGAGCGCATCAGGCGGCACATCCGGTAGCCAACCGCGAAACGCCTCGCCGTAGATGTGCCACACGGTCACGAACAGCGCTGCGATGATCGGGCCCACAATGAAACCCAGCGCGCCGAACATTGCTATGCCGCCGAGCGTGCTCAGAAGAATGAGCAAGTCCGACATGCGCGCGTCGCGCCCGATAAGACGCGGGCGCAGGAAGTTGTCCACCGTGCCCACCACGAGAGCACACCACGCGAGCAACAGCAGGGCAGCGGTGGTATGACCGGTGAGCGCGAGAAAGATGACCGCAGGTATCCACACCAGCGCGGACCCAATGGCCGGTATGATGGAGAGCACCACCATGACCGTGCCCCAGAACGCTGCACCGGGAACGCCCGCAGCCCAGAAGGCAATGCCGGCGAGACCACCCTGGATCACGCCGATGAGCAATGAACCTTTAAGCGTAGCGCGCGTGACGGATACGAAGCGCTCGAGCAGCTGCGACTCCTCGTTCGCGCCGAGCGGGATGTAGTAGAGAATCATGCGCAGGATGCTTGGTCCGTCTACGAGAAAGAAGAAGATCGCGTACGCGCATACGAACAGCTGCAGCAGGAACGTGAGCGTACCGCGCCCCAACGCGGCGAGCTGGCCGGCGAGGATCGGTCCCGCGCGACTGGCCAGTTCGCCAAGCTTGGTGACCAGTTCGTCGCCCTCTGGAATGAGCCGGTCGGCGAAGGGTACGCGATCGAGATACGTGCGAAGCTGCGCCAGTCGGTCGGGCTCGCTGCGTACCCAGTCGGCAATGGCCTGACTCAGGGCGACTGACTCAGACACGACCAGCGCCATGAACGCCACGAGCGGCACGACGACACCCAGCAGCAACGCGAGGATCGTGATGATCGACGCGAGATTCTGTCGCCCACCGAAACGAAAGCGCAGGTGAGTGAACAGCGGGTATGACATGCCTGCGAAGATCGCCGCCAGCAACACGGCCACGAGAAACCCGCGCACCAGCTGGAAAAACATCACCGAGATGGTGGCGACGAGCAGCAGCAGCGCGGCGCGCTGAAAGCGTTGCTCGGGTCCGCCGTCGGGTGACGTGAGTGGACGGGCTTCGTTCTGCTCGGTCATACCGGAGTTGTGTGGTGCACGCCTGTGAGTGTCTACCGCGGTCCGCTGAACATACGCGACCAGCCCGACTCACCGACATTTTCCACCTGCAGTTTTTGACGCACAATCGTATTGCCGATCTGCAACACGACACCGTATTCGCCCGTTCCTGCCACCGCGCCGCCGCCAAATCCGCCAAAGCCGCGCCCGCCAGCCGGCGGATCGATGCCGATGATCTCGAAGATTCGACGCACTTCAGGCGACGCAGCAGGTCCGCCACGTCCTCCGGATGGAACCGCCGAGAAGCCGGGTCGAGCCACGGTGGATTCACCAGGACGATCGCAGAACGTGTCCCACTGCGTGAGCGGTCGTTCGCACGTAGGATTGCCACCAGCTCCGCCACCACCGCCGCCAAAACCGCCGCCGGCAAACGCCGCCTGGCCAGCTGCGCCCGAGATGATGGTGCGGGCGCTGGCGAGCGCAGCACTGTCGTACTTCGCGGCGGCCAGCGAGTCGAGCACCTTGGGTGCACGCACCGCGCGCAGAATGCTGTCTCTGCGTGCGCTTGGGGAGAGCGCGGCGGCCGTACGCGGGTTGCTGATACCGTAGTTCCACACCACCGTGTTCACACCGGGCCGCACCGGTCCCTGCAGACGCTGGATCGTATCTCCGAGCGCGTTGACGATGCTGATGCGCGCATTGCCCGTCTTACCGGCGCCGACGCGATAGGTGATGGCCGCGCCGTACGCCGGATTCGGCGTCGCGAAGAAGGCCTGCGCATTGCCGTTGCCGCTCGCGCTGAGCAGCGGTGCTTCACCCCACTGGAAGCCCGTTGTCGGAGTGAACAGGTGCGCGTCGGCCGACATCACCGCCGGCGTCATCTGCTCGAGCGGCGCGATGTCGACAATCCAGAATCCACGACCGTGCGTGGCCGCGATCAGCTCGCGATCCCGCGGATGAATCTTGAGATCATAAACCGGCACGCTCGGCATGCCCGTCATGAAGCGTGTCCATGTGGCGCCGCGATCGAGCGATGCATACACGGCGATACTCGTGCCTACGAACAGCAGGTCGCGGTTGTGCGGATCCTCGCGCACCACGTGCAGATAGTCGCCCGGCCCGTCTGCCGGCAGGTTGTTCACGATCGAGCGGAAGCTTTGACCGCCATCGTTGGTCACGAACAGATACGGCTTGTTGTCGCCCCAACGGTGGTTGTCGAATGCCACGTAGAACGTGGACGTGTCATGCGCCGATGCTTCCACGCGCGTGACATACACCTCGCCGCTGTTCGGCAGCATGCCCGCCAGCTTCGACGAGAGATTCTCCCAGGTGGCACCGCCGTTCGCGGTCTTCCAGACATTGCCGTCATCAGTGCCGGCGATGAGCAGGCCCGGAATGATCGGGCTTTCGGTGAGTGCGACAATCGTACCGTATGTCTCCGCGCCCGTCGCGTCGAGCGTGATGCCGCCGGTGAGTCGCGTGGATGTGTCGATCTTCGCTACAAGGTGCTTCGACAGATCAGGCGAGATCACGCGCAGGTCTTCTCCGCGCTTCATGGAGCGCATCACCTTGTTGCCCGCGAAGTACACGACGGACGGGTTATGTGGGGAGAGGAAGAACGGCGAGTTCCAGTTATAGCGCATGGACATCTCGACCGAGTCCTTCGCCTGTTTCGCGCGGACCGCCGCGATGCGTGCGTTGATGGCGCGCGTGGCCGGCACGAGCGGATCGCCGCGCACCACCGCGACCGAATCTTCCCACTCGGCGTAGCGCGCCTGCCACCCCGGCTTCTGGAAGCCCATGCGCTCGCCCGTGGCGAGGTTCAGTCGTGCGACGTTACCACCCTGCGACTCACCGTACACG
>JBBQNT010000193.1:0-7465 GCA_038330215.1 Gemmatimonadales bacterium
CGAGTCCCACGCGCCCGGTCCGTTGCGATAGGCATCGCGCAAGTCTGGCGTGCCGTCGCTGGCCAGCGTGATGATCGGCACCGGATAGTCCATCACCGACGTGCGCCCCTGCGCGGACGCAATGAAGTTGTGCGCGAGTCCAAGCGTGTGGCCGATTTCGTGTGCTGTATGCTGGCGACGACGCGCCATCGCGAAGTCTTCGGCACTCACATTCGGGCCCGACGGTCCTGAAGCCGGCACCGTGCCTGCCCAGATGTTGTAGTCGATGAGCGAACGCCACGCGTCCATGCGCACCACGGTACGCACAATCTCACCGGTACGCGGATCGCTGTAGCTCGGCCCCACCGACGGACCGGGTCCGGTACGGTGAATCCAGTACAGCATGTTGTAACGCGCATCCATCGGATCGGCGCCCGCTGGCAGATCACGCACACTGAACGCATTCCTGAAGCCGGCCGCCTCGAACACCTTGCCCCACCAGTTGCCGCCTTCGCGAAACGCTTCGCGATACGGTGCCGGGATGCCGGGATCGAGATAGTAGACGATCGGGTTCACCGGCTCCACCAACTCGCCGCGCGCATAGGCCGCGGGATCGCTCGGCACCAGACGCCAGCGATTGATGTAGCCATCGCGATAGTTCTGATCGAGGCCGAGCGAAAGGTCGGCAAAGCTCGTGCCGAAGTAACCCGCGCGTGGATCGAAGGCGCGCGGCTTGAAACCGCTCGTGTCGGGCAACACGACGAGCGAATGATGCTGTTCAAGGGTGAGCGCGCGTGCGTCCGGCGCCACGCGGCGGGCGGCAGCGGCTGGCGCGTCTGATGCGAACGTGAGCACCGCATGCACCTCGGCGTTCTTCGGAAAGCTCCTGGTACGCTCGGCGTCGAACCAGCTGCGCGCTGCGTCCACGCGATACGATCCACCGCCCTGCCCGCCACGCAAACCGTCCGCCACGCCGTACACGTCGGAGAGGAAGAACGAGGTGGCGTCGATCGTCACCACGCCGCCGTTCTCGCTCTCGACCGTGAACGAGGCGATCACGGACCGCGGAAAGCCCTCGGCGGCGGCGCGCTGGCCGGCGGCGTCCGCTCCCGGCGCGCGCACGCCCAGATTGTCGCGCACCATGAGGATGCGGGAGCCGCGACGTTCGAGGCGCACCACGAAGTTCGCGCCGAGCTGTCCGCGATCGAGCGAACCCGTGCCGAGTCCCGTGGCGAGTGTATTCTGATAGAGGAAGTCGCGGCCGAGCTGCGCCTCGGGAATCTCGAGGAAGAGCTTGTTTCGCGCCTCGTCCACTCGCACGCGAAGGAACGGATCGTCCTGTGAAGGGATTGACGAGGTTGGCAGCGATGCCGGCGTGCCGGCCCGTGCCGATGCAGGTACGGCGGCCGCGAGCGCAAGCGCCAATGCGGTGATGCCCGTAGTCCGGACATGACGCATCGGCGCGAGAAGTGTGCGCGCGCGGTGCATGGCGATGGACAAATCGAACGACACACGAACCGTCATTGCGGACCTCGACGTGGAATTGCGAAGGGACAACATGAAGTCAGCCATCGGCATGGGCTCGCTGCGCGGCATGCGCGTCGATCACGGCCTGTGCGGCTTGCTGCGGATCGTCGGTGAGCATGACGAGATCGAGGTCGCCGGGCGAGATTTTGCCTTCGCCAGCCACGCGCGAGTGCAGCCAGCGCATGAGCCCCGCCCAGTAGTGTCGTCCGAACAGGATCACCGGAAACTGGTAGATCTTGCCACACTGGATGAGCGTGAGCGCCTCGAAGAACTCGTCGAGCGTGCCGAAGCCGCCGGGAAAGATGATGAACGCGTTCGAGTATTTCACGAACATGGTCTTGCGCACAAAGAAGTAGCGGAAGTTCACCAGCGTATCGACGTACGGATTCGCACCTTGCTCGAACGGCAACTCGATGTTGCAGCCGATGCTCTGTCCGCCGGCGTCCTTGGCGCCGCGATTGGCGGCCTCCATGATGCCGGGCCCCGCGCCCGTGATGATCGCGAAATCGTGCTCAGCCAGGATACGCGCCACTTCGCGCGCGTGCTGGTAGTGCGGATCGTCGGGACTGGTGCGCGCGCTGCCGAAAATCGAGACGCCCTTCTTCACGTGGGCAAGCGCGTCGAAGCCCTCGATCACCTCGCTCAGAATGCGCATCGCGCGCCACGGATCGGTTTGCGTGAAGCCGTCGGCGCTTTCGGGGCTGTACAGCAGCTTCTCGTCTTCGGTGAGCAGCGGAGTGTCGCGGATGGAGACATCCACCTCGCGCCGGCGCCGTTCCACGCGCTGTCCCTTGGAGACCAGCCCGTCGGACGCCGGTTCGCGCCCCGCCATGCGGTGCCCTTCTTCCGTCCGCTTCTTGTATTCGGCCACCGAGTTGGACTCGGCCTTCGCGCGCACGGAGGGCGAGGCAGGCTTGCCCGTGACGGTGGTGGGGCCTTTGCTCGAGCGCTTCATGGGCAGCGCAGGCGTGGCGGGCTGCTTCACAGTCTTCGCGGGTGTTTTGACAGCCTTCGCAGACGTTTTGACAGCCTTCGTGGGCTTCTTCACAGCCTTGGTGGGCTTCTTCACAGCCTTGGCGGGCTTCTTTGGAGCGGTCGACGATTTATCGCTGCGAGCCATGACGCGTGGGTGGGAGAGAGGGCGCGCCCGATGCGCAGGCACATCCCTGCAAGGTACGCGTCCGCACGACGAGCACGCCACCGCCGGGTGCACGTGTGAACGCCTCCGAGGACACGCTGCTGCTGATTGTGGCCGACGGCGTGCGCCCCGATGTACTGCGGGACGCCATCGCGGCCGGTGAACTGCCACATCTCGCGGCTCGAGCCGCGCGTGGCTCGTTCACTGAAGTGTCCACGTGCTTCCCGTCCGTCACCGGTCCGGCCTACGCGCCGTTTCTCATGGGACGGTTTCCGGCCAGCGTGGGGCTACCTGGAATACGATGGTTCGACCGAAGCCGTTCGCGCGCATCGTGGCCTTCCTACGCCCGCAGCTACGTGGGACCCGAGATTCGCCTGCTCGACGACGACCTCGATCACGAAGCACGCACACTGATGGAAATGACCCGTTCGAGCATTGCCGGCTCCACGCTGCTCGGCCGCGGCGCTCGCGGCGTGAGACATCCGGGACGCGGCTGGCTGTGGGCCGCGCGTGCATTCCTGCCGCACTTTCGCAGTGACCTCGCAGGATGGCGGCGTGTCGAGCAACTCGTTGTGGACCGCGTGCTCCGCCACCTTGTGCGCGAACGTCCGGACTTTGCGGTGATGTCGTTCCTCACGCCCGACAAGTTCGCGCATGCATTCGGCGCGCGGGCGCCAGCGGTGCGCCGATCCCTGCGTGACATCGACGACTTTGTCGGCGAGGCGGAGGACATCGCCCGGAAGTGCGGATGGGCCGAGCGACTGCATGTGTGGCTCGTGGCCGACCACGGACACGCTGACGTGAACCACCACGATGAACTGGCCGACGGTTTGCGCGACCTCGGACATCGTGTGCTCGCGCATCCGCGGGTGTGGATTCGGAAACCCGACGTGGCCGTGATGGTCGGCGGCAACGCGATGGCGCACGTGTACGTGGAACCGCATCATCGTACCAGGCTGTGGTGGCCCTCACTTACCGACCGGTGGCAGTCGTTGCACGACGAGATCGTCGCACGTCCGAGCGTCGACCTGACTGCCGTTGCACTCGACGCGAACACGATTCGCGTGACGAATCGTACGCGCGGCTCCGCCACCATCACCCATTCGAGAACGGCGGCGCAGTGGAGCTATCGCCGCGACACCGGCGATCCGCTCGGGATTGCACAGGACCTGCAGCACGTATCGTCCACCGAGGCGCATGCCGCGTGTGCCAATACCAACTACCCCGACGGCGTGGTGCAACTCGCCGACGTGGTGCCCTCGTTGCGCGCAGGTGACATGATGCTGTCAGCGGCGCCGGGCTGGGATCTGCGTGACAAGTATGAGCCCACGCCACACCGTTCTACGCATGGCGCGCTGCACCGTGAGCAGATGATGGTGCCGCTCATCATCGACGCGCCAGCGCAACGCACGCCCATGCGCACGGCGGATGTCATGCCGAGTGCGCTCGTGCGGTTGGGGCTCGCTGTCCCGGATGGGCTCGACGGGCTGAGCTGGTTGCGCTGATGGCGATGTTGCGCAGACGGCGCCGCTATTCCGTGCGATTCCGGCTGCGCTCCGGATCGAATCCTTCCGGATAGCGACGCTTGAGCTTCTCGATGTTCCTGTCCGCGATTTCCGTCATCGGGATTTCGAGCACGGTCGCAAACGCGGCGATGTACCACAGGCAGTCGCCCAGCTCCTTCACCATCGCATCGCGATCCAGTGGCGTGGCGTGAAAGAGATGTTTCTTGATCAGTTCGGCCGTTTCACCCGCTTCGCCGGTGAGGCCGAGGGCGGCATTGGCAAGTTGCTGTTCGTGCGTCCGGTCGCGACCGAGTGTGCGCGCGGCGAGATCCTGATAGTCGGCGAAGTTCATGCGGAGAGAATAAGTGTGAACTGTGAGCAAGCGTGCTCTCCAAGATACAAAACGGCCACCCCTCGCGAGGTGGCCGTTTGCCTGTCACGCAGTGTCAACGAATCACGGCGTGCAGGGCGCCTCGAGCCCCCGTGCAGTGCACTCGCCGGCCGGCACGATCATGTTCTCGTAGCGTGTGTCGCCCGGGCGATCTTGCGGCAACTGCTGGGTACGGCCGTAGCGCCGCGCATCGATCCAGCGCGTGCCCTGCGCCCACATGAGTGAATACAGGCGGTTGTAGAGCAGCTCGGTCACGAACGCCGCCTCGGTACTGCCCGCGGTGAGCGTCGTGGGCGCCAGTCCACCGGAGTTCACGCGAATCAGATTGAGATCGTCGATCGCACCGGCCTTGTTGCCCGTGTTCCAGCGAATCTCGGCGCGGAGCAGGAGCAGTTCCTCGTTGTTGATCCAGGGAATCGGTGCGCCAAGGTTCGCCACCGCCGGATTGGTCGCGCTGTTGTACAGCGTTGGCTTGTGCGTGCCCACCAGATCATTGAGGTTCACCGTGCGTCCGGCGGGGGTCACCTTGCGCGTGAGTCGATCATCAGGATTGCCATTGGCCTTGAGCTGCGCACCGGTCAGGATGCTCGGGTGCACCCAGTACCGGTTATTGGTGAGCGGCTCCGACACCGGATTCGCGGGCTCACCGGCGGCCGTCGAATACGCGTAGTTGACGCCGGTGGACAGCGATCCCGGCAATCCGGCAGTCGTCACGAATGACGCATTGATCGCCGTGCTCGCCTGCGCCCAGCACGCTGCGCAGTTCACGAATGTGGCGCGACGCACCAGGATCTTCGCCGCCAAGGCGCGATTGAACCGCAGGAACGTGGCCGGCGTCGTGAAGCCGGTGAAACCCGGGGCCACGGTGAACGGAAACGCAGTCGATCCGGCCGCCGTGAGATCCGCCGCGGCTTCATCCATGAGTGCCGACGCGGCTTCCAATGCCGCCGCGAAGCTCACGAACGGTGCTGGCGGGTCATTGATGGGACGATCGACATCGAGCGGAATGCCCAGCGCACCGGTGCGCACGGCCAGACGTTGGATATGCCACGCCTTGAGCGTCTTCGCGAAGCCCTGCGAGGCACGCACTTCCGCTTCCGTCATGCCCGTCGCCACCGGCAATGCCGCGAGGTAGGTGTTGATGGTGCGGATGGCGGCGTACGGACCCGTCCAGATGCCCGAGTTGCGTCCGGTCGGGTCGGCCGGGCCACGGATCTGCTCGCCGGTCTCACGCGGATCGTTGCCGAGCAGGTTGTAGCCTTCGCGGCCGTACAGCGCGTAGAACACGACCTCCGTGCCGATGTCGTTGAACGCCTGCGAAAATATGCCGGTGGCCGCGCGCGCCAGGATCGTGCGCGTGGGTGCACCGGTGAGCGTCTCTACCGTTGGCGCGTTGGTATTCAGGACGTCGAAATCCCCACAGGCACCAAGGGACAGGACGCCGGCCACAACGGCGGATCCCAATACCATCCGGAATCGCGGACTCGCAGAACGAGTCACCTCAGTCGTCGATGTCATCAGAAACCCAGGGTGATGTTGAAGAAGAAGCTGCGGCTCGGCGGATAGGCGCCGATATCCAGGTTGTTGCGGATGGCGGCTGCACCGAAGTTCGCGACTTCGGGATCGAGTCCGCTGTAGTCGGTCAGCATCCACAGATTGCGACCGGACAAGCTGATGCGCATGGTTTCGATACCGGCGCGGGTGAAGCTGCCGATGAAGCGTTGCGGTACATCGAGCGCCACGTTGACTTCGCGCAACTTGAGGAACGTTGCGTCTTCGATGTACGGCTCAATCGAGCCGCTGGTGTAACCGCGATAGCGCGCGATGCCCTCCGGCGTGCCCCAATCTTCCGAGGTGCGCGCGTCGTCCTGCAGGTAGCGCGTAAGGTTGATCACGCTACCGCCCTGCTGCCAATCGAAGACGGCGTTGAAGGCGAGACGCTTGTACGTGATGTCGTTCACGAAACCGGCGCGAAAGTCCGGGTTGGTGTTGCCGAGCTGCACGAGCGTGCTGCCGCGCGTCCCGTCGTCGTTGAGTGCGAAGCCCACGAGCTGCGTAATGGGCTGGCCCACTTCGATGCGCGTGCGGCCGAGGTTGCCGAAACCAGAAGCCTGCGGAAAAAATGCCGGCAAGCCGGCCAGGTCCACGACTTCATTGGTGTACTTGGTGTACGTCGCGCGCGAAACCCACTGCAAGCTACTCGTCTGGATCGGTGTGTAGCCAAGTCCGATCTCGAGTCCCTGGTTGTTGAGCTTTCCGCCGTTGAACACCTGGCTGGTGAAGCCCGACGACGGAGCCGGCACACGCGTGAGCAGCAGGTTTGTGGTGTTGCGATCGAACACCGTGAACTCCCACGTGAGCTTGCCGTTCATCGCGTTGCCGTCGATACCGCCTTCGATTTCCTTGAGTCGCTCAGGGGCGACGTTGTCGAAGCCGGCCGCCGTGCCCACCGTGACGCCCTGCTGGCCACCGAGCTGCGGGGTGCCGAGCGTGGTGAACTTCTGGCCGAAGAGCGGCTGGTTGCCCGTCTCACCATAGGCCAGGCGCAGCTTGATTTCGCTGCCTTCGCCGAGCAGGTCGAGGAACCGATAGGAACCGGCGATCTTCGGGAAGATATAGTACTTGTCGATGTCACCGTTGACGCTGCTGCGTTCGGCGCGAAGTCCAGCCTGGAGCAGCAGTCGATCGTCGAACAGACGTAACTCTTCCTGGCCGTACAACGCCAGCGTGCGCTCCTCGGTCAGGCCTTCGTTGGCGGTGATGTTCGTGCCCTGATTCACGTTCCGCTGACCCGGCAGCAGGTTCTGCGTGCGGATCTGGAACGTGTTGAGCCGACGATCTTCGTACTGCAAACCGAACGATGTGGCGGCGGACCAGCTGCCGGGATTCCACGTGTGCACGCCGTTCACGTTCCAGTTGAAGAAC
>JBBQNT010000194.1:0-7420 GCA_038330215.1 Gemmatimonadales bacterium
ACGTTCACCAACTCCGTGCTCTGTGCGTCGACCTGATCCGAAAACGCGATGAGCCGGAAGCGATCGTCGCTGCGTAGCGTAGCGAGCAGCGCGTGTCCAGCCGCCACCGCCTGCGTCATCTTGTTCCCGCGCATGCTGCCGGACACGTCGAGCACGAACGTGATGTCACGCGCCATGGCCCGCGGCGCCTCCTGTGGCGGCGAGACGATCACGAGCGCGTGGCGTTCGTTGCCGGCGCCGCCGTGCGTGAGCATGGTGACGGTGGGCTCGCGCGACGCACGACGCATGGGCAGGTACGCAACCACGTCACCCACGCGTCCGGTCAGCATCACCTCGCGCTGCCCGCCGTCGTGCGAGCGCACGCGACCAACATCATGCGTGGGCGACCATGGCGTGCCCAGCGAATCACCGCGCCAACGGATGCGAAAGGATCCCGTAGCGGTTTCATCGCTGATGTCCGTGCCGCTCATGAGCCGGCCGGTGACGCGCAGTGCATCGCCATCGAGGGGAACCACGTGCGCAAGCTTCACGACCACGGTGCGTCGCTCGCCCGCGCCGAACGGAAAGATGCGCGTGCGCAGCAAGCCGAGTCCGGCCCACTCCACGAGCGCCGGATCGCGCAGTTCACGAACGATGCGCTCATACGTCTCGCGTGCTTCGCGTGCGCCAAGCACTTCGCCGGCCACCAGCTTGCCGTCGATCTCGAGCCGCAGCTCTTCAAAGGCCGCGCCGCTGGGAAGAGGAAATACGAAATCCGCCTCACCGAGCGCACGTCCACGATTCTCGAACGTCTCCGTGATCGTGGTGCGTGCGACGCGCCCGGTGATCTCGACCAGCGTCGATGTGGCGACGCGCACCACCGACGGCTCGCACGTGCGCATTGGGCGGGATTCCGACGGCATTGCACGAGCACACGGCGAAACCACGCGTCCTTGCGCGTGCGCCGCGTCAGGCAGCGAGGTGATGCTGCCCGCGGCAACCGCCGCAGCAAGGCAAACAAGCGTACTGGAACGACGTGACAGGCGAGACATGGCGACTCCGGCGAGGGCGGATGAACTGCGATTGCCCATGGAGACGCCAGCCGGCGTGCGCGTTGCACACCAGGCCTGCCACCCTCACGATTTGCGCCGGATGCTCAGTGGCGTGCCGGCTGGAAACTGCGTTCCACCACACGGACAGGAACCGCGTCGGCGTGCGCCCGCGCGACCAGGGAGACCATCGACTCTTCCGGGAGCCGCGATGCCCAGCCCAGGCGAAATGCCGCGGGTGCGCTGCGGAGCGCCGCGAGCTGCAGCCGCCGTCCCACCGTCTCCGTGCCGCGTTCGTCGGCGTCCGGCAACACCAATACCAGTTGGTCATTTGCCGAGCGCACAACAACCTCGCTCGCGCGAATATGACGCAACAGGAACCGCGTCATGCGCTCCAGCCGAGTGTCCATCTGCTTTTCCGCATCGGTGCCGGCGACCGGTTCGCCCAGCTCCATGTGGACCACGCACACACCGATGACGCCGTCACGCTGCGTTGCGTACTGGCGCTCGAGCACATCGAGATAGTCCGACGTATATGCACCCGTGCCCTGATCGCGCGTGTGTGCGTCGGCGCTGAACGCGCCTTCGCGCGGGGAAACGACCGAGACATCGATGACGACACCGTGATAGGTGATGGTGCCCTTGTCGTCACGGGCATAGCAGGTGTCGAGCACCGTGCGTACGCTGCCGTCCGGTCGTTCGATCTCACGCGTGAACTCGCGGACCGCGCCATCGCGGGCGAGCGCGGCCATTTCCTGGTCCCACACGGCTGGCGAGCGCAGCCGGTCTCGAATGGGCGTACTTGGATCCTGCAGGTGGCGCACACCGAACAAGTCGAGCGCGACCGGATTGCCATCGAGCACCACGCCTTCGGCATCCATGATGTACACGCCTTCGCGAAGAAAGCGCACCAGTTCGGGAAGCGAGACGCCGTCGCCGAAGTGTCGGGACGACGAGGTAGATGCATCATGCACGGCCATGGACGAGCTCCCTCAGCGCAGGCTGAACAGGGGGTTTGGCGAATCTCGCACGGATCGCGACCGTGCGCGAGGGCATCAATCAGGGTTTGTTACGAACGACTTGCTGGTCACACGCGTAGCATCCGGGTACTGTGCGATCGTGTGCTTGGGCGCGCCGATGACCCGCTCGAGAGTTGTGATGGTTCCTGATATCCTTGCCGCATACAGACGTCGATCGATTGGCGTTCCCTGCGCTCGTGACTCGCCGAGAGATCGGCGCAATCGAGGTAGCCACGGCAGTGCCGCCTGCTACGGCTGAGGTCGTTCCAACTCGTCCCCACCTACTCGTCGCTTGCGCTTCGTATCGGAATGCATCCACGTTTGATCCGTTGCGGGCTTCACCCCCCATCAGGCCTCGGCATGAACCGTAAAACCGACAAGGCAAACGATACTCCCAGTGACAAGTCGCAGGTGAAGGCGCACGACTCGAACATCAGGCAACAGGACGAGATGCACTCGGACAAGCACACAGGCAACGGCAGCGAAAAGAGCGCGGACAAGCACAGCGACAAGCACCGCGACAAGCACCGCGAAAAGGGCGAACGCAAGCGCCGCCGCGCGGTGGATGCCTACACGCGTCTGCAGCGCGCGGCGACGCTCACCGCCACCGCAGCCGATGCCGCCCTTTCGCCATTCTCGCTCTCGGCCAGCCAGCTGGGTGTGCTCGAGACGCTCCAGTCACGCGGGCCACTGCACCAGCAGGAGCTCGCGCGCACACTCGGTCGCAGCAAGGCGCAGATGACAGCCATCATCGACGCGCTCGAAAAGCGCGAGGCTGCCTCGCGCGAACGCCACGCCACCGATCGTCGCTTCACCACGGTGCATCTCACGAGTCAGGGATCGGAGCTGCTCGCTGAAGTAGGTCCGATACGCACGCAGGCGGTCGTGGAGCTCATGAGCGCATTGTCGGGTAAGCAGCGAGAACGCCTCGCACGCTTGTGCCGGGACATCGTGAAGGCGCTCGCTCCCGACGAAGCTGAGCGGGACATCAGCGGTGACCAGGCCGATGCGCGCGACGACGAGGGTGACGCAGACCAAGAGGCAGACCCGGACAACGCAAACCCGGTGATCGCACAGTAGCTTTCCGGCCATGACCGGACGCCACCATCTCTTCATTCCTGGGCCCACCAACGTTCCCGACCGCTTGCTGCGCGCGATGCACCGCGCGCAGGAAGACCATCGGTCGCCGACGTTCCCCGCACTCACACGCAGCATCCTCGGTCGCCTGCCCGCGATCGTCGGTAGCACAACGGCCACTGCGTTCGTGTTTCCGGCGTCGGGCAGCGCCATGTGGGAGGCGGCGCTCGTCAATACGCTCGATCCGGGTGCCCGCCTGCTGGCGGTGCGATTCGGACAGTTCTCGCACCTCTTCATCGAGACGGCGCGCAGTCTCGGCTATCAAGTAGACGTGATCGAGGCGCCGTGGGGCGATGGCGTATCAGCGGATCAGGTCGAGGCTGCGCTGCGCGCCGACACGTCGCATGCGATCAAGGGTGTGCTGCTCGTGCATAACGAGACTGCCACTGGTGTAACCAGTGATGTGGGCGCGATTCGAGGTGCACTGGACCGCGCCGCGCATCCCGCGCTGCTTTACGTGGACGGCGTGAGTTCGATTGCCAGCCTCGCGTTTGAAATGGACGAGTGGCAGGTGGACTGCGCGATCACCGGCTCGCAAAAGGGTTTCATGTTGCCGACCGGCCTGGGCATTCTCTACTGCAGCGCGCGGGCGATGGAGCGCGTGGATACGGTCACGACGCCTCGCGCGTACTTCGACCTGCGCCCGATGCGCGCGAACAACGAACAGGGCTACTTCCCGTCCACGCCCGCGCTGTCGCTGCTCTGGGGGCTCGACGCCGCGCTCGACATGCTGCTCGAGGAGGGCATGGCGAATGTCGTCGCGCGACATCACCGACTGGCGGAAGGGGTGCGACGCGCGGTGCACGCATGGGGGCTCTCGCTATGCGCGACTCGCGCCGAGTGGTACAGCGACACGGTGTCGGCGGTGCTGGTGCCGGAGGGTGCCGACGCACGCGCGGTGATCGAGGTCGCGGCGCGTCGCTGGAATCTCGCGCTCGGCTCGGGCCTTGCGCAGTTGGCTGGCCGCGTATTTCGCATTGGGCACATGGGCGACGTGAACGAGCTGATGCTCGCGGGCGCGCTCGCGGGCGTGGAACTCGCGTTGCTCGACAGCGGCATTACCGTCACGCCCGGCAGCGGCGTTGCCGCCGCGAGTGCCTGGTGGCGTGAGTCGTCGCCGCAATCGGCCACGTGATCATGGCGCGTCCCACGATCGTCGTGACCCGGCGCCTGCCGCCGGAGCTCGAGCATGCACTGTCCGAGCAGTTCGAGACACATCTCAATCGCAACGACACGCCGCTGTCGGCGAACGCGATGGCCGATGCGTTCAAGTTGGCCGATGGCATCCTGTGCACCGTCACCGATCGCATCACTGCGGCGCATTTCGGTGTAACGGGCCGCCGCGCGCGCGTTGTGGCCAACTTCGGCGTGGGCGTCAACCACATCGATCTGGATGCTGCACGCAAGGCGGGTGTCATTGTGACCAACACGCCCGACGTGGTCACTGACGACACGGCAGACCTGGCACTCGCGCTCATCCTCATGACGTCACGCCGGCTGGGCGAGGGCGAACGACACGTGCGCAGCGGCGCATGGTCCGGATGGCGTCCGACACACATGCTCGGACGCACGCTTCGCGGCAAGCAGCTCGGCATCATTGGTTATGGACGCATCGGACGCGCCGTTGCGCGCCGTGCGTCGAGCGCGCTCGACATGCGCGTGCAGTGGTGGGCACCGCGCGATCCGCGCATCGAGGACGCCGAGTCGGCCGGACCGGAAGGCGCCACGCGCGCGGACTCGCTCGAGCAGTTGTTGCGCACGTCGGACATCGTGTCGCTGCACTGTCCCGCGACTCCGGAAACGCGTCATCTCATGAATGCCGAGCGTTTGGGGATGATGCAGCCGCACGGCATCCTCATCAACACCGCGCGCGGTGACGTGGTGGACGAGCAGGCGCTGGTGCACGTGTTGCGTGAGCAGACGATCGGCGGCGCCGGTCTTGATGTGTACGAGTTCGAGCCCACTGTGCTGCCGGACCTGCGCGACTTCGAATCTGTTGTGCTGCTGCCGCATCTCGGCAGTGCCACGATCGAGACGCGCACCGCCATGGGCGAGCGGGCCATGCGAAACCTCGCGGCCGCGCTGTCGGGCGAGCCGCCGCCGGATCGAGTGGTGTAGCGTGTATGAGCCGAGGAACGCCGCCACGATCGGCGGTCTGGCGCACTATGCAGACATCGACTCGAAGTTCCTGACCGAGACACATGATGTCGTGGTCTGCACGCCGCCGGGATACGAGACGAACACCGATGAGCGCTATGCCGTGGTGTACCTGCACGACGGGCAGAATGTGTTCGATGAATATCCCATGGCGCCGTTCGGTGTGCAGTGGGGCGTGGACACAACGGCGCGCGCGCTGATGCATGCGGGTGCCATCGAACCGCTCATTCTCGTGGCCATCGGCAACGCCGGTCGCGAACGAATCGACGAGTACACACCCACGCGGGATGCGGCGCACGACGCCGGTGGCCTGGCCGATCGCTACGGACAGATGCTCACGTATGAGATCAAGCCGTTCATCGACCGTCACTATCGCACCAAATCGGATGCGCGCAACACGGCCATGATCGGCAGCTCGCTCGGCGGCTTGCTCACGCTGCACCTCGGCCTCTTGCATCCGGCGGTGTTCGGCAAGCTTGCGCTTATGTCACCGTCCGTGTGGTGGGACGACCGGTGGATCGTGCGCCAGCTTGTGACCGCAGTGGGCGGACGGCCGGACCTGCAGATCTGGCTTGATGTCGGCTTGCTCGAGACGCGCATGTTGCGCGGCGCGCGCTTGCTGTGCCGCGTACTGCAGCGCCGTGGATGGCGACTCGGCGACGACCTCGAATACGTCGAAATCGACAACGCGTTGCACGACGAACGATCGTGGGGACTGCGCATCGGGCGCGTGCTGCGATTCCTCTTTCCTGCACGATGAGCCCGGACTGAACATGCCTGCAAAGAAGTCCACGACTACGCGCACAGCCACATCGCGAAAAGCCGTACCGCGCACCCGTGTTTCGCGCAGCAAGGAACCAGACACCTTCACCGGCTTCAGGCCGGCCGCGCTCACGTTCCTTCGCGCACTCGCGCGCAACAATCGCAGGGAATGGTTCGAGGCCAACCGCGAGCGCTACGAAGACGAGATCAAGCGTCCGCTCATGGCGCTCATCGAAGAAGTGGACGTGCGGCTCGCGGCGTTCGCTCCCGAGATCGTCGGCAGCCGGAAGTCGCTGTTTCGCATTCATCGCGACGTCCGCTTCAGCAAGGACAAGAGTCCGTACAAGACGCATGCGGCGTGCTGGTTCTATCATCGGGATGCAGGACGCGCCGTGGGCGAGAACGCTGCGCACGGCGGCGCCGGATTCTACTTTCACTTCGCACCGGGCGAGATCTTCACCGGCGGCGGTGTCTGGATGCCTCCGCGTCCTGTGCTGGTGCGCATCCGCAGCGCCATTGCCGAAGCACCCGAGGTGTTCTCCGATATCGTGAAGGCTCCGGCGTTCAAGCGTCGCTTTGGCGGCCTGGAGACTGAACACATGCTGAAACGCATGCCGCGCGGGTTCGCGTCCGATCATCCGGCCGGTGACTGGTTGCGCCATCAGTCGTTCACCGCCGGTCACGCGCTCACCGAGGCGCAACTGGGATCTCGCAAGCTCATCGATACACTCGCGCGCGACTACGAGGTCATGTTGCCGCTGGTGCGCTGGATCAACAGCGTGAGCGGTCTGCCCGAGGCGACCAGCCGCTGAGCAGGTTGTGATGGGGTATCGCCTCGTGATGTTCGATTTCGACGGCACGCTGGCCGACACCTTCCCGCTGTTCCGCGTACTCTGCGCGGAGATCACCGCGAAGTTCGGATTGCGCCGCATAGCACCGCACGAAGTGGACACGCTGCGCGGCATGGACACCGCTGGCATCCTCGCCACGCTTGGCGTTTCCCGCTGGCAACTGCCGTCGATCATGCAGCACGCGCGGGCGCGCATGAGCGAGCAGCGGCATGAAATCTCGATGTTCAGCGGCATGGACGAACTGCTGCGACTGCTGGCGGCGAACGGGGTCGCGCTCGCCGTGGTGAGCTCCAACAGCGAGACAACGGTGCGCGCCGTGCTGGGTCCGGCGCTCTGCGAACACGTGCACAGCTTTTCCTGCGGTGTGGGGCTGTTCGGCAAGGCGAACAAGGTGCGCCGGGTGCTGCGAGCCGCTAGGGTGCAGCCGACCACGGCCGCGCTTGTGGGCGACGAGAGCCGCGACATC
>JBBQNT010000195.1:0-7394 GCA_038330215.1 Gemmatimonadales bacterium
TACGCCCGCGTCGATCTCGGTCGGGTCCCACGCGCGTCGGGTATGACGAAGTGTCAGGATCGCCACGCGTTTCGTGTCGACGCGATAGATGACGCGGGACGGGTCGAACAGAATTTCTCGATTCGCTGAATGGCCGATCTCTGGCACCACGCGTCCACGGTCGGCCAGCGGGTCAAGCTGGCCGACACATGCCAGCAGCCCGTCGAGCCACGCCGCGGCCGCCCTCGGCCGATCCTTGGCGATGTAGTCGACCGCCTCCATCGCGCGCTGTTCGGCGAGTGGCGACCACACGACGTTCATCCGTTCAGACGTGCTCGGAGCCGCCTCGCGACCGCCGCGTGCGTCGCGGTCTGGCCGGCGGCGAGCTGTTCGTCGGCCGTCTTCCTCGCCGCGCTGTCACTCCCCACCCTCGCACTCCCCGCTCCCGCCACCGCTCAACGCGGCACCAAAACCGACTGGCCCGTCTACGGCGGAGACCCCGGTCACACCCGCTACTCAACCCTCGACCAAATCGACTCCACCAACGCCGAGACACTCGAGGTCGCGTGGCGATGGAGCGCACGCAATCAGGGGCCGAATCCGCTCGCCGCGAATCAGACGACGCCGATCTTCGTCAATGGAATGCTCTACGCCACCGCGGGCATGCGGCGCAACGTGGTGGCCATTGACCCGGCCACGGGCGAGACGATCTGGACGTATCGCATTGACGAGGGCGAGCGGCTCGACGAAGCGCCGCGCGTGAACTCGGGACGCGGCGTGTCGTACTGGTCGGACGGGAACAGGGACAACCGCATCTATGTAGTGACGCCGGGCTACCAACTGGTCGCGCTCGACGCGGAGAGCGGCATTCCGATTGCTGACTATGGTCAGAGCGGCGTCGTGGACCTGCAGGAGAACCTGCGCACGCGCGACGGGGTGGCGCTCATGGGTTCGATCGGTGCGAGCTCGCCCGCAGCCGTCATTGGCGACGTGCTGGTGGTGGGCGCGGCACTGCACGTGGGACTGCGGCCGCCGTACAGGGTGAACACGCCCGGCGACATTCGCGGATTTGACGCGCGCACGGGACGCCTGCTCTGGACGTTTCACACGATTCCGGAGCCCGGCGAGTTCGGCCACGACACGTGGCTGGAAAACCCGTGGTCCTACACAGGCAACACCGCCGTCTGGGCCCAAATCTCCCGGGACGCTGAACTCGGCTACGTCTACCTCCCCACCGAAGCGGCCACAGGCGACTACTACGGCGGGCATCGGCCGGGAAGCAACCTGTTCTCCACGAGCATCCTCACGCTCGACGCGCGCACGGGCAAACGGGTGTGGCATTTCCAGACCATCCATCACGACATCTGGGACTGGGACCACACCAACGCGCCAATCCTCGGCGACGTGAACATTGCGGGGCCAGCCGCGCCGCATCGTCGCGCAGATCACGAAGCAGGGATTTGTGTTTGTGCTCGATCGGGTCACGGGCGAACCCAGCTGGCCGATCGAGGAGCGCGCCGTTCCGCAGGGCGAAGTGCCCGGCGAGTGGTACAGCCCCACGCAGCCGTTCCCCACGAAACCCGCACCGTTTGAACGACAGGGTTTCAGCGAAGCAGACCTGCTCGACTTCACGCCGGACATTCTCACGCGCGCCCGCGAGATCGCCAAACAGTTCCGCTGGGGTCCCCTGTATTCGCCGCCATCATTAACAGAACGCGTCCGACAGCACACGCGGCACGATCACGTTGCCCGCCGCAACAGGCGGTGCGACAACTTCTGGGTGCTGAACAAGCGCACGCCCACGCCTTCGTCAGGCCGAGCCTCACAGACGCGCGGAAGACCTCGCGGACGGGCCCTTGGCAGTTCACTTCCGCGGCGGCTTCGTGGGCCGAATCTCGATGCGCGACGGCAGTGAGCGGGACGGGAACGTCACCAGCTGCATCACCAGTTCGGCGATGTCTTCCGGCTGGATCTTCCACGCGTCCTCCTCACTCGGCGTGTGATCGTTGAAGTGGGTGGCCACGCTCCCCGGCATGATGTAGTTGACCCGGATGCCGTGCTGTCGCACGTCGAGCATGAGGGCTTCGCTGAAGCCCACCAGCGCGAACTTGGACGCGTTGTACGCCGCGCCGCCCGGGAACGGGTTCTTGCCGGCGAGTGACGCGATGTTGATGATCCAGCTGTCGTCGTGCTTCCGCAGGTGCGGGATCGCCTCGTGGCAGCAGAAGAAGACGCCGTCCATGTTGGTCTGCATCACCTGATGCCAGTCGTCCGGGGTCAGCTCGCCCATGGGGGCAAACTTGCCGACGCCGGCATTGTTGACGAGCACGTCCAGCGTGCCGAAGCGCTCCACGGTGGCCGAGATCATCCCCTTCACGTCCTCGTGCTTGCGGACGTCGCACACCACGCCTTCCACGGTGCCGGGATTGCGCGCGGAGAGGGTGCGCGCGGCCTGCTGTACCTCGGTCTCATTGCGTGCGGAGATCATGACGTTGATTCCCGCCGCGGCGAGCGAATCGGCGACGGCGTAGCCGATCCCTTTGCTCCCGCCGGTGACGACGGCTGTCTTGCCTTGCAGATCCTGATTCATGGGCTTGGGGGGTTCGAGTGATCCGGGGATTGCTTGCACTCCGCCTGAGAAGCATACGACAGTCGCGACTTTGTCGTTCCGAATGCTGTCACAGGCCCGTGCAGGGCGCAGCCTTACGCCCGTCGCAGCGAAGCCCCACCTTCTACGCACGCGCGCAGGTCGCTCCCGACCTATGATTCCGTGGCCTCTCTGGCCAATCCGCGCCCGGGCGGCGATCGTATCAGTCCCGCTCCGCGTCCCCTGCCACGCCGTCGTGACCGCACCAAACTCATCCAGCGACGCTCTCGCACACATCCGCACGGCCCTCGCCGCACGCTACCGCGTTGACCGTGAACTCGGTGCTGGAGGAATGGCAACGGTGTATCTCGCGAGCGACCTTCGGCACGAACGCGAGGTCGCGATCAAGGTGCTGCACACGGACATCGCGGGCGCGCTGGGGCACGACCGGTTCATTCGCGAAATCAAACTGGCGGCGAGTCTCACGCATCCGCACATTCTGCCGCTCTACGATTCGGGCGAGTGCGCCGGCATTCTGTTTTTCGTGATGCCGGTGATGCGCGGGCAGACATTGCGCGAGCGGTTGCAGGAAGACGGCCGGATGTCAGTTGACGTCGCGACGCGACTGGCCGACGAAGTAGCGGATGCGCTTGCCTACGCGCACCGCCAGGGCATTGTGCACCGCGATATCAAACCTGAGAACATCCTGCTGCACGAAGGACACGCGCTGATTGCGGACTTCGGTATTGGGAAAGCGCTGGCCGCCGCGCGCGCGACCAGCACGCTCACGCAGGTTGGCATGATGATTGGCACTCCCGCCTACATGAGCCCGGAACAGGCCGCGGGCGAGGAACTGGATGGCCGGAGCGACCTCTTCGCGCTTGGCTGCGTGATGTACGAAATGTTGACGGGCGAAGCGGCGTTCTCGGCACCAACGGCCGCCGCACTCATTGCGCGCCGCTTCATCCAGGTGCCACCCAGCGTTAGGACAAGCCGAGCGGAGGTGTCGCGCGCATTAGCGTCGCTGGTGACGCAACTGCTCGCTCGAGAGGCGGTGGACCGTCCTGCGTCGGCCAGCGACGTCGTTACGCAGCTTCGCGCGGTATCGTCGCCACAAACGATCGCCGTGCGTGCGCCTGCTGTCGCGAAAAACACGATTGCGGTGCTGCCGTTCCTGAACATGAGCGAGAACGCCGAGAACGAGTACTTCAGCGATGGGCTGACAGAGGAAATCATCACGGACCTCTCGAGTATTCACGCACTACGGGTTACGTCGCGCACGTCATCAGCGCAGCACAAGGGTAGTACAAAGAGTCCGCGCGAAATTGGAGTGATGCTTGATGTGCACTACCTGCTCACCGGCAGCGTGCGTCGTGCGGGCAATGCGCTTCGCATTGCGGCGCAACTTGTCGATTCGACGGATGATCGACAGCTGTGGGGAGAGAAGTTCAGTGGCACGATGGACGATGTGTTCGATTTGCAGGAGCGCGTCTCGCGTGAGATTGTTGCGGCATTGGGTATCACGCTGAACGCGGAAGAGGATCGCCGACTCGGTGCCCGTGGCATTGTCAGCGCGCGCGCGTACGAGCTGTATCTGGAAACGCGCGCTGAAATCAGAAACACATATGCGGCCAACAATCGATGGGTGGAGCTGCTCGATCAAGCCGTCGCCATCGAAGGCAATACACCCACCCTTCGCGGTTTGCGTTTGTGGGGCGAGGTCTCGCTACAAAAGATTGGGTTGGGCAGCCCGGAAAAGCTGGCGGCCATTGACGCGCAATCACGCGCACTGATCAACGACGCACCAGACGGACCGTGGGGCTACGCGGCACTCGCGTACGCCAACATCGAGCATGGCGAGATGGGGCAGGCGATCACCTGGTTTCAGGAGGCGCTGAAACGAGATCCGTCGGACGCGGATTCGTGGTTCTGGTATATTGCGGCCTTGGGTTACTCGGGAATGCTGGCGGAAGCCGCCGAAGCGATCAAGGAGCTCGAAACGCGCGATCCGCTGGCACCACAAACCTGGATCATCGGCGCCATTATCCTCATCTTTGGCGGTACAGCTGAGCCGGCGCTACTGGCGATACAGCGAGCGTTGGACGCCAATCCCAATGACCTGTTTGCTCGATGGGATCTTGCGTACGTGTACATGATGCAACGTGACACGGAGCGCGCGCAGCCACACGTGGACTGGATGATGCAAACGGCGCCCGACGTTCCCTATGTGGTGCAGGCGAACGCGCTGCAGCGTGTGTTGAAAGGTGACCACGCCGGCGGTCTAGCCGCGCTCGACGGTTTGGACCTCTCCGCCTTTGATGGCCACCTCACGTTTCACTTCACGGAGATTTTCGCGCTGACCGGCAACATCGAAAGCGCGATGGAGAACCTCGCGACCGCGGTGCAAAAGGGATTCTCGCCCGTCGATTTTATTGCGAAACACTGCCCGTTGATCGAACCCCTTCGTACGCATCCCGGGTTCGCGGCGATTGTGGAAACGGCCTCGTTGCGGCGGGACGCAATCAGGAGTGCGACGATTTGAGAGTGCAGTCCGTGCCGCCGCGCGGAGCGACTTACCCCGCGCGCGCAGCCCTCACGTGTACCGCATCACGATCCGGTGAGTGATCCACCGGCACCAGCTGCCCCTCGGACGCGGCCACGATAACCGCGGTCGTGGCGTCGCCGGTGACATTCGTGACGGTGCGCAGCATGTCGAGCAGGCGGTCGACGCCCAGAATGAGGGCAATACCCGCGCTCGGCACGTTGATCGCTTCGAGGATGATCACGAGCATGATGATGCCGACCCCCGGAACCGCGGCCGTGCCGATCGAGGCCAGCACGGCGGTGAAGACGATCGTGAGCTGTGCGGTGAGCCCCAGATCGAGGCCGATGGTCTGCGCGATGAACACGGCGGCCACCGCCTGATACAATGCGGTGCCGTCCATGTTGATCGTGGCGCCGAGCGGGAGTACGAACGACGAGATCTCCTCACTGACGCCCAGCTCCTCCTCGCAGCGTTCCATCGTCACCGGCAGCGTGGCGCCGCTGGAGCTGGTGGAGAAGGCCACCAGCTGCGCCGGAGCGATGCCCTTGAGGAACGTCCCGATCCGAAGCGGCGAGAAGAAGCGGAGGAGGCTCCCGTAGGTGACCCCCACGTGAATCAGGAGCGCCAGCGCCACGGTCAGCATGTACAGTCCGAGCGCGCCAAGGAGTCTGAAGAGCTGCCCCAGATCATCGCCCGCCACCGTCGTGATCGTGTCCGCCAAGAGCGCGAAGACGCCGATCGGCGCAATGAGCATGATCACGTCCACCAGACGGATGATGAGATCGTTGAGACTCGAGAAGACCTCGAGCAGTGGCCTGGCCTTCTCGGCGGGCAGCTGAATGAGTCCGACGCCAATGAGAATGGCGACGAAGACCACCTGCAGCATGCTGCCATTGTCCGACGCCGCCTTGAAGACGTTGTCGGGCACGATATCCACGAGGATCTGCAGCGGGCCGCG
Source organism: Gemmatimonadales bacterium (assembly GCA_038330215.1). Taxonomy (GTDB): domain Bacteria; phylum Gemmatimonadota; class Gemmatimonadetes; order Gemmatimonadales; family Gemmatimonadaceae; genus JAABRT01. Next base: position 6,070 of record JBBQNT010000195.1, read on the forward strand.
TTCCTTGGTCTGATCGGCGGCTTCGGCGCTCGATGACGCGTCACTCGCGTAGGACGCCTGCAGTTCGGCGCGCATCTCCTCGGGCACGCTGGCCCCGGGCTGGATGATGTTGACCGCGACGAGGCCGATCGTGACGGCGACGGCGGTCGTGCACAGGTAGATCCCGATCGTCTTGCCGCCAATGCGCGAGAGCTTGCGGAGGTCGCTGAGCGACGCGACGCCGGTGACGAGCGAGCCGAGGACGAGCGGGATCGCGATCAGCTTGAGCGCGTTCAGGAAGATCGTGCCGAACGGCGCAATCCAGTCGGAGACAAAGCCGCTCCACCCCTGCGCGGCGGCGAAGATGCCAAAGACCAGGCCGAGGAGGAGGCCGATCATGATCTGCCAATGCAGCTTGCGGTACCACACCATAGGGCAAGAGCTCGCGGACGAGGGAGCGAAGAGGCATGCAGGTTAGCTCCAGGGCCACGAGACCGGGAGGTTTGTGCGACGAGTTTCGAGGGAACGGCCCTTCGCCGCCCGGCCGGTAGCTCAATGGGTCAGTGGGTTGAACACCTGGGGCGGCCCCCGGACCCCGGACCTCGCTGAGCTGGTACTCAGGTAGAACAGTCTCTTCGAGTTCCCGGGGCGATTCACGCCGTATGCTCCACTACGTTGCGTAATCGACGGTTTCCTTGTCCGCCCGGCTCGCCCACCTCGCCGGCACACTGACGGAGCACACACGCCATGACGGCTCAACGCCCACTCATCGCCCTCACCCTTCTTGCACTGCTGGTCGGCGTCCCCTCGTCCGCGACCGCCCAAAGCGGCATGGGCGATATGGCTGGCATGCACCACATGGGCCCCGAAATCGTCATCCCCAAGGGTGCGATCTATACGAAGGCCGACGTCGAGTTCATGCAGGGGATGATCGCCCACCACGCCCAAGCGATCGTGATGTCCAAAATGGCTGAAGACCACGGCGCGAATCCGCAGGTCCTCAAACTCTCGATGAAAATCGATCAGTCGCAGATGCCGGAAATCATCATCATGCAGGATTGGTTGCGCCGGCACGACCAGTTCGCGCCGGACACCGCCTCGTGGCACGGGATGCAGATGGTGGGCATGCTCACGACTGCTCAGCTCAAGGAGCTGGATACGGCCCGCGGTGTCGACTTTGATCGTGCGTACCTGAGCATGATGATCATGCACCACGCCGGTGCGCTCAAGATGGTGGACGACCTCTTTGCGTCGCCGCTCGCCGGCCAGGAAGTTGACGTCTCGGTGTTCGCCAACGATGTCATGACGTCGCAAACCGGTGAGATCGGCATCATGCAACGCCTGCT
>JBBQNT010000196.1:0-7385 GCA_038330215.1 Gemmatimonadales bacterium
GGCTTCCACGAAGATCGTGTCGGTCACTTCGAGACGACGTGCGACGCCGGTGCTCACGATCGGGATGGTGTTCGCGTTGCCGGGACTCTGCACGGCGTACGCGACGGGCGTGCCGAGTATGCGCTGATTGAGCGAGTCGACAACGAACGGCGTGACCGTGAGCGTGGCGCCGGTAACGGAATCCGGCACAACCAGCGTGTCGAGCACCGAGACCGAGTCACGCAGTACGCCACCGAACACGGTGGAGTCTCTGGCAACAAACGCGCCGTTGGTGACGAAGCCCAGCGTGCGGACGCGGTAGCGAGCACGCGCACTGATGGACAGCACCAGTGACTTGCCGGTGACGATAGGACTTCCAGCCGCCGGGCTGGTGATCACTGCCGAAGGCGGCTGCAGATTGCCGACCGTGAGCACGAGTTGCGCGGTGTCGGAGATGTTGCCGGCGCCGTCTTCCGCAATGGAGCTTGCGATGACGGTGCTGCCGAGGGTGGCCGAGGGCGGGATGTTCGCGTTGATGTTGTACGTGAACTCCTGGACGGCGCTGTTGAACGTTGTGTCGATGACGGCGTTGAAGCCGCCGCTCAGCACGATGCGGATAGCCTTGAGTCCGATGTCGTCCTTGGCCTGAACGGCGAAGACGAGTGCGGAATCCGGCGGGTTGCTGCCGCGGACCATCGTGACGCGTGGCTTGGCGGTGTCGCGGAAGGGAGGATCGATAACCTCGTCCCCGTCGCACGCCGCCAGCCCGAGCACGGCCAGACCGAGCACGGCGGCTCGCAGAGCGAGCGCACCGGACCGGCGGACCTGTCGAATCTGGGTCATGGCGAATGCATGCATGGTGTGTAGTCTCCTCGTGGCGTTAGCGGCCCGGAGGCGGTGCGGCTGCACCGTCTTCGAGGATGTACGGGGTGACCAGGATCAACAGGTCGCGCTTGGTCTCACTCGTGGTGTTCTGCGAGAAGAGCCGGCCGACAAACGGGACGTTCATGAGAAACGGAATGCCGCTGCGAAAGCGCGAGACTTCCGTCACCGTGAGGCCACCGATCACGGCCGCCTCGCCGTCCGCCACGAGCACCTGGCTCTCGGCGCGCTGCTGATTGAAGATGATGCCGACGTCCGACGGACCGACTTCCGCGTTGGAGTTCTCAGCCTTGATATCGAGAATGACCATGCGGTTGTTCGTGACCTGCGGTGTGACGCTGAGGCGAATACCGGCTTCCTTGATCTGCACCGAGGCGCGCGGGAAGAACGTCTGCGCGCTCGGATCCTGTCCGGCACCGCCGCCCGCTCCACCGCCACCGCCACCGCCTGCACCACCAGCACTGGCGTCGATCACGCGGATCGGGATTTCCTGGCCGACGAAGATCTCCGCCGTGCGATTGTTGAGGATCGTCACGCTGGGCTCCGACTGCACGTCGGCCAGCGAGGACGTCTGCAGCGCGTTCAGGAACGCGGTCAGCTGATACTTGCCGAGCGCGGTCGAGTAGATGAGGTTGAGCGCGTTGGGCTTGATGGCATTGTTCGCGTTGGCGATGCCGGAGATGGCATTGCCGCCGAGCGCGATGCGCGCCGGTCCCTGGAAGGGCGTGCCGCCGCCACGCGAGTCGGGCACACCATCACCATCGGTGTCCACCGGGACGAGTGTGTTCGGATCGGTGCGCGGCACGAGCTGTTGGAAGAACTGCCTCGAGCCGGTGCCGAGATCGTACGCGAGTCCGATGTCCTGGATGCCGGTGCGATTGATGAAGATGATCTTGGCCTTGATCGCGACCTGCGGCGTGCGCACGTCGAGTTCCTGCAGACGCTTGATCAGTTCGGGCAAACGCGTGGGCACTTCGCTGATGATCAGCTTGTTGGTGGAGCTGTCAGCCGAAACGGAGCCGCGCAGCACGCAGCCCTGGCTGTCCTGGGCGCCACCACGCGCACCGCCGCCCTGTTGTCCGCCGCCGCCCATGCCCACACCCATGTCACGACCGGCCTGCATCGTGGTGAGATTGGAGCAATCGCGGGCGAGCAGCGCGCGCACGGTGGGCACGAGGCTGGCGGCCTTGGCGTAGTTGACGTTGATGATCTGCGTGACGAGCGGCTCGAGCGCCTGGTTGGCCGCAAGCGCGCTGTAGCTGTCGATCGTGATGATGCCGCTCGGATCTTCGGTGGCCGCGAGACCCTGCGACTGCAGGATCGCCTGCAACGCGACGTCCCATGGCTTGTCCGTGATGTCGGCCGTGACGGTGCCCGAGACGTTCTTGCCGACCACGATCGTACGGCCGGAGAACGACGCGAAGGTCGCGATCACGTCGCGAATGTCGGTGCCGTCGACGCTGATCGTGATGCGCGGCTGCTGCGACGGCTGCGACTTGGAGGCGCGCATGACGTCGGGCGAACGCGGGATGGAGATCGGCAGGGCGATCGAGGCCGGCGCGTCGTTGGACGAGAAGGAACTCGAGCTCTCGAGGCGACCGGCCCGCTCATCGCGCAGCACGGTGGCCTGCACGCGTGACGGCTGCGGCACGCTGCGCGCGACCGGCTTGTCGAATACCGCATCCGGGTTCACCAGCGCAGCGGGCACGATCGGCGCTGCCACGAGCGCAGAGGCAGGCACGTTCGAAAGGCCGGCAGTCTGCGACGCGAGCGTCGCCGTCGGCGCGGGCAGCGTTGTTGTCGTGCCGATCATCGATTCAATGGCGTCGGGCTCGGACACGACATCAGCTTCCGGCTCCGCAGCCGCGATACGGGTTGCCGGTGCGAACGATTCCGGCGTCATGTCCCAGCGCGCGAACTGCGACGCGCCGCGCACGGTGACGCGGATCTCGCCGTTCTCATGACGCACCACGTAGCCCTGCTTGCTGCTGAGCTGCAGCACGACACGCACGGTGTCGGTGTTGAACTGCGCGACGCGCACGTCGGTGATCACGCCGCGTGACGTGCGATCGTAGCTGCGCGGCTTCACAGCGAGCCTGGCGCCGATGATGTCGACGATGATGCGATTCGGGTTTGACAGCGTGAAGTCCGAGACTTTGGCTGCGCCTTCGACGGCAATCAGCAGGTCGGCGCCATCGATGCCGGGCACGAGCGAGACGCCCGTGACAGGCGCTGCAGCCGACACACTCGGCAGGGTCCAACGTATGGCGGGTACGTTGCTATGGGCGGTGTGTGGCACCGGGGACACGGCGACTGACGTCGCCCATGCCTGCACCAGGGCCACGGTGAGCACCGCGGCCGTCGACTGAACGATCATCGCGTCCTCGCTGTGGTGGAATCGCTGGTCAGTGGCAGCGTTTCCTGCCGGCTGAATCCGAACTCGTCAATGGAAAAGATCACGGCTTTCTGCCGGATGCCGGACACGCGCAGGCGACCGAGCGTCTGTCCGACGCGCACGCGGTACTGGGCCTGCGTGAGGATGTCGCGAAGGATTGCGACAGAGTTGCGGCCGTTCGGGTCGAAGGCGACTGCAGTGAGTCGCAAGTCGCTGACGAGCGGGCGAAGCTCGCCTGTGCTCATGAGCGACTCGTACGGATCGCGGCGACCGCCGCCCGAATAGCGGAACACTTCACGATCGATGTTGAACGACGGCGCTGCGGCATTGCCGCGCGTCACAAGCGTCGCCGAATCGGCGGCGGCGTTCGTTCGCACTGCGGACTTGGCCGCTGTGGCCTGTGCGTCGAGCGCGCCTGGCGCAAGCGGTGACAGCAATGCCGCCGCGATGCCGAACGCACCAAGAAGTCGAGTTGCACGAATCATCGGTTGGTCTCCGCGCTGGCGCTGGCGACTTGTGTGCGCGCGGACGACGGCATTGTGCGCTCCACGTAGGTTTGCAGGGTGACGGTGGCTTCGAGTCCGGTGCGGTTGGCGTTCTGCGCCGTGCGCGTGGACATGCGACGTCCGCCGCTCGACGCGTTGGACGGCGTGAGCGCGAAGTGCACCGGCGCGACGATGCGCGGGAGCGTGCCGACGTTGGCGAGGAATCCGCCGATCGCGTGATAGCCACCAATGATGGTGACCTTGTAGCGATGCGTTTCGAACTTGTCGCCGTGGATCACCGGCTCGGGCGTGAACGTGCCCACGTCGAGACCGGCCCGACGCGCCGCCGTGGACACTTCCTCGAGCAGCGCGGGCACCTCATTGCTGGTGGGCACCAGGCGACGCATTGCCACGAGCGCGGCGCGCTGTTCAGCGGCCTCGGTGCGCAGTTCGTCCACGCTGCCCGCTGCGAACTCCTTCTGCGCCGCGCGGTTGGCGACTTCGAGGGATTCAACGCGTTCAGTGTCGAGCGCGAGCTGCTCCGTCGCGCTGGAGTACGGATACATATAGTAGACCACCGTCAGCGCCACGGCGATGACGCCGATGACAAGCTTCAGTTGGTCGCGCTGGGTCTGCGGAAACTGGATCATGAGTGGTGGCCTCGATCAGCGAACAGGGACGACAAGCGGCTCGGTGCGCAGCATCTCCTGCGGCGGCACCTCGTACTCGGCGTTGAGCTGGAACTCCGTGATGTCCTTGCCGTCGACGACGACGATCTCGGACTTCACGAGCATGACGTTCTTCACGAAGGGTGAGCTCTCGAGATCCTTCATGAACGTGGTGAGCGCTTGCATGTCGACCGTCTGTCCGACCATGCGAAACTCGACGGGCTGGTGAATCACGATCGAGTCCTGCACGTGCGCGGCTTCCGGCGTGGCGGCCGCACCCTTCGCGCCGGCCTTGGTCGCTGAGGCAGGCCTGGACGCGGCAGCCTTGCCGGCCACTTCCGGTGCGGCAGGTTCAGCGCCCGGTGGCAGCTCCGCCTTGCTGGTCTGCTCTACGGACGTGAGCCACGTGTACTGCGGCAGCGCCTGGCTGATTTCATCGAGCAGGTGCGCCCAGATGTAGCGGTTATCGTCGATGGTGCGAATGATCTGCACCTGGCGATACACGGAGTCACGCTCCGCCAAGACGAGGCGACGCGCTTCGAGCACCGTGGTCAGGCGCGTGGAATCGCGCACAGCCTTGTCGAGGCGCTGGGCGATTTCGCTGGCGCTGGCCTGCTGCGTGGTGAACAGCGCGCCGACGGCCACAACCGCGAACGCCACGGCACCGGCAGCGCCGAGCAACCATGGATCCCTGACTTTGTCGGAGAAGCCCGCGAACGCGGCGCCCAGGCTGAGCGACGCACCCTTGCCGGACTTGCCCTTCTTCTTGCCGCCGGGGAGGAGATTGACCTGGATTTGCATGTGAATGTCCTCGCCTCAGGAGAATGTGCGGAGGGCGAGGCCCACCGGCAGCATGAGCAACGGCGCCACTTCGTCGGTGGCCATGAACTCCATCGCTCCTTCACGCACAGCGAGACGCGCGAGCGGGTTGGCAGGCTCGACTGGCATGCGCAGGCGCTCTCCCAGCCACGGCAGCAGACCGGGCGTGCGCGAGCCGCCACCGCAGGCGTACACAGCGCGCGTCTGGCCGTAGTGGCGCGACGATGACGCGAGGAACGACATGGCGCGCTCGAGGCCGACTGCCAGCTCCTCACCGCGCGATGCGATCACGGCATTCAGCGCCGGTGTGCGATCGAAACCGCGCACGAGCTGCTCCGCTTCCTCTGCCGAGAGGCCGTGATCACGCTGCAGGTCTTCACGCATGCGGCGCGTGCCCACGGTGAGATCGCGGGTGAGAATCGGCACACCGTCGTCGAGAATGTTGAGCGACGTGACATCGTTGCCGATGTTGAGCAGCGCGACGACGCCCTGCATGGCGTCGGGATAGTTCATGGCGAAGGCGTTGTGCAAGGCAAACGCATCGACGTCCATGAGCTTCGGCGGCGCACCCGCGTCGGTCAGCAGGTGCCGCTTGATCTCCACGAGATCGCGCTTGGCAGCGACGAGCAGCACGTTCATCTCGAGGCTGTCGCCATCGGGATCGAGGATCTGATGATCGAGCTCGACCGATTCCATGTCGAAGGGCACATGCTGTTCCGCTTCCCAGCGGATCAGCTCCTGCGCCTGTGCGTCTTTCACGCGTTCGACCTGGATCTTCTTCACGATCACATCGCGTCCGCCGACGGCGGCCACGACGTTGGGCTTCTTGACGCCGATGGCTTCCATGGTTTGCCGGATCGCGTCAGCGACCATGGCGTGGTCCATCACCTCGCCTTCAACGATGGCGTTCTCGTTGAGCGGCGTGATGACGACCTTGGTGAGTTCCGGTGTCACACCGGCATGATCGATGACCGCGGCCTTTACAAGGCCTGACCCGATATCGAGTCCGATGGTCGTCTTATTTCGGCCGAAGAGCTGCATACGGCAGGGGGTTGCGCGGTGGTGGTCGTGAGACCGGGGCGATCCCGGACGCTGGGTCACGTGATCGGAACTGGACACTTTGACCTGAGCGGTCGGGCGATTCACCCTGCATACGACCGGCGGCGGGTGAGGTAACGCCGGAGAGAGGGGGGCCCCCCCTGCCAGCGACAGGATTTGTGACACCCTTGGCTCGCGCTGTGCCGCCGGCGAGCACTCGCGTCGGCGCGATGTCACTTTGGATGAGGAAGCGAGACCCTTGGCTCACGGCCGCTCGGTCCATCCGTGTTGCCGCTGAGGACTTGGGGATCCGGCGGCGGCGAGCGCGAGTCGCGTTGCACAACGGCTCGAGGCGATGAGCACGGGACCCTGCACCTCGCTTCCGAGGCGGGATTGATCACGCACGAGCACTGTGCCGAGCAACTCGATTGGAATCGCGGTGTCGGGGTGCGAGATGATCAGGCGTCCATTCACCAGCAGGACCCCGGCGAATCGCACGCCGGCATCGACGCGCAGGTCGCCGTTGACCACCAGCATACCTTGCGAAGGCGTGAAACCGGTGAGGTGTGTTTCGCCACTGTGCCGGGCCACAACCACGGGCCAGCGGCGAGTGCACGCATCGTTGGTGCTGGCGGTGCGTCTCGCGTCACCGAACCAGACGGGGCACGATGGTGAGCCGGCCGTGATGTCGTCGAGTGAGAGTACGCTGTCGGATGTCACGAGCGTGGCGCGCGCGAGCATCGCCACGAACGCCACGCTGGCAAGCGAGTCTCGCTGCGTGCGGGCGCTGTCGCTGAGCAGACGCACCGCGGGGGCGTCGCCCGTGATGGTGACGGTTGCTTCGGCGTTGACGGTGTGCGCGGAAACGGCTGAGACTTGCGTGCTCCGAAGCTCGCTCGCGCACTCATCGATCCATCCTGCAGGAAGCAGGTCGGTACCGAGTACTGACGCGTTGTTGGAAAGCGCGACGGCGCCCAAAGAGTTGAGTGCGGCATCGGCGGGGAGCAGCGGCCAGTCGAGTTGTACGGCGCGCCATATGTGCCGTTGTGATTCTCGTATGCCTCCGTCGCGAGAAATGGCGAGGCCGTCGAGTGTGAAACCTCGCGCATGCACGCGCGT
>JBBQNT010000197.1:0-7382 GCA_038330215.1 Gemmatimonadales bacterium
GCAGGCCGACGCTGACGCGAATGCAATCACCAAACTCGAAATCCACCAAAGAGAGGGGAAGCGCCCCCCAAGCGAGTCACGTCTCGAATGCATGGCGGCGTTCATTTGCTCACTGGAGATGGGTGAGTCACTGACGAAGCAGCTCAGTGGCCACGCTTTAGTGGCTGGTTGAGCCGCTGGGAATCCAGCCAGTCAAGTGAGCGAACCGCTGGAGCTAGCTCGGATCCAGATCTTCGAGTCTAGCCCCGAGTCCGCCGCAGCCTGCACGTCGCTGGGAGGTCTCGTCGAAAGGCAACCCAACGTCGACGCGGAGACTCTGTCCCGCCGGTAAATTGACAGCGACCGGGAAATAGCAAGGATGTGTAATAACGATCTGCAGCGAAGAATCAGGGAGCTCGCGAATGAGGAAGTCTCCATTGGCTGCGCTGATGGTGCCGATTCGCGTTCCGCGGACGTAAACTCGCACATTCTGAAGCGGAGATGACCGACCAGCATCTGAAACGACGCCGAATACCTCCCTTGTCTGCCGAGAACTAGCTTGGACGTTTTGCTCACGATTCGGCAGAATCAGCACCGTCGCGGCAAGTACTACCGAGGTCATCGCTTTCACAATGCCGCCATCCCTTGCCAAGGTTGCTCAACCTCCGGGCGCCCGAATCCCGCGTCGCGCATTTCAGCGGAGTCGGATATTAGCGCCGACGGCCCTCTAGAATCTCACAGCCGCGCTGCTTACTGCGGTCGCTCTCGGCTGGCCGCAACGCCATCTTGAACAGGGGCTTCGAATGGATTGTTTCGACCGACGTTCATCGTAAGGCTGGCCTTCGGTTCTGTCAACAATGTTTGTGTAACATCACAATGCAGAGCTTATCAACGACAAGCAAACGATGTGACGCGCAGGTGCGTATTCCGGTCAAAGCGGCCAGGTAACCCGGCTTAATCCGGCCAGGCATTCCGGACCAAAGCGGCCACCCGATCCGGCCCATTTCGGCCAGGCCCGACGGTGGGTGCTGGTGTGAAGCGTGCGCGCGTGAGATCGGTGAAAAGAGTTACGTCGTCGAGGGGTCCGGCGCGGCTGCGCCGAGCTTGCGGAGCGATCCTCCGGTGAGAGTGATGCGGTGCGCATGATGGACCAATCGATCCATGATCGCATCGCCAAACGTGGCGTCGCCCACGCCTTCGTGCCAGTGTTCGACCGGCACCTGGCTGGTGAGCAGCGTGGCGCGACGGCCGGTGCGGTCTTCGATCATCTCGAGGAGATCGCGCCGTTCCCGATCCCCAATCGGCGCGAGTCCCCAGTCGTCGAGGATCAGGAGATCGGCTTTGCCGAGCTGCGCGAGCACTTTGCCGTACGTGCCATCGCTGCGCGCAATCGCGAGATCCGGCAGCAGGCGGGGCAAGCGCAGATAGCGCACGACGTAGCCGTGGCGACACGCACTATGTCCAAGCGCACACGCCAGCCATGACTTACCAGTACCCGTTGGCCCGGTGATGAGCAAGACGCCGTGTTGGGCGATCCAGTCGCCCGTGGCGAGGCGCAAGAGCTGCGCTTTGTCGAGGCCGCGTTTCACGCGGAAGTTCACGTCCTCGAGGGATGCACTGTGTCGCAGCCGCGCGAGTTGCAGCAGGCGCGTGAGTCGACGATTCTCGCGCGCGACGTGTTCGCGCTCCAGCAGTAGCGCGAGCCGATCTTCAAAGTCGAGCGACACGACATCGGGCAGGCGCCGCTGTTCGTCGAGCGCGTCGGCCATCGCGGGCAGCTTCAAGCGATGCAGCAGCTCGGTGGTTTGTTGGGCGAGCATGATCAATCGACTCCGAGCAAAAGAGGAAGTGTTGGCGCATCCGCGTAGTACGCGGGACCGCGCACGTTGACATGGCTGGCGGGGAGCTGCGTCGTCGCATCAATGGTCGCAGGCGGTGCCTGATCGAGCCCGAGTTTGAGGATCGAGTGCAGCGAGCGATACGTCATCGCGCCAGTGGCGTGACCACGCTGGGCGGCCGCTTCGAGACGCGCCGCGCCGAAGCGCTTCCCCAGCGCCATGAGGCCGAGGCATGCGCGATAGCCCTGTTCCGGATGCGGTTTGTGTTCGAGGATGTGCGCCACGACCGCACCCGTTGCGACGCCGACTGATTCGCCCCAGCGCACCAAGCGCGACGGCGTCCACTCCAGATGCCGCGTATGCGACTTGGGCCGGTGCGCCGGATCGGTGGAATAGCCGCCGGGCATGTGACGACGGGTATGCGCGGCGACCCGCGTCCCGCGATGCAGGATCTCGCACATCGTCGCGGTGAGCCGCACATCCACGGTGGCGCGTACCAGCGTGTACGGCACACTGTAGCAGTGCTTCTCGACCGCGATGTGGTAATCGATGTTCACCTTCGCGCGCCGCCACTCCGCATACTCATACCGCGTGGCCGGCAGCGGGCGCAGGGTCGGCTGGTCGGTCGCCGCAAAGAGCGAGCGCCGCGAGCCGGGCAGTTTCTGAAAGGGGCGATCATTTAGCGCCTCCAGCCGCGGACGCAGCGCCGCATTGAGTTCGGCGAGCGACGTGAAACGCTGATGGCGCAGCGGCGCGAGGAGCTCGCGCTCGACGATCTGCACGGCCGTTTCCACTTTGGCTTTATCGCGCGGGGCCGCGACGCGCGTGGGCAACACGACCGTGCCGTAGTGCGTCGCAAACTCGGCGTACGTGGCATTGAGTTCGGGCGCATAGTACGACGCGGTCGTCACGCCGCTGCGCAGATTGTCCGGCACAAGCAGCGCGGTCACCCCGCCGAAGTATTCCACCATGCGCACATGCGACGCGATCCAGTCGGGGAGCTGCTGCGTCCACGTCGCGTCCGCAAACGTGTAGTTGCTGGCGCCCAGCGCGGCGACAAAGATCTGTGCCGGACGCACGGCGCCCGTCACGGGATCGTGAATGTCGACGGTGACGCCGGCATAGTCGACGAAGGTGCGCTCGCCCGCCGGATGCTCTTGGCGCATTACCGGATCAATGGTGGCGCGCCAGCGCCGATAGTGTTCGGCAAACTGACTGTAGCTGTAGCCGGTGGGCTCGGCGATCCGATACTCCTGCCACAGCAAGAGCAGCGTCACGCCTTTGCGCTTCTTCTCCTGGGCGATCTGTGCCCAATCGGGCAGCGGGCGCTGGGTCGCCACCGGCGCTCGCACACACGCGAAGAGCGCCTGCTCCAGCGCCACATCGTCCATCGTCGCCGCGAGCGGCCACGGGAGACCGCTTGCACGGAAGCGCGCGACGTAGTCCTGCACCGTACTGCGCGGCACGCCCGCGCTGCGCGCGGCCTGCCGCTCACTGAGTCCAGCCTCCAGCCGCAGCCGAAGAATGTCACGAATCATTCGCATCGGGATCCTGTCACGGGGCACGCCGTCTCTCCGGTTAAAGTCTCCCGGAATGACGTACGAACACCGTCGATTGGGATCCCACGCGGCGCACCCTACATCCCCCACACCCCCCGGCCGGATTCCCCCGGAATGGGTGGCCGGAATCAACCAGAATGGGTGGCCGGATTCGTCCGGAATGGGTGGCCGGATTCAACCGGAATCAGTGGCCGGATTGAGCCGGAATACGCAGTACTCCTGAGAGCCGAGCGGGGGTAGCGACTGAAACAGCCTCTCGTTCCGCTCGATCGCCGGCTGGGGCGCGTACGGGTGGGACCGGGTTGCGAGTCGTCGTCAGTCATAGGCGTTCGGGTGCACGTGAGAAGGATGGTCGGATCGTCGTCCTTTTCTATCGGTACGGCCAAGTTCTGCAAGATGTGCGAAACCGCTGGCTCGGGCTCGGACGCAATCCTTCACTTGCTTCGTCACCGACAGACGGGTGGTCAGGCCCACCGCATCGTTGCAGACCTGTCCAGCGAGGCAAACCAGACGGGGATTCGCCATCTCGTGCTTTACGCTTTCTCCTATCGGCTTGGGCACGCTCGACGCCGCGCTCGCGCCGTATCTGCTGCCGCGCGTGCTTGTCCTCGACGAAATCGGCTACCTCGCCCACGCGGCCGACGCGGCGAACGTGCTCTATCGCGTCGTCAATGAACGCTACCTGCGGCAGCTCCCGATCCTGGGGACCACCAACAAACCGCTGGCGGCGTGGGGCCACGTGCTGCATGATGGCGATCTGGCCGAAGCCATCCTCGACCGGCTACTCGAACGCGGGACGCATTTTGAAATGCGTGGCCGCTCCTACCGCACCCGCCACCGGAAGGAGATCGAGAGCGTCGAGACGACCGAAGAGTAGCCCCTGTCACGGCTCAGGCTGCGACAGAATATTGGGAAAAAGTGCGCCAGAATATAGAGAACTCACAGGCGCTGGCAACTCGGGATACCGGGGGCTAATTCACGCAACAAGAGGGGGCCAGCCCGGTCATAGGTTCTGCAACGACTCCGGGCATCTCGACAGGCGGATAAACGTTTCTTCAGTGGATAGTGTCCATCCGAGTACCTTCTTTGAGTCCATTCCACGCGCACCCTTTCGCAGTCGCCGCTTCAGAGGCCGCTTGACCAACCACCTCAAAAGGGAGTAAGCATGCGCTTCACGCTCATCGCCATTGCGCTCGTCGCTCTGGGGACGCTCCCCGCCAAAGGCGCAGCGCAAACTTCGCCGCGCCTGCTGTTCACTGTGGGCGCAAACGACGATGTCGCGCTCACGGATGTTCGCGCCGCTGTGCGAATGGCTGGCCGCTCCATTGTGCTGTCAGCGCCGGCCCCGGCCATTCACTCCCGAAGCGATGCAGGTGACATACGGTCGTGGGGGCGCGACGGCGACGGCCCCGGCGAGTTTCGGGTCCCCATTGATCTCACGTGGAGTCCATCTGGCGGCCTTGTGCGACCAGAACGCGCATCGCATCACCGCGTATGACGCGGCCGGTCGCCTCATGTGGTCGCGTTCAATCGGGGTCGACTGGGCCAATCGGGTACGCATCGTCCGCTCGGATACTCTCCTCCAGCTGTTCGAACCGATGGGAGAGCGCCGCGCCGTCGTTCGGATGCGCGGGGCGACGCGAGATACGCTCCTGAGGTATGAAGTTACTGGGACGAAAGTCCGGCTCGAGAGCACGTCGGCCATCCTACACCGTCCGGCACCCGTTCACTCCCGCGACACAGTGGACGGAGGTTCCTGGGGTCGGCATAGCCGTCTGGAGACCCCAAGACGCACATGTACGCGTGCAGGATCTCAGCGGCGCGCAGGTTGCGCTCTTACCATTGCCTCGGGAGCGCGTGAACGTGTCAGCGGTCGACCGGGAATGGTGGTTTGCCACGACGTTCGGCGTGAGTTTCGCTGGTCGCCAAGGCTTATTCACCGGCCTCATTCCAGAGGCTCGCCGCCGCATCGCGTTTCCTTCGCACTTTCCCGCGACGACGGCGCTCTTGGCCTCTAGTCGGCCGAAAAACACCGCTGCTGTGTCGCCGCGACCCGGCCTTCTACCGCACCGCTACTCATGGCTTCACCGGAACGCGACGCCGAGGGACAGCGGGATGAAGGCGTTAGGCATTCCGGTTAGCGCGCGATGAAATCGCCCTTCGATGAACGGGCGGATGCGGCCGATGGCAGGCAGGACCACGCCGGCACCGCCAGCCACGTTCATGTGAGCCTCGCGGCCACTTCCTTGATCGATGCTTATCGCTCCCACTCCAGCGATCAAGTATGGACGGAAATCCCCAATCGCCGCGAAATCCTTTAAGACGCTACCTGTTGCGATCCACACCCCGGAGCTGGGCATGGCCCATCCAGGTGAGGCCACCCCTGGAACGGAGTGATAGCCTGCGTCGACTCGGAAGCGGCTCGAAAGGATCGTTTGCATGCGTCGCGACAGACCCACCTGAATGTGTCCTCCCGGGTCGCGTAACTGGCTCGACTCCGAGGTTAGCGTCGTAACGCCTCCCGAGACCGTTATCGAATGCACCGATTGGCCAGACGCCGCTCGGACAAAAAGAGCAAGAGCAACAAGACATCCAATTGCATTCGATCGGTAAGCCATCATACTCTCCGAAAGGGGTGACGTGTGAACCTGACGCGTGCGCATCAACCTTCACTACCAACTAAACATGAGCGAAAGTTCCTTACACACAGGCTCTCCTCTCGTGCAAAAATTCCAGCCGCGGTTATCGCCGATATGAAACGTTCTAAAGTTATCGCTAGCCACTGCGAGAACGGGATTCGGCTCAAAATTATCGTCCGGGTTCGGCCAAGGATCCGTCTCAACGACATCCACATCGATATAGACTCCGCTCGCAATAGTCGTGAAGATCATGGGGACTGGACCGTACCAAGGCTCATGATAGATGTTTCCGGAACCTACGCCAGTAACGCGTGCAGTACCTTGCAGGACTAGGGCGTTGGAAGTGTTGCTGTATGCCTTTGCACGAAACTCAAACTCGTTGCCGGCAGTGCAATCCATGTCGCACACCGAGCGTGCTTTAATGTAGTAGATGGAGGTAGGCGGCCCCTGTGGCCCTCCCGTCCAAGGCCCGCCCCCCTCACACTCATCAACATGTTCTTCGCACTCACTGAAGTACTGCAGCGCTCCCAAAGACTGAGCGGCCTGTCGGGCGTTGGCGCTGCGTTGCTGCACGGCGATGGCCAGCTCTTGTCCTGCGTTGCCGTCTTCCTTCATGACGAACCACTTGCCACCAGCGCTCCTTAGCAGATCATAGACCACGCTATCGCCGCTGGGGAGCGTATGAATGAACTGCACACCAATCTCACCATCGTCGCTGTCCTGAATCGTTAAGCCAGCAAGCGCCGCTTGACGATGCATCCGTCTGCCTTTCGCTTCTGCAGGATGCAAGAGCACGAGGACGCGTCCCGCGGTATGGGCCGACGTAAGGGGGATCACCTTTCCGTCCGACATAAACGCGGACGTTGGCGTGACCCTCATTGATGTCGACAGCGCGACACCCACTGTGTTCTCCCCCCGCCAGGACAATCTCTCTGCCCGGGAAGGCATGTAGAAATCGAGCAGTGGGAGTGCATTTACTTGATCGGTAAACTCCACTGTTGTTACGCCGCGCGCCTGCGCAGCTGCCGCAACCAGTTCAATGCCTTCCGACGTTGTAATGAACTCTTGAAGGACTAACTTGTGCTCCACCCAGGGCGACGACCGAAAGGCCTTCAGAACTGACGAGCGAATCGTTGGATTCGCCATTGCTTGGGCAATACCTAACGCAACCTCTTGTTCGGGCTGTTCAACCAAACTTGCTGCCAGTGGACTCTCAATTGTTGCACCGGTCGGTAGGGGCCCATCCGAGCATGCGGCAACCACCATCAATGCTGCTGCTACCGATACAGGTTTCCACTGTGCGAGCCTCTGCATGGACGACCTCACTCCTCTAGGAATTGTTGAACAGCGGACGAACTTCAGCACTC
>JBBQNT010000198.1:0-7365 GCA_038330215.1 Gemmatimonadales bacterium
GCGGCGTGACGCGAACGCATCCATGGGCTGCACCACGGTGCGCGCGAGCTCGGCGCCATCGAGTTGCACGACGAATGTGCCGCCCTCAACGCCAGCGCCACCGGAGACGATGGTGCTTTGCACCTCCACCGTGTCGCCGCCGGTCGCATATGGCGGTAGCTCGAGCGTCGAGACGGCAACATCTGGTCGCGCTTCACGCTCGACGCGAATCAAGCGTGAAGCCGGCGGCAGCGCGCTCGCCACCCCGATGTCGTCGAGCTCGCCGTCGCTTACAATCACGACGGACCGGCCGAGAGCGGTCGCGCGGTCGACTGCAGATTGCAACGCACTGCGCTGATCCGCGGGCGAGGCGTCAACCGCATCGGCGCGCGCGACCAGTCGCGCCGAGTCGCCCATAAGAATCACGCTGTCGCCAGCAACGGTTCGCAGCGAATCGAGTGCGGCTCGCCAGAGTCGTCCGTCGTCGGCTCGCTGCCAACTGGCCGAGACGTCAAGCACGGGCAGCGGCGCTTCCGGGTCGGCCTTGCCCCATGGGGCGCCGAGCAGCAGGCCGAGCAGGCAGAGGTAGGCGAGCCCGCGCAGCGCGCCGAGCATGAGCGCCCACCGTGCGGGCGCGACGGGACGCGCCATGTCGTGTGACGACGCCCCCGCGCGCGAGCGCCAGAGCGGCCCGTAGGTAATCCAGGCACCGACGAGGGCGAGTGCGGCGGCGAAGGCCCAGCGGGTCACGAGGGCACCTTGCACGACAACGCGCGCGTCGTCACGAAGTAAGGGACGAAGCGCGCGTCACGAGATATGGAGTGCGAAGTGTGCGGCACTCGCCCGCAGTGCGGGCGAGTGAACGAGGTGCTCAGTGCCCAGCGCCAGTCGCGCGCGACTGCGGGTTGGGCAGCACGCCCGCGGCATCGATGCCCCTGCGCGGCGCCGCGTCGCGCAGTGCGTAGACGCGGGCATCGAGATCGGCGAAAAGGGCGCTGCGGCGCATTGCGAAGGCGGCGCGGTCGGCGACGCGAATCGGTTCACCGCCAATGTTGCGCAGCGCCGTGCGCGGATCACGATGCACACCGTTGATGAGCGTCTCGAAGTGGAGATGCGGTCCCGTTGCGAGACCGGTCATGCCGACGGTGCCGATGGTCTTCGCAATGCTCACGGCGGCGCCGCTGCGAATACCCTTGGCGATGGAGTTGAGATGGCCGTAGCGTGTGACCATGCCGTTGGTATGGCGGATTTCAATGGTGCGTCCGTAGCCACCCTTCCAGCCGGCGAAGATCACCTTGCCGTTGCCGATGGCACGCACCGGCGTGCCGGTAGACGCCGCGTAGTCGATGCCGTTGTGCTGGCGCCAGGTCTTGAGCACCGGATGCTTCCGGGAACCGAAGACGCTGGAGATACGGCGGAACTCGAGCGGTGCTCGCAGGAACGCGGCACGCAGGCTCTTGCCCTCGGCGTCGTAGAACTGCGGGCGACCCTCTTCGTCGTCGAAGCGAATCGCGTCGATCGCGTTGCCTGCAATCTTCGCACGCGTGGCGAGAATGCGGCCAACACGCACTAATCCATTGGGAGCGGTTTCGCGCTCCGCCAGCACCGTGATTGAATCGCCCACACGAAGGTCGCGGCTGAGATCGACGCGATACTCCAGCACGTCAGCGATACCGTATGCCAGTTCCACGCGCGCCTTTTCGGGGAACTCCTTGGCAGCGTTGACGATCGCCCCCGTGAGCGTGGAGGCCACCACGCCGGCCACCACAACCGTATCGGTGGTCCACGGCAGCCGTACCTCCGATTCCGTCCAGACATCGCCGCTGCGGACCAGATTCACGACCCGGTCGATGGCGAGCTGGAAGGTGAACTTTTGCACGCCCGAATCGGGGTGCACAACCGCGATGACCTCGGTGCCGGCGCGTACTTTGCGCGCGTCCAGCAGCGAAAGACCCGCAATGGCCTGATTGGCCTGATCGTGGCCCAAGCCAAGGCGCTGGAGCACAGCGAGCAGGGGCTCACCGCGGTGGATCGTATCGGTCTGGATCGCAGCGACCGGCTCGGACGGCTCACTCACGACGAGGAGCTCGCCAGCGGCACGTTGCGGGACCGGACGCCCGAGGGCTAGTGCACCGGCCGCCAGTACCCCGAGGGTACCGACGACCAGCAGCTTCGAGAGCGCCTTATTCAATCCATCTGTCTCCGAATGAAGGTCGGAATTTCCATATCGTCGAGCTCTCCAGTACTGGCCGGTGTCACATTTGGGCGGATCGGACGCGCCACCGGAGGCGGCGGAGTGACCCCTTCCCTGACTGGACGACCGGGAGCCACCGGAGGTCTCACAGCGGCGGCACGGTCCCGTGGAGCCGGGAATGGCAGCACCGCCGGATTATTACGTTGTGACGGCTGAGTATGCTGCGACGTACCTGAAAACCCGTGAGACAGCGCGCCGTTCCCGAATCCGCCCTGAAGCAGCCGGTCGAAGCCGGTGGCGATAACCGTGACCCGAATTTCGCCGTGCATGGCAGGCTCGTGCACCGCGCCGAAAATGAACTCGGCGTCGTCGCCCACGGCATCCTGCACGATCTCGTTGATCTGGTGCACTTCGCCGAGCGTGAGGTCTTCGCCGCCGGTGATGTTGACCAGGACGCCCGTGGCACCGGCAATGGACACGTTGTCGAGCAGCGGGGAGGCGATGGCCTGCTGGGCGGCCTCGGTGGCGCGCGATTCACCGCGTCCGACACCCGTGCCCATGAGCGCCGATCCGCCGTTCTGCATGACGGTGCGCATGTCCGCAAAGTCCACGTTCACAAGGCCCGTGTCGCTGATGAGCACCGAGATGCCCTGCGTGGCGTGCAGCAGGACTTCGTCGGCTTTCTTGAGCGCCTCGTGGAACGGAATGCCCTTGCCCACCACCGCGAGCAGTCGCTCGTTCGGCACCACGATCATGGTGTCCACATGCTTGCGCATCTCGGCGATGCCTTCTTCGGCTTGACGCATGCGCTTGCGCCCTTCGAACAGGAATGGACGCGTGACGATGCCGACCGTCAGGGCACCGGCCTCGCGGGCCAGTCCGCAGATGACCGGCGCGGCGCCGGTACCCGTACCGCCTCCCATGCCGCACGTGATGAACACCAGGTCGGTGTTCTGCACCACGCGCGCGAGCTCCTCCTTACTCTCTTCCATGGCCTGGCGCCCGATCTCGGGTCGCGCGCCGGCACCGAGTCCGCGCGTGAGCTTCTTGCCGATCTGGATCTTGACGTCGGCCTTGGAATGCATGAGCGCCTGTGCATCGGTGTTCACCGAAATGAACTCGACACCCTCCAGATGCTCCTCGATCATGCGATTGACTGCGTTCCCACCGCCTCCGCCGACGCCCACCACCTTCATGCGGGCGTTCTGCGACGTACTCTGATCCAACTCGAACGGCATGCGGGGTAGCTCCATCGGGGCGATCACGTTGCAGGGGTGGCGCGGTTGGCCTGTGATGCCGGGAGGCGGCGTCACAACCAAGGGCGGGCACGGATCCGGTCGGGAATATAGGTGCGCGTTCGCGATGACGCGACCACTGCACAGACATTCGCTATTCGCCCCAAAGTACGAGTGCTGTCAAGAGCATTTGTCCACACAAGCGCGCTCGCGCGCAGCGTTGTGATGTGCCCTACTGCTCTTGCTGCAGAGGCCGCGAAAAACGGTGCACCCGCAGGGCGACCACATCGTCGTCGTCGATCACGCGCAGCACCACGCGATCGGTGCCGAATGCGAACGGGTACTGGCCCTCCGCGAGCTTGACCCGTCCGAGCATCGCGCCGTCGCGGCGGAAGGCGGTGGCCACGGCGCCATCGATGCCGCTGACGGCGGCGCGATCGACGACCCAGAGTGTGCCGTCCGGGCTTGTGTGCATCGCCAGGATGAGCGGCAGCGAGTCCATGTATGGGGTTAGGCGGGCGACCTGCCTGCTTTCGTCCTTCGTCTTGGTCTCACCGCCGCCTTCGCTCCTGCTCAGTTCGATGCGCTGTAGACGCGCGTCAAGATCGTCGGCTTTCATGGCGGCCGTTACCGGTCGATGCTGCAACGGCATGCTGAGCTCGCGGAGAATCGCACCCGAGGACGCGCGCATCGTGATGCGATACGGATCGCCCGAGCTTGATGTGATCATTGAGTCCCAGAGCACGACGTGCGCATACGGTGTGAAGCCGAGCACGACGTTCTGCGACTGATCACGCCCACGCATGCGCATGTTGATCGTCGCTACCGCGAGATCCGGGAGTTCCGCGACCTGCCGGCTCTCGCCATCCATGGGCTGCACGACGACTGATGCCATGCTGCGGAACACCGTATCCGATTCGCTCGACGGCACCAGCCCGGAGGAGTGCAGGACCACGCGGCCGTCCGGCAAAACGCCGGCCAGTCGCTCCCCGCGACGTACCAGACTCGCCCAGTTCATCGTTGGCATGCGCACAAAGCGACCGTCGGGCAACACCCAGTTGAGCCGCCGGTTCGGCACATCGCTGAGGAACAACGTGTCTCCGGGCAGCACGACCACACCGCCCGGGCGCATGAACTCACCCGGTCCGCGGCCGACTCGCCCGATGACGCGCTGCTCCGATCCATCCGCGCCGAAGATCATCAGCTTTGCCCCGACGCCTGCGAACGCGACGAGCCGGTTGTCCGACAGGAGATGCACTTCGCGCGCATAGGTCAGATCGAATTCGCCGCTACCGTTCGCTCCACCGGCCACAGCGATCGGCACGCTGTCGAGCAACAACTGCGGAACCCGCGCGAAGTCGTGCGCGGTGAACGACAGCTGCTCGATGCCGGCGCTGTCGCGGGTCGTCGTTGGCAGCACGATGCCGGCGCGTGCGTTCTCGGCGGCCGCGGCGTCACTGCGGCGATTGTTGTCTCCTGCACGACACGCCACCGAAAACATTGACGGCGCGAGTGCCGCCATGAGTGCGGCGACGCGCGGGCGACGATCTCCCGGACCGTTCATGCAGCTCCTGTTGATGAACCCTGTCGCGAGGCGGTTTTCCGCGCGTGCGGCGTGCGGTAAGAGCACGGCGGGATGTTGTCGCCACACGGCGGAGGTGACGCGGACGGCGAGATGGTATCGTCTCGAGGCAACATTCGCCAGAGTCGGACCGATTCTCGTCGCGGAACGTTTCACCGGGGTGGACCGGCGTCGCGTGTTGGACGGGAGACTCGGCAGTCGACACCGTGCCCGGTCGTGGCCGAGCGAGAAAGACCGCGCACACGCAGGCAGATTCAGGGATGCAGATTTGCACGCACTCCCCAGCTGGTTGGCACTCTTGCCTGTCCTGCAATGCGTCACGTCGCTCGTGGCGAGGTCGCGCGCGTCGTTCGGTGCGCCGGTCGGTGTTCCTCCGGGTGCTCCACTCGGTGGCACCATGAACCAGTGCAGCTGCACCGTGCCCCACGAGGGACGACGCGTGATGCTCACAGGCGGTCCGGGCGCGGCCAAGTCGGCCGTGCTCGAGCTGGCCAAGCAGTTCTTCTGCGCGCACGTCAGGACACTGCCGGAGGCCGCAGGCATCGTCTTCGGCGGGCACTTCCCACGCAACGGGCTGCCGCGGATTCGACACGCCGCACAGCAGGCGATCTTCCATGTGCAACACGCGCTCGAAGCCACCATCGAGCCGACGTCTGCGGCACTCGTGCTGTGCGATCGCGGTACGCCGGACGGTTCAGCCTACTGGATGGGAGAGTGCAGCCTGTGGCAGGCGGTGCAGACCTCACGTGAGGCCGAGCTCGCGCGATACTACGCCGTGATCCACCTGCGAACGCCCACCGAAGTCAACCACTACAACCTGGACAACCCGCTGCGAACCGAAACGCATGACGAGGCGCGCGCGATTGACGAACGAATTGCGGAGGCGTGGTCCGGTCATCCGCGCGCATTCGAGGTGTCGGCCACCACCGACTTTCTCGGCAAGGCGACGCAATCGCTCGAACCGCTCCGGGAGCTCGTTCCCGAATGCTGCCGCAGCGAGGTGCGACCGCTGCTCTGGCGGGGTTAGCAGACTCTTCGTCACGTGCAACTCACTCGCAATTTGAGCAAGTGAGCACTCAAAGATGAAAGGAATGCGTCGGCAGTGCTCCAAAATTGAAGCGGGCTAGAGCTACAATGCAACCGATGCAGGACGTGTCAGCAACGGTGGTGGGATCCTCGAAGGCGCCTGCTACTGAGGTCGCTCCAGCAGATGGACCACCACGCTCTGAACATCATCGTCGTCGCGCGCAGTGCCAACGATGAGACCACGCGTGATGGTCGCGACGTGGACGTGAGCCGGAAATATCGCGTATCCGAGCGCGACACCCGTCAATCCGTAGATCGTCCAGCGTGACTGACCCCGAGCCGACGGAAGCACTTCCTGCACCCAAAGGCGGTTGTCAGAGTCGAAGAGCACTTGCCATCACGCAAACTTCCGCTGGCGAGTGCGTCCCGAACGCGCGACGGTTCCGCATTCGGCCAGACAATCTCGCCGAGCGCACGGCCGGCGAAGTCGCGCAGGGTGATCTTCCACGTGGAATCCTCAACGATGGCGACGCGACCAGTGCCCGCGACGATGTGTGCAGCCGGATAGGGCCGCGACGGTTTGATCACCTGCTTTTGCACTCTGACGCCACCGCTCGTCCGGCGAACGTTGACTATCGGTGGCGGTATCGGTTCCCGAGGCGCGATGAACGCCCGTGACATCCCCGCCGAGGCTGAATGTACGCGCCAGACTTCAATAGGGTCTCGCGCACGCAGTCCGCCACCGGAACTGCGCGGCGCATCGGAGAAAAGCACGTGGCTGGCACCCACCGCTCCCAGTAGCGTGCCGCGAACTTGATCGCATGCGCGAATCTGCGCGCTGCGTGCGAACGCTCCTTCGGGAGTGAAGATGGAAAGACGGCCCGCAGAGAATGTCGCCACGCTATCGTCAGCAAGCAGCGTGAACTGCGGTGCACCAAGAAACTCGCCCGGCCCGCCGCCCGACCGTCCGATGGGGGGCACGCCGACAAACACCAGTGGGATCAGAAGCGAGGCGACCGCGGAGCACGGTTGCATGCAGCCAGGGCCGGAGTCTGGAACGGGACTAGAAGAAGTCCTGCAACCAGTCCTTCACCCGCTGCGCCAGCTTGTCCACGCTCGTGCCCGACAAGCCCGCGCGCCGCACCACCGCACCACCCAGCGCCACGCGATGCGCACCGTACAACGCAAGCCCGGTCACCGTTGCAAAACGCGGTTCGTCCACCAGTTCGCGCAATCCACTCAACCGTCCACTCGGCAGACCAACACGTACGTTCACGCTGAACACATCGGCAGCCAGCTCCGCGACGCCTTCGAGCGCCGCGCCGCCACCGGTAAGCACGAGGCCTGCG
>JBBQNT010000199.1:0-7343 GCA_038330215.1 Gemmatimonadales bacterium
CGGAGATCTGCTTCACATCGGAGCCGTCGGCGCGCATGACGTACTGCTGGTCGCAGGAGCGACCATCGCGGGTGCTCTGGAACGTGATGTACTGCCCGTTGGCGCTCCAGTAGGCCTCGGCGTTCTCACCGCCGAAGGTCAGCTGGCGGAGGTTGGCGAGGTACGGGCTCTCGGCGGCTTCGGGTTCGATGGTGACGGAGGGCGACGCCGTTGTCGAATCGATAGCGGCGGCGGCGTTGGAATCAGCGCTCGCGCCACAGGCGGCGAGCAGCAGGGCGGCGGCGAGGGCGGCCGGGATGCGAAAGATTGGATTGACAGGCATGGCGCAGCGTATCGACGTGCGGGGGCTGGGGCAATCCGTAGGATCACGGAGGCATCACGCCCGATTCTCTCGCGCGCGTTTCGTGATCCGCCGAACGAGCTCGTGGGCTCTCTCACCCTCAATTTCGCCGTCGCAATCCAGTGGCGTCACGGGCGCCGCACAACTCCGACGTGTGCTCCAAGGACAGGGAACCGATCGACGAGCGCTGTGAGCTCTTGCATGAGCTCCATGCCAACGCGAAGTCCCCAGCATGCCGCAAGGGGCATGGTCACCGCTTCGAGCGCGTTGCACTCCTGTGACAGCGCCCCAGCTGGAGTCGTCGCCACTGCAAGTGAAGGGAAGTCCGGTCTCGCTGATTTCCCTGGTTGCACTCCTGCTCGTCGCTGCGCCGATGGAGAGTCCAATCGTCCAATTGGTGGGTCCACGCACCATTGTTGCACGTAGAGGCCAGACGGATATGTCACTGGCAGCGGGCTCGTAGGCCCGGGATCACATTCCTCGTGGAATCTTGGAATCGCAATGCGGATCGTCGTTCATGGAAGGGAATGCGTTGCTTCCAGAGAACGCCCTACTCCCACAACAGAGGCCGCGGATCGCTCGGCCATCCATGCTCCGTCATGTCCGGATAGATGCCCGGCGGAGAGTCGCGTTCGGTCAAGTGCAGGTGATCAATACGCACGCCTTGTGTTTCCATGTTCGACGCAGACGCGTCGAGCAAGAGCTGCGTGTGACTCTCTGAAGCCTTGTGCTTCAGCGAGGTGTAGATGAAGCAAGCGCGGAGCGTTGTAAAATCTCACTTCGTGAGGGAACTGAGAGATTTTGCGCGACGCCGGTGAGCCAATTGCGATGGCGCCGTGGTGGAGGCAATCGGTTGACCTACTGAAGGCAAGCGTGCGGCTGCACGTGCGATGCGGCGTTGAAGGATTCGACCGACGAGCTAAGGCTTCAACTCCCACGCGCGTTGCGAGGATGGCACGGCGGCCCTACTGCGATCGCTGGAACGAATCCTTCGCGGGAACGAGTACGAGGGGGAGTGCGACTCTCGCGGGTGAGATGTCGCTCAATATCCGAACTATCAGTGATCGAGTGGACGATCCTCCATAAGGCGCTGCTCTCCAGGCGCATTGATCAGCCATAACTTCGTCTCGCATTCACGCGGTCGGCAGGTCGGGTCGAGTGGTATCCGCCGTGTGAGCATCAAAAGCTAGTTCGCGCGAACCATGGTTGTGGTGCCCCGAGCGACATGCGCGATGTTCATCTGCTGCGCGGTGAGAGGAACCTGCGCAAGCACACCGCCTACGCAGTCGAACGCTTGAAGCAAACTTCGCTCATGGTTGAATCGAATGCGACTGTTATCGAGAGTGAGTACCTTCCGAACGAGTCTATCAGAAACTTGATTCTTCTCGTTGGCCGAGTGGAGCAGCGTTGCGAGCAACGCGTCGAACTCTCCTTCTCCCGGGTTCCCGCATTCATGCTGTTCCGCACACGTTCCGGGGAAGCAGGTCTCCGGATCTTTGTGCGGAATCCCGCCTCCCGATCCCCCGCTCTGCGCCCAGTGATGTCCTGGCCAGCACTCGCCCGGCGTTACTTCAGTCACCGAGTGACAGTCAA
Organism: Gemmatimonadales bacterium; assembly: GCA_038330215.1. Classification (GTDB taxonomy): domain Bacteria; phylum Gemmatimonadota; class Gemmatimonadetes; order Gemmatimonadales; family Gemmatimonadaceae; genus JAABRT01. The sequence goes on from JBBQNT010000199.1 coordinate 1,934, forward strand.
TGTTGCAAGAATCGTCGAAGTGCTCCAACGCTCGCGCTTCAGCGTCGCTCATCAACACCGCTGACAGAAAAGCCGTTGCTGCCATCATCCCCAGGATGAGATTTTTGACTCGCATTCTGACCTCGCTTATTGTTGTGAATTTTTGAATACCAACTCGACCCTCAAGAGATGCAGCACGGTCTCACCGTCGCGTCCCCGACTTGTGCGCTGCAGATATCGGTCCCCTGCACTGAAGTAGAGTCCTTGCACTGAGCTCTCTGTAATGATTCTGCGCGATCTGACGTGTAGCAGCTGTAGGCGAGTGCTGAAGTATCGATCCGCGTCGTCTGGCGAAATTTGATATACGGTGCTGCTGCGGCCGCCTTCGCTGAACTGCTGGCGATTCACTTTCGGCCAAGGCTCGCGGGAGATGCGGGTCAGCACCAGAAGTGTATCGGGACCGTAGGCGGCGATCGCAATGAGTTCCGGCGGAGGCGCGTCGGGACCCAACGGCCACGCTGGCGCGCTCGCGAGGGCAAGGTCTCCGCTCGGTAGTGGGAATCGCTCCTCTCGCCGCAAGTTGTAGCTCCAGCGCTCCAACGTCGACTCGCTCGGACGGATTGACCAGAATCCGCGCACTCCTGCATCCAGCAATCGGCGCGAGAGTCGCGCATCATCGCCCCTTGAATAGCTCGCGCCCAGCGAATCGGCGCTCCGGACATACACGCCAGCTTGTGAGTGCGCGTGAAGCGCGAATCCAGCAGCGGCGGGCGTCTGATACGGCCCACCAATGATCAGCCAGCCGTTCGGTGACCAGACACTGCGTGACTGCTGGTCTCTAGCCTGCAGTGGAAAGCTTTTTCGGAGCACCAATCCAGAGTCCAGAATCGTCATGCGTCGAAGCGAGACGTCGGAAACACGGACGCCTCCAGTAGGAAGGGGTTGCACGTTGCTGACGCGACGGTACTCGCCGGGGCCCGCTCCATTCCTGCCAACTTGCCGAGTACTCCCACGCAGAACGTTCCATTCAAGGAAGCCCTCAATGCCTTGGCCCCAGACGGCTGCTCGCGAATCGTCCAGCATCTGCACCGCAGGGTTCGATCCCAGCGAAAGCTCAGGACCGTCTTGTATCGTGGAGATTTTTGCAACTGACAGTTCGCAGTCGGGACAGCTAGTGACCACCGCGCGCGACAGCCTGTTTTGCGCATTCACAGCGCCGAACGCCGTACAGAGCGCGAGCGCAATGACGGCCGATCTCCGCGTGGTGGATTCGACGTGACCCGCGACAGGTTGCATCGCGGGAAAGCGATTGAAGAGTGTGATGCGCCCAGTATGACGTTTCATGCCGATGGGCCTCGGGTGAATAGATACGTGGGGGTGGCGTCTTCACAGCGCGAACTGGGTTCGATTGGTTCGGGGGTGTCAGTCTTAGGCAATGCGTAAGCGCCTCGAACCGCGCCGCTTGTTCCGTACAAGTGTTAAGGCTCCGCGAATCATTCGTCGCATCAGCGTGTCTCGTAGTGAACCACGAAAGCGCAACCAGTGAGTCAGACCTTCGCGCGTTTGCGAAAGCGAGCGGTCTGCAAGTTTGACGCGCCGCACCAACGAGTCACGCGTACAAGATGAGTATTCACCGCTCCGGCGCTCGATTGCAACGGAGAATATGCGACACTTCATGCGACATTTTCGAGGTGAGGAAGTTCGCCCAATCGTCCGAACACGTGCTGGATAAACATTGGCACTCCGACTTCAATGGTGCTCGCTCCCCGACTTGTCCCCGCTCGGGCGATGCAAGAGTACCGACGGCGACGGCAATCCCCACCGACGACACTGCCGCTCGAACGATCGGCGCGTGATCCCGAACGTCGCCGCGAGCCGATCCACGGTCCAGTCATCGGGCGCCCGAAGCGCTTGCCAGAGAATAGCGCGCGCTGCCGCGGGCAGACGGGTGAGCGCGAGCGCCAGCTGTGGCGATACGGCGGTAACCTGGACCGGGGCCAGATGCGCGGTCTGGTGCCAGACGTGTTGCAGGATGAGCTGCAGCGTCTCGATCGAGGCCGCGTCACGAGCGACGGGAGCGCATCGCCGCGCCGTTGGGGAGTTCCAGAGCGCCTCGAGCGCCGCTGCATCCGACTCGTACATCAGAAGCAGCGCACAATCCCACCCGGCGACGATCCCAAGTAACGACTGAATCAATCCGCGAGCCGCCGCCTGGTGAACGAGCGCTCGTGCGAGTGAGACGTCAACGACAACGCAGCAGCGCGTCGTGTAGTCGAAGTGCGCGTACAGCGATGTCAGATCTGTCGCATGGTGCACCGAGACCGACACCCGTGGCGCGTGGCGCGTGGCGCGTGGCGCGTGGCGGAACAATAGGGTCGTCAGTCCTCGCGCAATGGCAGCATCGACTGCTCTGCGAGTCGACTCCGTGACAAGCGTGACCACCGTGAGAGAAGCGTACATGGCAGCGTATGGAAAATGATGCTCACGATCACGGCGGCAGACATACGAAAGGTCGGCACACCGTTCGCGCGATGTCAAGCGAGCTCGGCCGCTTGGCACTCACTCAACGTGCTGTCAACACGACCACATTGTAGGCACACCAATGAGATCCGTCACAGCCCACGCCGATGGGTGATTCGAGTGCTTGGTCACAAGGCGCGGGACGGCGAACTGCGCATGCGTGCGCTGCTTCCGCCGGGCTTGCACTTCGTGCGCACTCGCCAGCAGCCGATAGCGCATCCGCACAACACACACGAAGATGCCTTCGTCCAGCACCGTGGCGTGCAGCTGAACCGGCGTGAGATCTGTTCGCACTTTATGTATCCACTTCCCTACACAACCGGAGTCAGAGACCATGCTACGACCCCTCCTCAGTACGGCGGTCTGTGTCGTCGCCCTCGCCACAGCCGTGAGTAGCGCAGTAGCGCGGCGCAAAAAGATCACAGTGAACGTCACGAATCTCGCCCCGGCGAATAGCCTCCGCTTCGTTCCGCTACATGTTGGATTTCACCAAGGGCTGGTCGACGCGTGCAACATCAACGAGGTAGCCACCGCCGGAATCATTTCTGGGCTCTTCAGGAAATAGAGTGCGTCGATAGCTTCCGGGCTTACATCAGCGCTTGGAGGCACGGCGATGCACGATCGCGGGTTGTATCAGACGATTTTAGGATTGCAGCAGCCGTGGACGGAAAAAGCGTTGCACTTCGCGAAGCGCAGGCGGAAGTTGACGTGTGGGTGAGCGTGGTGTCGGGGACGGCACTTGCGAGTCCACACTCTGACCTACCGGCAGCGATCTCTGATCAGGTGGAGCGACGGTGGGGCCAGCTGGATACGTGCCCGTTTCGTACGATGCTGTGCGCGCGCGTGCCCCGCGTGGCGTGAGCACGATTCCGGTTCCGTAGACCGAACCCGGCTCGCTCTTCACGTTGCTCGTTGAGAGCCTCGTGATTGCGTGGTTGCAAAAGGCGATACCGATAGCCGTCGGATGGCGACTCGGTCTGTCGTGGGAGGAAGGCTGCGGCATTATGCAACGCGCGGTGCGCCGTGGATTGCAACGACGAACCGTCGCACCAGTCGCCAGGATCGACATCGATGCAAAGAGTTTTCGCCGGCGCCATCAATAGGGAAGTGTCGTCGTCGACTTGGACCAGTCGCGCATTTTGCACGTCACCGATGATCGCAAGTCGTACAGACCGACGGGCTACTTCTCTGCGCTCACGGCCGAGCAGCGGACTGGAATTACGGGCGCTCCTCCACCGCCGGCTGCACGAACGTACACCAGCACGAGTCCGTTAGAACGAACGGCCAGGCCAGTCGTGATAACAGCCTGCCATTTGCTCGCGCCGTCCAACGGAGCGGGCGACGCGTGCCTTAACTAGCGAATACTGCCGCGATTGCTCGCGCTACCCTGCGGCCGCGCAGCTTCAGCCTTGGCGGCCACGAACAGCTCGGCCTGCGTATTACCCTTGCGCAGCAACTCCATGGCTTTACGGAGCTGGTTGTCGTCCTTGATCTCTCGGCGCTTGGCGAGCGTGTCGCCGTACGCGGTGCGCGCGATGCGGTTCTCAAGGTAGCGGTCGGTCCAGCGACGGCCAGCGTTCCACACCTCACGGTCGATCTCGATGCCGGCGGTGTCGAGGCGGGTATAGACCGTCTCGGACCACTCGGGCTGGAGTTCGAAGTCCGGCTGGACCTTGCCCCTGAGTTCGAGCGCCAGTTCGCCGAGCACACTGAAGAACGTGCCCATCTTGGGCAGCACGATACGCGCGACGGCCTGCTCGGCGGAACTGATGGTGTCGGGCATGATCATCACGTCCGGCGTGATGCCGCCGCCGCCGTAGACCACGCGTCCGCCCTCGGACTTGTACTTCGGACGATCGGCGACGGTCGTATCGGTGAGGGCTGTGTCGGCGATCGCGTCGAGCATGATCGCGTCACCCTGCTTGCGTTCCTTCTGGATGGAGCGACCGCTGGGTGTGTACCACTTGCCCGTGGTGATCTTGAGCGCGTAGCCCCCGTCGAGCGGGTAGAGCGACTGCACAAGACCCTTGCCGAACGACGTGGTACCGAGCACCAAGGCGCGGTCATAGTCCTGCAATGCGCCCGCTACGATCTCTGATGCGGACGCTGAGCCGCCGTCTGTGAGCACGACGAGCGGAATGTCGCCCGCGAGCGGCTGCGCTTCCGAGACGAAGCGCTGCATGTCTCCGCGTCCGCGCACGCTGGCCACTTCCTTGCCCTGCGGCAGGAACAGGTTGGTGGTGGAAATGGCCTGGTCGAGAATGCCGCCCGGGTTTCCGCGCACGTCGAGGATGATACCTTTGGCGCCGCGAGCACGCAGCGAGTTGACCGCCGCGGCCACATCAGACGTGGTATTCTCGCTGAAGCGTTCGATCGGGATGTAGCCGGTGCGCTCGTCGAGCATGAGCGTGTAGCGCACGGCGGGAACCTTGACCTCGGCGCGCTTGAAGCTCTGCCGGATCGGCTCGGTAACGCCGGGACGTGCGAAGACCACCTTGACCTGCGTGCCGGGCAGGCCGAGCAGCTTGTTCTGCACCTGCTGGGTGGTCCAGCCACGTGCCGGGAAGGTGTCGATCTGGATGATGCGATCGCCTTCCATGACGCCCCCGCGCTCAGCAGGCGTCTCCGGGAAGACTTTGCCGACGGTGACGTAGGCGCCGATCGGCGTGATTTCCATGCCCAGGCCCGCGTAGCGCCCGTTGGTATTGCGGGTGAACTCTTCCATCTGCTTGGGCGAGAAGAGTTCGGTGTACGGATCGCCGAGCTCCTTCACGAGGCCGCGGGCGGCTTTCTCGTAGAGCGCGTTGGCGTCGAGCGTGTCGACGTAGCGCAGGTGCACGAAGGTGAGCACCTGATCGAGCAGCTGGGCGCCGCCTCGCACGTCGCGGGCCTGCAGCGCGAAGCCGCCGGC
>JBBQNT010000200.1:0-7320 GCA_038330215.1 Gemmatimonadales bacterium
CGTGCGATGTCGCGCGCGACGCGAGGGACGATCGCGGTCACGACAGGCTGCTTCGCCGTATTGTCGGCGTGCAGCGGCGGCGACGGGCCGGTCGAGCCGACCGCTCCGGTGCCCGCATCGATCACGGTGTCGGTACCGGCCGTGACGTTTACCACCTTGGAAGCCACGAGTGCAGCCACGGCGTTCGTTCGCGACAACAAGGGCGTGGCGATCGAAGGCGCGTCGTACACGTGGACGACTGACGCACCCAACGTCGCCACCGTGACGGGAACCGGCGCCACGGCGACGATCACCGCGCGCGGACGCGGCGTTGCCATTCTCACCGTGCGCAGCGGGACTGTCAGTAGCAGCGTCACCGTGCTCGTGCGCGCCGCGTTTGCTGTGACCGTGAATCCCACGACCGGCGCCATTCGCGTGGGCCGCACCACGGGCATCGCGGCCAGCGTCAGCGCCGATGAAGGCGCGTCCACTGCCGTCACCTGGAAGAGCAGCACACCGACCGTTGCCAGTGTATCTGGGGCTGGCGTTGTCACCGGCATCACACCGGGCACGGCGACGATCGTCGCGCGCAGCGTGAGCGACCCGACGCTGAGTGCAAGTGCCGTCATCTCGGTCATGCCCGATCGCGGCGTCATCATGACGCCACCCGAAATGAGTGTGGGCCAGCGTGAGTCGCGTACGCTTACCGCGCAGGCGTTCGTGGATCAAGGCGAAGCGACCGGCATCATCTGGCGCAGCAATCACCCGCTGCTGGCCTCGGTCACACAGCAGGGTGTGGTTACCGGCATCACCGATGGCAATGCGGTGATCGTCGCGCTCAGCGCCGCCGACAGCACGCTGCGCGCCGAGGCGATCGTGCATGTACTACCCGTGATTCGCAGCATCATCGTGTCGCCGGCCGGCAAGCAACTCATCATCGGACAGAACCAGACCTTCACCGCCGCCGTCGTCGTGGACCAGGGCGCGTCCAACGCGATCGCGTGGTCGTCGAGTGATCCGGCCGTCGTCACCGTCAATGCGCAGGGTGTCGCGACCGCCGTGGGCATAGGCTCCGCGACCGTGCGCGCACGCTCGACCTCCGACAGCACGCGCGAATCGCTCGCACAGGTCACCGTTACGACGCGTCCGATTGACATGGTGCTGAGCACCCACACTGTGGGCCTCACCTCGGCCGGCAGCACCAGCATTGCTGCGAGCGTGAGTGCCGACCCCGGCGTTCCTACCGGGTTCACGTGGACGACGCGCAACGCCTCGGTCGCGACGATCAACGCGCAAGGTGTGGTGAATGCCGTCGGCAACGGCACGACATTCCTCATCGCAACCCCCAACGCCGATGCCACGCGCAGCGACTCGGTGCGCGTCACCGTCGCGCCGCGGCTCGCGGCGACATGGTCCGCGGCGCGCCTGGGCGGTCCGCTCATCGAGGACATTGTCTCGCTCTGGGCCTCGTCGGAATCGCTTGCCTACGCTGTAAACTCGCTGGGCGATCTGTATCGCTGGAACGGCGCGGAGTGGGCCCTTTCGGCGCGCGGCGCGGATTTCAACACGTCATTCAAGGCCGTGCACGGCGTCTCACCGAGCGCCATCACCGCCGTCGGTACCAACGGCGTCATCGTGCGCTACAACGGCAGCGTGTGGACCGCGCAGAGCTCGGGCATCACCGCCACGCTGCAGGATGTGTGGATGCACAGCGCCAACGACGCCTGGGCGGCCGGTGCGGGCGGCAACGCGGTGCGACTCATCAACGGCGGCTGGACCGCCAGCTTCGTCGGCAGCAACGCCAACCTGCGTGGCGTGTGGGGTACGGCGAACTTCGCCTTTGCCGTGGGTGAGGGCGGCACCATTCGCAAATGGGAAGCGGGCTCGTGGACGGCGGTGCCGTCTGGCACCACCGAAGTCCTGCACGACGTGCTCGGCGCGCAGAATGGCACCGTCACCGCGTTTGCTGTTGGCGAGCTCGGCACCGTGGTGCGCTGGACAGGCGCGGGCTTCGAGCCCGAGGGCAGTGGCACGTCCTCGGCACTGCGTTCAATCACGGGCAACCCGCAGGGCGAGCTCTATGCCACCGGCGAAAGTGTCGCGCTGCTGCGCTCAAGCGGACTCTGGATCGATGTGGCGCCGCCCTATCGCACGCGTTTCCTCTCCGCCACACTGGACGCCGGAGGCGGACTGTGGGTGGGCGGCCAGCGCGGACTCGTGATGCGCCGGCAGTCCACCAACGCGTGGACCACACTCAGCCTCACGCCCGACCTGCTCGACGTGTGGAGCACGAGCGCCTCGCACTCGATTGCCGTGGGCGAGCTCGGATTCATCTACCGCTACAACGGTACCACATGGATACGGCAGACCGCGCCCACGCTCGAACGGTTGAACACCGTCTGGGCCGCGTCGTCGTCGGTGGCGTTCGCCGGCGGTGATAACGGACAGCTCATTCGCTGGAACGGGAGCGCGTGGGCGCTGCAGTCCTCGCCCACCAATGAGCACATCTACGCCATGTGGGGCGCGAGCGCGAACGATGTCTGGGCCGTGACGGACGGCGGCGAAGTGCTGCACTGGGATGGCTCGAACTGGGACGTCGCGTACACGCAGGGCGAAGCGCTCTACGGTGTGTACGGCACCTCGGCCAACGATGTACATGCCGTCGGCTCGTCGGGCACCGCGCTGCACTGGAACGGCTCCGCGTGGACTCCGCGCAACGCGGGCGTCAACCACGTGCTCGTGGGACTCTGGGCCGCCGATTCAATGCAGTCGCTCAGTGTCGGCGCACGTGATTTCGCCACCGGCGTTGCGATGCGCTACAACGGCACGTGGACGGAAGCTCCGTCGGGCACGACACGAATTCTGAGCGCTGTTTGGGGCGTGGTGGGCGCGGATCTCTACGCGGTCGGCGACGCCGGCACCGTGGTTCGCTACAACGGGTCCACGTGGCAAACGATGCCGTCGGGCTCGAACGATTTCCTGTGGGCCGTCACCGGCGCGCCTGATGCAAGCGGCGGGGCATTTGCCGTAGGCCTCAACGGCGCCATGATTCAGGGATTCGCGACGGGTTCGTCCGCGATGCAGAGCGTCACGAGCGCATCTGTGAGGCGCGCCCCGCAGGACCTGGCGCCGGCACGCGGTGCGCGGCGAGTTTCGCGGGGCGCGCTGCCCGATGGAGCCGCCCGCCGGAAGCACCTACTGCAGCGGCGCTAGCTGGCGACTCAGCGGCGACTCAGCGGCGACTCAGCGGCGACCTCAGCGGCGACCTCAGCGGCGAAACGCTGCCATCGTCGGACCCATCGCGTCGATCGTCTCACGGGCGTTCCAGCGATCGGCGCCGTTGTACAGGAATGCGAACGCCAGAATCTCACCGTTCTCGGCCGTCACGTAACCCGAGAGCGAGATAACGTCGTTGGTGGTGCCGGTCTTTGCGTGCAGGTTCCCCTGCGCCGCGGTGCCCCGCATGCGCGAGCGCAGCGTCTCGGATTCGCCCGCTACCGGGAGCGACGCATGAAACACGCTCGACCAGGGCGCCGTGTGTGCGTAGCTCATGAGTTGCACGAGCGAACGCGGCGTCACGCGATCGAGCACCGACAATCCGCTGCCATCGGTGGCCACGAGCCCATTGGGCGCCACGCCCAGCTTGGATTCGGCAAAGGCACGCAAATGCGCGTACGCGTGATCGGCCGAGCCGGGCTCATTGCGCAGCGGGCCGCGCGCGGCGCTGCGGAAGATCTGCTCGGCGTAGTGATTGACGCTCTCGCGGTTCATCACCGACACGAGACGCGACAGCGGCGGGGACGCCATGGACGTGACCAGCTGCGCGCCCTCCGGCGTGCGCCCGATCTTGAGTTCACCCGCGACCTCGATGCCCTGCGCACGCAGCGCCTCGTGAAACGCGCCCGCCGTGAACGTGACCGGGTCCGACACCACAAGTTGCACACGATGCGGTGCCGCCGACGCGCCAATCGTTCCCGTCACCACCACCTGCGATTCACCCACCATGCGCACACTCACGCGCGTCGCGCGACCAGCCACTCGGCGCACACTTGAGACCACCTGCAGTCCACTCGACGCCGGCTCGAGCCGCACGGACACGTCGCCCGACTTCTCGGGATAGACGCCCACGATCACGATATTCTCGTTGAGTGACAGCGCGCTGAACGGCGCCGCGTACGCCGCGCCCGTGTAGCGAGTGAGCCAGCCGGCGGGAATACGCCGTCCCTCCATGCCGCTTGCATCGGCGATCACGTCACCTGTGACGCGCTTGACGCCCGCGCCAGCCACGAAACGCGCCAGCATGTCCATCGGCGCATCCCGCCCGCCGCGCACGAACCGCGGAGAGAGCGCCGGATCACCGTCACCGCGCAGAATCAGGTTGCCGTGCACCACACCGTCAGGGCCCAGCGAGCCGTCGCGCAGCACGTCGGTGGAGAACACGTGATCGGGACCAAGGCGCTCGAGCGCAAGCGCTGCGGTAAACGTCTTCATGGTGGACGCGGGCACGAGCGGCGTATCGGGGGACACGGAGAAGAGTGTGTCACCGCGCGAGAGCGACACCACGATCGCTCCCCACGTGCCGTTTCGTGTCTTCGCATTGAGCATGTAGCCCAGGTCCGACTCGAGCGCATTGGCGCCGACGGGCGAGGTGGCGCGCAGTACTCGCGGTGCAGCGGCGGGTTTGGCCACCGCCTTGCGAGTTGGCGTGGCGCGGCGCTTGGGCTGCGTGCGCGCCTGAAAAATCGCGGCACTGACGGCATGCGCTGCGGGTCGTTCTCCCGCATGTACGGCGGACGGCGCAGCGAGCGCACCAACAAGCAGCAGCGCAATGGACGCGCGCGACGGGCGATATGCAAAAAAGTGGGTCATGATTGTCCAGCAGAAGTAGGCAGTGGGTGCTGCTACCCTTGAAGTGTCGTCACGTGCCCCCTTTCGGGATGATCACGCGCTGGGCTCAAGTATCACACAGTGACACTCACACCTTCACGACGATGCCGCGTTTGTGCATGAAGGACAGAATGAGGAACCATAGCGCAACGAACGCGATGGCGTAGAGCAGCGACGCATTGCGCGGCGCGAGCCACGACGCGAAGCCCTCGCGATAGATGACCTGCTGCAGCGTCACGCGCCCGCTCTCCGTGGTCCACGCGATCATGCCGCCGAGTGCGCGCGCCATGAGGCCCGAGCCCAGGAAGGCGACGAATGGGTTGATCCCGTACACTTCGAAGAAGCGCGTCCACCCGCGCACCTGCATGGCGTCGATCACCCAGAGGCACGTCGCCAGCGCCACGGACGCCATGCCGCCGGTGAACAGCACGTACGAGCTGGTCCAGAGACCCTTGTTGATGGGAAAGACCCAGTGCCAGCACAGTCCGACCACCATCAGCATCGCCCCCACCGCGAACATACCCGCCAGCCGGTCGCCGAGCGCTCGCTCACGCAAGCCGATCCACGCACCGGTGAGCGCTCCAAGCAGCACCGTGCCCACCGCTGGCAGCGTGCTGAGCAGGCCCTCGGGGTCCCACGTGCGCGATCCGGACCACAGGTGCGACTCGCCTAATAGCGTGCGATCGAGCCACGCGCTGAGCACCATCGACGGTTCATCGAGCAGAGCCGCACCGAGCTGTCCGGTTCCGGGAACGGGCACGAGCGTCATCAACGCCCAGTAGCCGAGCAGGATCACGGCGGTGAGCACCATTTGTCCGCGCCATGCAAATCGCAGCGTGAGCAACCCGCCCGCGATGTACGCGAGGCCGATGCGTTGCAGCACGCCCAGATAGCGCAGATTCTCGAGGCGGTGCAAAACGCGGTCACCGAACGTGGCGTCGGGAAGATCGGCGATGGGCATATAGGTCCAGCCGGGAAACCATGACAAGAAAAGTCCAAACAGGAAGATCACCGCGCCGCGTCGCAGCACCTGGCGCACAAGTGTGCCCTGGTCATCGCCCCGCGCACGCCGAGCAGCGAGCGAGAGGTGCGTCGTGATGCCCACGATGAACAAGAAGAACGGGAAGATGAGATCCGTGGGCGTCCAACCGTGCCACGCTGCATGCGCGAGCGGCGGATAGATCGCGCCCCAGCTTCCGGGATTGTTCACGAGCAGCATGCCGGCGACCGTCATGCCGCGAAACACGTCGAGCGCGAGAAGGCGCTCGCGCGTGGTCATGAACCGCCGCTGCCCGCAGTCGAATCGATGGCCCACACGGCGGTGGTGCCGTCCACCTGACAGCGCAGCTGGTACTGCTTCTCCGGACTCACCACGCCGTCATTCGGCTCCCCAACGTAGCGGCCGCCAACGCGCACGGTATGGGTGCCGTCACCGTGATCAGTGTTCTCGCGCACGAGCACGAGCATGGTCGCCCAGTTGCCGTCGCCGGCGAGCTTCTCGCGAATCTGCTGCTGGTTCTTCTCGTCCTGCAGCCAGTAGAAGGTGGGCCCTTTGTCCTGCACGACCAGGGCGACATCGTCCGGCAGTGCGGAATCGGTTGCGGCCGCGTTCAGGAAGCGAAGCGGCTTGGGTTCGGCGGTGTTGATGTAATCGAGCACGGCGATCTGCGCCGCGCCCGGCGACGTGCCTCGGCACGCGACCGCCGGATCGAGCGTCATGCCCTGCTTGGGCGCGTCACCGGCGCTGGTCTCCGGCGATCCGCCGCAGGCCGCGGCGGCGAGCAGCAACGCGGAGAGCGAAATTGAGCGCCGCGAGAGGGAACGGGAAGTCGTCATGCGGTGCTAGTACAGGGAAGGAATCAGTGATCGCCACTGGCGCAGTGCTGAGGCGATGTCAGCAGATCGTCACTCCACACAATCTGGATCGTTGCATGCCGCGCGCGCTACAGGCGGCGTCGCCTCTGGCGCAATTGGCGTCCCCCCTCAAGATTCGAAACAACCCGCCCTGCGCGTGCCCACAGCCTGACGTAAGGCGTGACGCGCTCCTGTTCCGTCCCCCGTGGAGGCCCGGTCCGCATGTCCCCAGCAGGCAATTCGATCGTCAAGGAAGGCGTTTCCGCCGGTTTGATTGGTGCAACGGTGATCGCCATATGGTTTGCCATCATCGATGTATTCGCGGATGGCTTGCTGTCCACTCCGATCATGCTCGGCACCTCGCTCGCCACGCTTTTTCTCGATGGCGGCACGGCGAGCTCGGCCGCTGCCTTCCTGCTCTATACGGTCTTCCACTACGCCATGTTCGTGGTCATCGGTCTGCTGTTCGCGTGGGTGATCAGCATCGCCGAAAAGACACCATCGGCGATGATCGGCTTCATTGGCCTGTTCATCGCGTTCGAGGTGGGCTGGGTGGGCTGGACGATGGTACTGACGCGGGGTTTCGGCGAACTGGCATGG
>JBBQNT010000201.1:0-7267 GCA_038330215.1 Gemmatimonadales bacterium
CGTGACCTGCTGACCGTCCGTCTCGAACACGAGGCGGTGCAGCGTGTCCTCGGGCTGCGTGATCACCATGTATTTGCCGGTCGTGTACTTGTGCGGCATCATCAGCACCTTGGTCGCGTACAGCGAGTTGATGCGTCCCTCGCTGTCGCCCACCTTCGCACCCTGCTCGGTGCTCACGGTCGTGCTCGTCACGTCGACGCGCGCGACCGTGTCATTGACCAGCATCACCCGCACACCCTCCGGCGCGGACGCCCACTCGGCGTAGCTGCACGCCGGCGACGCGCCCGCGGCCGCAGCAAACGAGCCGCCCACCGCGGCGGCGGCAATTGCCACGCTCTGGCCGACCTCGAGCGGGCCGAATCCCGTTGTGGAGACGCGCCATCCGTCTGGGCCCGTCGTCTTCACAGCGGATCCCCCTTCGGTATCGGCGTTCGAAGAGCAGGCGCTCAGCAGGAGCGTCGCCACAATGGCAGCAGCGACTGGCGGGGATATGGACATGAATGATGTGTGCAGGTAGGCGAATCGGATTGGCCGGGCGCTGACGAAACGTGTACGCTCGTGTGTTGCGTAGGGAACATACATAACGGAGCGCACAGTGCGTGCACTACCACGTCCGGTGGGTACGTGAGCGCACCGAGCAGATGGCGTTCATCGCGAAACATTCTGTGGAGTCGACGACATGCCGGGCCAGTCGCTCACAAACGCCGCACTCTCGACAATTCCGTCAAGCACGAGCTGGCTGAATGACCGCGCGAACTGCTCGGCATCCGTATCCGGCGGCAGCGCGCCTTCCGCCTTGAGCGCCAGCACATGCTCGTGCAGCGTGCGTGTGCCATCGAACTGCGCGAGCATCATCGCGTCGCCTGCGCCCACGTCCACGTGACCCACGAAGGGTGTGTCCACCGAGATGCGGCCGCGCTCGGCGATCCAGGGATCTTCGCCGCCCGCACCAATACGGTAGTTCAGCTTGAGTTGCGCGCCCGCTGCGATGCGTATCGGCGTACGCAGCAACGCCTGCGCCATCACGGCCGGACGCGTCGCGACGGCGCCGGTGCGCAGAGCCCATGCCACTTCGCGCCAGCCGGTCTCGCTGCCGCGCTTGGCCACGAACGTGAAGCCGGACCGATCTTCATCGTGCCGCTTGAGTACGATCGTCACGAACTCCAGTCGCTCCACCTGCTGCTCCGCCAGTCGGCGAAGCTGCGCATTGGCGAGCTCCGAGGTCGCCGGATCCGCAGATATCAACGACGACGCGAAGTGTTCGAGCAGCGTGTTGGTGCCATTGCCCACGAGCACCAGATCGTAGGCGTCGGCATTGTCACCCAGCATAGCGCGAACGCGCGCCGCGGCGGAGGCACCTTCGCGCGCTGAGATCACACAGGTGCAATGGAACACCCCGCCCGGCGCCAGATGCTCGTCCAGGCCGCCCAGAATGGCGCGGGTCACCTGTTCACCGTCTTCGCCGCCATCGCTGTAGATGAGTGCACGCGTTGCCGACGCAACGTAGGGAGGGTGCGCGACAATGGTCTCGAAGGTGCGCCCCCGCACCGGTTCCCACAGATCGCCCTCGAGTGCCGTGAAGTTTCGCACGCCATTGAGCCGCGCATTGAACTCCGCGAAGATCGTGCTGCGCTCCGTGATATCGACCGCATAGGCATGTCGCGCCCCGGCCATGGCACCCATCAGCGCGGCGACTCCGGTTCCTGAACAGAGCTCCAGATAATCGCCGCCCTCGCCGAGCGGCAGCGTGCAGAGGAAGACGCGCACTGAGCCCGTGACGGCCGGATACACGGCATCGGTAGGAAACGCGGCGTCCGGTATTCCGTGTGCGCGCGCGATTGCCACGGATCGGTCCGAGACCAGCCAGGGGCCTTCGGTGGGATACATCAGCACCGTGGCGCTCATCGCCTGATCGCGCGACGCGTGCGGTTGCACCAGACCAAGCGACTGCAACAGCTGGCCGGCATCGTCGCCGAGCAGGTTGGCGATCGCGACACGGTCGATGATTGCGCCCCGCATGAACAGTCGCACGAGCAGATCGAGCGCGTGCTCATACGGTCGCTGGTCTGCGTCGGAAGGCCTCGCCCGTTCGGCTCCGAAGAAAAAATCGTAGAGCGATTCGCATGCCGTATGCGCGCTCACACCTGCGGCGGTGAACCCGTGTGTCGCAAGCAAGGTGCGCAAGGCGACAAATGGTGCGTCGTCGCCGGGCAGGCGCAGGGGCATTTGTCGGTCCGGAGCCGTGGTCGGCGGCATGGCGTTTTCGTGGATAGGGAGCGAGCGAACGGTCTAGAACGAGCCGGTGAACTGAAAGCGATCGGCCGGGTGCCACATGGCGAGCACCGAGGCGACCTGGCCCTGCGAGAGCGTGCGCCGTCGCAACACGAGCGCGGCCTCGCCGGCGTCCACGCGCAACCAGGCCGCGATATCGTCGGGCGCGGCGCAGGCCTCGATCGCGAACTGCACCGACGCCAGCGGTGCCTCGCGCAAGAGGTAGGCGCTGGGCGTTTCGTGTGCAAAGTGCGCGTCCATGTACTGCGGCGCGACAGATGGATTCACGTACCGGTCTTCCACCTGAATCGGCTCGCCGTTCTCGAAGTGCAGCAGCACGGAATGATAGAGCACCGTGCCGTGCGGAAGCGAAAAGGCGGCGGCCAGTGCGTCGTCAGCAGCGCAACGCTCGAGTCGCTGCATCTCGCTCCGGTGCTCGTGTCCGCGCGACCGGATCTCCTCGTCGATGCTGCGAATCGCGACGAGGGTGAACTCATACTTGCTACGGGCCACATAGGTGCCGGATCCCTGTACACGCACCACAGCGCCCTCGTCGCGCAGCTCCCGCATGGCCCGGTTCACCGTCATGCGCGAGACGCCGAACTGCGCGGCCAGCCGTGCCTCGCTGGGCACGGCGTCGCCCTCATTCCAGATCCGACCGCGGATCTGCGCCAGCACCCATGCTTTGATGCGCAGGTATGCCGGACCTGCGGTGGGCGGGCCCTGTTCGTTGAAGACCAAGCGCCGGCGGTCTGGGCCCGACGGACCGGATCGGAAAAGGATCATGCGGGTGCCAGCAGCGCGATCGCCGATAGAGTGGTCAGGAATGGTGCGAAAGTGCCCGGAAGATGCCGGCACGATCGCAAGCGTCGCAACTGTATAGACGACTCGGTCCGATCATGATACAGTTGTACAGTATATGTACAGTTTCCAGTTCAAGCGAGCTCCACCATATCAACCGACGCCATGGCCAGCGTTTCCCCGCCGCTTCCCGATCCGCGATTCGATCCCGACCGCACCATCCGGGCGCCCCGTGGGCCTGAGCGCAGTTGCCGCAACTGGATCACCGAAGCGGCCTACCGCATGCTCCAGAACAACCTGGATCCCGACGTTGCCGAGCAGCCGCAGCGGCTGGTGGTGTACGGCGGCATCGGTCGAGCGGCACGCGACTGGGCAAGCTTCGACGCGATCCTGGAGGCGCTGCGCGATCTCGACGACACGCACACGCTGCTGATCCAGTCCGGAAAGCCGGTGGGCATTTTTCGCACGCATCCCGACGCTCCGCGTGTGCTCATTGCCAACTCCAATCTCGTGCCGCGTTGGGCAACGTGGCAGCACTTCCACGAACTCGACCGTCAGGGCCTCTTCATGTACGGGCAGATGACGGCCGGAAGCTGGATCTACATCGGCAGTCAGGGCATCGTGCAGGGCACATACGAGACCTTCGTCGAAGCGGGACGACAGCACTACGACAACGACTGGAGCGGTCGCTGGATACTGTCCGCCGGACTCGGCGGCATGGGCGGCGCGCAGCCATTGGCCGCCACGCTCGCGGGCGCGTGCTCGCTCATTATCGAGTGTCAGCAAAGCAGCATCGAATTCCGTCTGCGCACACGCTATGTGGACGAACAGGCAGACGACCTCGACGACGCACTCGACCGGATCGCGCGCTACACGGCCGCCGGTGAGGTGCGCTCGATCGCGCTGCTGGGTAACGCGGCTGATGTGCTGCCCGAGCTGGCGCGACGTGCGCGCGAGGGCGGCCTGCGGCCCGCGCTCGTCACCGACCAGACATCGGCGCACGATCTGATCAACGGCTACCTGCCGTCAGGCTGGACGGTAGAGCAGTGGAAAGCGGCCCAGGCCGATGCGTCGCAGCATGAGCGACTCCAGCGTGAGGCAGCGCAGAGCTGCGCCCAGCACGTACGCGCCATGCTCGACTTCCATGCCTTGGACATCCCGACGGTGGACTACGGTAACAACATCCGCCAGGTCGCGCTCGACGAAGGCGTGGCGGATGCCTTCGCGAGTCCGGGATTCGTGCCCGCGTACATCCGTCCCATGTTCTGCGAAGGCAAGGGACCGTTCCGCTGGGTTGCGCTCTCGGGCAATCCCGACGACATCTACAAGACGGATGCGAAGATCAAGGAGCTGTTCCCTCACAACACGCACACGCATCGGTGGCTCGACATGGCGCGTGATCGCATTGCCTTTCAGGGTCTGCCCGCGCGCATCTGCTGGCTCGGCCTTGGCGAGCGTCATGTCGCGGGACTCGCGTTCAACGACATGGTGCGCCGCGGCGAACTCGAGGCGCCGATCGTGATTGGTCGCGATCATCTCGACACGGGTTCGGTGGCGAGTCCCAATCGCGAAACCGAAGGCATGAAGGACGGCACGGATGCGGTGAGTGACTGGCCGCTGCTCAATGCGCTGCTCAACACCGCCGGCGGTGCGAGCTGGGTGAGCCTGCATCACGGCGGCGGCGTGGGCATGGGCTACTCGCAACACGCTGGCATGGTGATCGTGGCCGATGGTACAGACGCGGCCGAGCAGCGCCTCGCCCGCGTTCTGGTGAATGACTGCGCGTCGGGCGTGATGCGACACGCCGATGCGGGGTACGAGCTCGCGGTCAGCACGGCGAAGCGGTTCGGATTGCAACTGCCGATGGTCAAATGAACGCGCGCATCGCGAACGGTTCCGGCGCGGGCAACTCAAGCAGAGCGGGCAACGCAACGTCGCTGCCTGTGGAGCCTGGCGCGCTCACGCTCGATACGCTGCGCGCGATCTGGCGCGGTCCGGTATCGCTCGATTTTCCTGACTCCACGTGGGCTGCAATTGACGCGTCGGCACAAACCATCGAGCGCATCGTGGCGCGAGGCGACGCGGCGTACGGCATCAACACGGGCTTCGGCAAGCTCGCGCAAACGCGCATTCCCGACGCGCAGCTGGCGCAGTTGCAGCGCAATCTGGTGATGTCCCACGCAGCTGGCACGGGTGTACCGCTGGGCGATCACATCGTGCGCCTGGTGCTTGCGATGAAGGCCGCGAGTCTGGCGCGCGGATACTCCGGCGTGCGCCGGCGAGTAGTGGACACGCTGCTTGCCATGCTGAGCGCGGATATTTTGCCGGTCATTCCGGCGAAGGGCTCCGTAGGCGCGTCGGGTGATCTGGCACCACTGGCGCACATGTCGCTCGCGCTCATGGGCGAGGGCGAAGTGCGGGTGCACGGTGAAGTACTGTCGTCCCGCTCCACACTCCACCATGCGGGCATTGAACCACTGGCCTTCGCCGCGAAGGAGGGACTCGCGCTCATCAACGGCACGCAGGTGTCCACCGCACTGGCGCTGCACGGCCTGTTCATGGCCGAGCGGTTGCTCGAGGCGGCAACCGTCGTTGGTGCGCTGTCGGTGGATGCGGCGCGAGGCAGCGACACACCATTCGATGCGCGCATTCACGAGGTGCGCGGACAGCCGGGCCAGATCGCATCGGCCGCCGTCATGCGCGCACTACTCGCTGACAGTCGCATTCGCGCCTCTCACTTGGTGGGTGACGATCGTGTGCAGGATCCCTACAGCCTGCGATGTCAACCGCAGGTGATGGGGGCGTGCCGCGATCTCATTGTGCAGGTGTCGCGCACACTGCTCGTCGAAGCCAATGCCGTCACCGACAATCCGCTTGTTTTCGCCGACACCAACGAGGTGCTCTCGGGTGGAAACTTCCACGCCGAACCCGTCGCGCTGGCCGCGGACACACTCGCCCTGGCGATCGCCGAGATTGGCGCGTTGTCGGAGCGACGCATCGCCCTGCTGATCGACAGTGTGCTGTCGGGATTGCCGCCGTTCCTGGTGCACGATGCGGGTCTCAACTCGGGCTTCATGATGGCGCACGTGACCGCCGCGTCCCTTGCGTCCGAGAACAAGTCGCTGGCACATCCGGCGAGCGTTGACAGCCTGCCCACATCGGCGAATCAGGAGGACCATGTGAGCATGGCGACCTTTGCCGCGCGTCGGTTGCATGACATGGTGGAGAACACGGCCACCATCATCGGCATCGAATGGCTGGCCGCGGCGCAGGGCGTCGACATGCACGCTCCGCTGACCACGGCACCGCTGCTGCTGCCGGCGCTCGAGTGTCTGCGTGCGCATGTGCCCTTCTATGCACGCGACCGAACCTTTGCGCCGGACATCGCGGCGGCGACATCGCTGGTGATGAACGGACGGGCGGGTGAGACATGTGCAGCATTGCTTGGCGCGCTCTGGAGCGATCGCTGACGTGCACCCTCCCCGCATTGCGCCACACCCCGTATCACGCGCATGACTGCCACTGCCACCCACACGCTGTGGCGCAACGCGCGCCTGGCCACACTCGATGGCATCGGGTGGGGACTGATCGACGACGGTGCGATGCTGACGCAGGGCGAGCACATCGTCTGGACGGGACGGCACACGGAGCTGCCCGCCGAACGGGCCCGCCTCCCGCACGAAGTGCAAGATCTGCACGGCATGCTCGTCACGCCGGGATTGATCGACTGTCATACGCACCTGGTGTATGCGGGGCAGCGCGCAGCGGAACTCGAGCTGCGACTGCAAGGCGCGTCGTACGAGACGATCGCGCGCGCGGGCGGGGGCATTCGCTCTACGGTGGCAAGCACGCGGGAAGCAAGCGAACAGCAACTGTATGATCTGGCGATGCAGCGAGCGCGCGTGCTCATGTCGGAAGGAGTGACCACACTCGAGATCAAGTCGGGATACGGTCTGTCGCAGGCGAGCGAAGCGCGCTGCCTGCGTGTTGCACGCCGCCTTGGCGCTGAGCTGCCGCTCACGGTGCGCACTACGTTCCTCGGAGCGCATGCGGTACCGCCTGAGTTCACGGGCCGCGACGATGCATACATCGACGAGGTGTGTGCATGGATGCCAGCGCTGCAACAGGAAGGACTGCTCGACGCGGTTGATGCGTTCTGCGAGCGCATCGCGTTCAGCACGGAGCAGATTGCGCG
>JBBQNT010000202.1:0-7212 GCA_038330215.1 Gemmatimonadales bacterium
CGATTGACTGATCTGCGTCTATCCACCTGACGCCAACTCAAAAAAGGAGCCAGACTGATGAAGATCCAGAGCATGCTGCTTGGCGCCGGGCTCGCGATCTCCGCCTTGGGAGGATGTGACGCCGGCAACCCGGATGCCCGCGCCGGCGTGGATGCCGACGCCGCGGTGGCCACGAACCCACCCGCGTCCTCGAACGGCAGGGAACAGATGTTCGATCGCGCGGCAGCGAAGGCCAAGGGTTGTCCCCTGCTTCGCGTCGAGGACGTGGCCGCGTCGGTGGACATCCGCCGCTGGCGCGGCGCGGTGTGGGATCGTTCGGCATCAATGCTTGACGCCAACGATTCACTCCGTCGTGCAACAGTTGCTGGCCGAGTTGCAGCACGACGTGCTAACGCACGGCACGCCAGATTTCTCTCGGAGCTGCGTGACGCCCGAAACTCGGCGCGCAGCACCGGACTAGTCAGGGCAGGACCGCCAGGATCTCGGGAAGTCGATCGGGACCAAAGGTCAGGAACTTACGCGCGGTGTGGACCGCCTGCGCATCCTCGCGATGGACGGCGCGTCTACCTCGTGTGAGCGATGGCGCCCCGCTCTTCCGTGCCACAGGTTTGTCTGGGACGCATTCGCAGCAGCCGTCCGGCCCCCGGACGGTCACGACACAACCCCATGCAGATGGGACCCCACCACGCGCTGGCCATGGCATGGCAATCAGAGTTTCGGCATGCACCCGTTCGCCTCAGTGAATCAAGCTCACTCGACGGGAGAGACCGCCCATGCAGCAGCGAATACACGATTGCCCACCAACCTTGAGGAGATGATCATGACCGACGGTAATGTCATCGAACAACCGGTGCGGTGGAAAGCCGCAGTGTTGGCAGGTCTGATTAGTGGCGTGGCATTTGTGATGCTCGAAATGATGATGGTGCCGCTCTTCATGGACGGTAGCCCGTGGGGGCCGCCGCGCATGATCGCTGCGATAGTGATGGGCGAAGGCGTGTTGCCGCCGCCCGCCACGTTCGACGTCGGGGTGCTCATGGCGGCCATGGCGGTTCATTTGCCGTTGTCGATAGTGTTTGCGTTGATCCTGGCTTGGATCATTGAGCGCTTCGAGATGGGGGTCGCCGTATTAATCGGCGCAGTTTTCGGTCTCATCCTCTATCTGGTCAACTTCTACGGCTTCACGGCGATTTTTCCATGGTTCGCCATGGCGCGCAACTGGATCAGCATTTTTAGCCATATCATGTTTGGCGTGATCGCCGCCATTGCCTACAAGCAACTGGCAAAGTCAACGGTGTGAGAAGTATCGAGCGTCCGCTTGTCCGCTGACCGAGCCGTTGGCCTGCCGCAAGTTGAGCTCGAGAACCATCGAGGCACCGGAGCGGGGGTGCCTCAACTGTAGCACAGCCGTGCTATCACGTGACGCTATCAATGGCGACGTGGACGCCGCTCGCCGAGGTGCGGCAACTGCGCGCCAACGTGCAGGCCGGGCGCGAGATCGGTCCGCGTTTCGTGACCGGGGGACCGCTCAGCGACGGAGAGCCGGCGCTGTTCTTCAAGGAGTACCTCGCCGTCGGCACCGTGGATCGTGCGCGGCAGGTGGTGGATTCGCTGCACGCGGCCGGCGCGGAGTTCATCAAGATCTACATACACCTGCCGCGCGCCTTACTCGACGCGATCATTGAACGGGCGGTACCACAACCTGCCGTTCGTCGGCCATGTGCCGCTGGCCCTCACCACCGGCGAGGCATCGGATCTTGGCATGCGGAGCGTGGAGCACGCGTATCGCCACAGAATGTCCTGCGCCACCGCCGAGACCGAGATCCGCAGGTTGCTCGTGAGCGAGCTCAAGGCGCAACAACGCGGCGATCCGGTGGCCCGCGAGCGGCTCGCCGACAGCGCATTCCTGATGGGGATCGAGACGTACGACCGCGACACGTGCGTGGCGCTCGGCGCTCGCTTCGCGCGCAACGGCACCTGGTTCGTCCCCACGCTGATGGAGATGCGCTCGCGCTTCCTTCCGGAGCCGCGTACATGGGCCGAGTTCGATTCGCTGTTCACTCAGCCGAAGCTGATCGACATGCCTAGGAACATTGTGGCGAACTGGCGCGACGAGGAGATGTACCAGCGAGGTCTGCGGGACCACGCCGTGTCCACTCGCGAGCAGTATGAAACCGCCGCGCGCAACCGCGCGCGCGAAGTCGTCACCCGACTGCGCATGACGGCCGACCTGCACCGTGGCGGCGCTGGGATTCTCGCCGGCACGGACGCGGCCCTGGCATTCCCGCTTGTGATGCTTGGCAACAGTGTTCACGAGGAACTGGCGCTGCTGGTGCAGGCGGGTCTCACGCCGTTGCAAGCGCTACAGGCGGCGGATCGGGCTCGTCGCGCCGCAAATCCTGCGCCGTAACGACGCCATGACCGACGGCAACCAAGACCGGGTAGGACGCGGTCATGCCGAGACCCGATCGGTGTGGCGCCGTCTGCCTGCTGGCATCTGGGCGTTGGGCTTCGTCTCCCTGCTGATGGATATCTCGTCAGAGATGATCCACGCGCTGCTGCCGGTCTACCTTGTGGTGGGGCTGGGCGCGACGGCGCTGACGGTCGGAATCATCGAAGGCATCGCCGAGGCGACAGCGGCGATCACCAAGGTCTTCTCCGGCGCGCTGAGCGACCGGATCGGCAAGCGCAAGGAACTGGCCGCGCTCGGGTACGGTCTGGCGGCGCTGAGCAAGCCGATCTTCCCGCTTGCCCCCTCCATCGGCTGGCTCGTCGCCGCTCGTTTCATCGACCGGGTGGGCAAGGGCATTCGCGGCGCCCCGCGTGATGCGCTTGTTGCCGACCTCGCGCCGCCGGAGTTGCGAGGCGCGGCCTTCGGGCTGCGCCAGTCGCTCGACACGGTGGGCGCCTTCATCGGCCCGCTGCTGGCCATCGCACTGATGTGGATTTTCGCCGACGATTTCGCCTCGGTCTTCTGGGTGGCGGTCATCCCCGCCTTCGCGGCGCTGGCGCTGATCCTGTTCGTGGTGCACGAACCGGCGCGGCCCGCTGGTATGCGCAAGGTCAGGAATCCGCTGAGCCGACGCGAACTCGCCGGACTTGGCGCGATCTACTGGTGGGTCGTCGCGGTGGCGGCGGTGTTCACGCTCGCGCGGTTCAGCGAGGCATTCCTGATCCTGCGGGCCGAGGGTGTGGGCCTGTCGCTGATGTTCGTGCCGCTGGTTCTGGTTGTACTCAACATCGCCTACGCGCTGTCGGCGTACCCGGTCGGCGCGCTCTCCGACGGTATGAACCGCATCACGATCCTGATCCTCGGCCTGCTCCTGCTGGTCGCGGCCGATCTGACGCTCGCCTTCGCGCCTGGGCTGGCGGGAATGTTTGCGGGCGTCGCGCTGTGGGGGTTGCACATGGGCTTCACGCAGGGGCTGCTCGCCACGCTCGTCGCCGACAGCGCGCCTCCCGAACTGCGTGGCACGGCCTTCGGACTGTTCAATCTCGTGACCGGGGTGGCGTTGCTGGCAGCAAGCGTCATCGCGGGCTTCCTGTGGGATGCGTTCGGTGCGCGGTGGATTTTTCTGACCGGAGCCGCCCTTGCCGCGCTTACCATCGCCGGACTGATACCGCTACGAGGGCGCGTCGAGCGCCTCGCACGTGGTGGTGGTCACAGCACGCATCACGGCCCATAAATAACCGATGAGGTCGCGCGCGACGGCGAGTCGCCTTGAATCGAGTCGTCCGTTGCGGCCCAACGCGCAGTCCGAAGCGTCGCAGCTCCTGAAACCGGTGGCCAGCCGTCCCGTACCACCGTCATGACCCACACGCGTCCACTGCTCGCCGCCGCGCTCCTGCTCGCGGCCTGCGACCGTAGCGCTGCGCACGTTGAGCAGTTCGCGATCGACACGCCCGCAGAACACGCGCTCGACAGCACACTCGCCCGGGCGACTGACGATGGCGGAATTGTAGGACTCGCAACGGCCGTGATCGTCGATGGCCAGATCGTGTGGACGGGAGCGTACGGCTTCGCCGATCGCGAAGCGCAGGTGCCGCTTACCACGCAGACGGTGATGAACCTTGCGTCCGTCTCGAAGACGACCATCGGTGTGTCAATGATGCGACTCGTCGATGCGGGGAAGCTCGACCTCGACGAGCACATCAATCGTTACCTGCCGTTCGAGGTCCGCAACCCGCACCATCCAGAGGCGCCAATCACCCTGCGGCATCTCGCGACGCACACGTCAAGTATCTTCGACCGCCGCGACTTCTACGCGGGACTGTACCGTCCGGTCGGCGAGCCGGACATGCCACTCGACTCGCTGCTCAGGTCGTACCTCGTGCCCGGCGGCGCGAACTACAGCCCGGACAACTTCCTCACCGCCGCGCCCGGACGTTCGCGCGATTACTCGAACCTTGCTGCCACGCTCGCGGCGTACATCGTGGAGCGCACCGCGGGGGAACCGTTCGACGTGCACACGCGTCGCGTGATCTTTACGCCGCTGGGCATGACGTCCGCCGGCTGGTCCTCGGCCCAGGTCGACTCCACGCGGGTGTCGCGCTTGTACCGGCAGGACAGCGCGTCAACGGAACTCATCGCACCGTACACACTCGCCTCATATCCGGATGGCGGGATGCGCATGTCGGTGGAGGATCTCGCGCGGTACTTCGCCATGCTGCTGAACGGCGGCTCGAGCGGTGGCATCCGCATCATTGACAGCCTCCCGCTCGCCGAGATGAAGCGGTTTCAGTGGACGCCCACGAACAAGCCAGACGACTACGAGCTGACCGAAGGCAACACGGGTCTCTTCTGGCGGACAAAGTTCGATGGCTTACGGGTTGGGCACGGCGGCAATGACCTCGGTGTGAGCGTCGAGATGCTGACCGATGCCAAGGGACGCGTCGGGATCATCTACATGTCGAACACGTCGCTGCGCGGCGCGGCGAACCGGCACCTGGTGACGATCATTGACGCACTCACTGCGCATGGCGAGGCGGTCGCGGCGGGGGGAGAGCGGTAGGGATTAGGGGACGGCATAGAACCCGACCACAAAGGCCTTACCTAACTTTGCGTCATAAAGTAATCTGCCGTTGTGCATCCGAACCGCTCCCCTCGATCGTCAAAGCTGCAGAAGCTCAAGCGCCCGCTGCTGTTCCTGCTCGCACTTGCGGCGATCCCGCTCTACCTGCTCGCCAAATCCTGGAAGCAGGCGTCCGACAACGGCGGGCAGAAGTACGCTGAGCCTTTCCGGATCGCCGGCAACCTGTACTATGTGGGAGCGAACGATGTCGCTGCGTTCCTCATCACCGGTCCGGAAGGGCACGTGCTGATTGACGGCGGCTACCCGGGCACGCCACCGCTGATCATTCAAAGCATCGCGCAGCTCGGTTTCAAAATCACCGACGTGAAGGTCCTGCTGAACAGCGAACCCCATGGCGACCACGCCGGCGGGCTCGCGGCGCTCAAGCAGGCCTCGGGCGCCGAGATCATCGCCAGCCACGCGAGCGCGAGCGTGATCGAGTCGGGTGGGGACGATCCCGACATCTTCTGGGCGATCCGCCCCCTTATCAAACTCGGCATCGTCGGTTATCCCGCCGCCCGCGTCGGCCGACGATTCAACGACGGTGACACGATCCGCGTCGGGCCGATCGAGCTCAAGGCGCATGTAACGGCCGGCCACACACGCGGCTGCACGTCGTGGTCGTTTCGCGTGAAGGAAGGCGATCGCATGCTCGACGTTGTGAGCGCGTGTAGCCTCGTGGTGCTCGGGGTCAGCCGCTATCCCAGCCAGGCTTCCGATCTTCAGCAAACATTTCAGGTACTGCGCAGCCTCCCGGCCGACATTTGGGTGACATCGCACGCGCGCCTGTGGGGACGCTACCGCAAGTTCGTTGCACGCGACTCGGCTGCGAGTGCTGTTGAGCCGTTCATCGATCCGGACGGCTATCGCGCCTATATCGACAAGGGAGCGGCCGAGCTGCGGCGCGGGGCGGTGCATTAGCCCGCGCTTTGCGAGACCTCGTCTTTCGAGAACGGAAGACGACATCGCGCCCTTGCGCTGGTAGTTCACGCGAATCCGTTGCGAACGTCCCTTGGTGTGGGAGCGTCACGATGCTGCCAAAGCGCAGCAGTCGCGTGCGTGCGTGAGCCCGAGCGGTTCAGCGGCGAATAAGCCGGCGCAGAACGTCCACGAGCACGGCCGGCAGGTGCTCGGGATGCTGGAGCGCGGCATAGCTGCCCGCGCCGAAGATTCGCGGCATGTAGGCCGGTGCCTGACGGTCGATCGTGACGCAGAATGGGTGCATGCCCTGTAAACGGGCCTCCGCCACGGCCTGGCGGGAATCCTCGATACCGTACCGGCCCTCGTAGAGGTCGACGTCGTTCGGTTTGCCATCGGAGAGCACGAGCAGCAGGCGATGCGCCGCGGATTTGCGACTCAGCAGCGCGGTCGCATGACGGATGGCCGCGCCCATGCGCGTGTAGCGGTCAGGCTCCAGTGCGGCGATCCGGCGGTGCACCACGGCGCCGCTCCGCTCTTCGAACGACTTGATGGGCAGGATGGTGACGCACTCCGGCCCCTCGCCTGAGAACGCGAAGATGGCATAGGGATCGCCGAGCGCCTCGAGTGCATCGCACACGACGAGCAGGGCTTCCTTTTCGACGTCCACAACGCGCAGGTCCTGCATGATCCAGCTGTCCGTCGAGCCACTCACGTCCACCAGGAGCGCAATGGCGACATCTCGGCGCGCCGGCACGACCGCCTCGTAGAGTCGATTGTCGGAGCCGATTCCGGCGCGGCGGTCGGCATGGGACGCGACAAATGCCGAGAGGTCCACCTCGGGGCCGTCCAGTTGACGACCCAGCCGGAGGCGTCGCGGTCGGAGCCGTTCGAAACGGCGCCGCACCTCGGCCAGCAGAGCCGCGCGACGGACGAGCACCGCCCCGGCCCACGCCGGGTCCCCGAGCAGTGCGGCGCGTTCCCGTACGACCGCTCCGTGCTCCACGTAGGCGCCCTGGCGGTAGTCCCACTCCGGATAGACGAGACCGGGCCGTCGGACGCTCCGATTCATTTCCGCAATGCCGAACGGCGGCGGATCGTCGCTGGCGAGCACCTCGCGCGGGCGTCCCGGTGCAGCGACGAGCCGCGCTTCCGGAAGCTCGGACAGCGAATCGGCGAGGTCAGCGGGATCCACGCTGTCGTCGCGGTCGGTGGGACGCTGGAG
>JBBQNT010000203.1:0-7182 GCA_038330215.1 Gemmatimonadales bacterium
GCCTCGAAGAGCGGGACGTGCTGCGCGGCTCGGGCGGGCCGGCGCCGTCGGATCTCCGGCTACGCGTGGAGCTGGTGCAGGGTACCAGCGCCGACGCGATCGCTCGCGACCTGCACGGCGCCGTGGTCGACCGTGAGGGCGTGCGACGCGTGCGCGAGGTTGCGCGCGACCTCGCGTTGCGACTTGGGGTGACGTGGCGTGAGCGACGGGACGATGTGCAGCTTACCGGCGAACTCGTCGCGCTCGCGTTCCCCGATCGTCTTGCGCAGCAACGCGCCGCACTCACCGGATCTGCCGCATCGGGTGCAGCGCGTCAGGGTGCGTCGCCGCCAAGCGCGCAACGCGCACGATACGTGATGCGCAGCGGCAGCGGCGCATCGCTCGACGCGCGCGATGCGCTGCTGAATACGGGGTGGCTCGCCATCGCCGAACTGGATGGCGCACCACCGGATTATCGCGTGCTGCGTTCGTGTCCGATCGATGAGGCGGTCGTTCGCCGACTCTTTGCAGGGCAGCTGCAGGAGCAGCGAAACGTGCAGTGGGACGACACGACCACGCGGCTTGTCGCACGGCGACAGACCCGCCTCGGTCACCTGCTGCTCGACGATGCACCGCTCAGCGATGTGTCCGCCGAAGAACGCGTACCCGTACTGCTCGATGTGGTTCGCCGGCGCGGGCTGTCCGTGTTGCCGTTCCCACGATCCGTAGTGCGACTGCGTGATCGCATGGCGTTCGTGCACGCGCACGATGCGTCGTGGCCGAACGTGTCGGACGAAGCGCTGCTCGATGACGCCGAGCACTGGCTGTCGCCGCTGCTGCACGACGTGCGCCGCTTCGAGGACATCCGTGACGACGCGCTCAGCGACTCGCTCCTGCAGCGACTGTCATGGACACAGCGCGCTGCGCTCGATCGCCTCGCACCCACGCATGTCGAGGTGCCGAGCGGTTCACGCATTGCCGTCGACTACAGTGAGTCGTCACCAGTGCTGGCCGTCAAGCTGCAGGAGGTGTTCGGTTGGAGCGACTCACCGACACTGCTCGACGGGCGTGTACCGCTGACGCTGCATCTGCTTTCACCCGCACAGCGACCCGTGCAGGTGACGCGCGACCTCGCTGGCTTCTGGCGAGACGGATACTTCGACGTGCGCAAGGAACTGCGCGGTCGCTATCCAAGGCATCCGTGGCCGGATGATCCGTTGTCTGCGCCCGCAACACGTCGAACGAAACCGCGTTGAATCGCGCATGCCGCGACGTGCAGTGTTGGACGGTGCAGCGTTGTAGCGTGCCGCTGGGGCTACACTCAGCGATTGAGCCAGTCGCCGGAACTCACGCGCTGTGCGGCCTGCGGCGGCTGGTTGTAGCGGTACATCCACGCCTCCTGCTCACTGCCGTCGCCGAACCGCACGGGCACGCGTTGCCGAAGGAACAACGATCCATAGCGTGCGTCAGGCGCGAAGCCTTCATAGCGATCGAGCATCAGCAGCAGCTCGTCCGCCTGCTGCTCCGGAATCGCCCACAGGTCGCCCTGTACGCGGTCGTCGGGAGCTTCCGGTGGGAGGCACGCGGGAAACGGGCCCGTGTCGTAGAGCGTGCCCGCCACGCTCGCATCACCCACGTAGGTCGCCTGGCTCGCCAGTCGTTCGGCCATCAGGTGGCCGGTACCGCTGCGCAGTGAACCATAGACGAACAAGAGGACAGGACCGCTCATGCCCGAGCGGTGTGGCAGTGGATCATTTTGGCGACCTCGACCGTACGTTTGCCTGTGAGTGCCGCGGCGACAGCGACAAGCGCGCGGACATTTTCGAATGTGTGACCGACTACCTTTCTCCCGCTAGCTCCATTTGGTTTTTTGCCGCTGATTTGTGAGTCGTGCCTGACAGTAGACACGCATTTGGTGTCGCCGATCACAGTTTATGGGGCACGCGCGTGACGTCCGCGCCCACGTCGCATACTTTTTCCTGAACAGCATGTTTCGACCGTTTTCGCCTGAATGGGCCACCGCGTTCAAGGACGCGATCAACGCCGATCCGGAGTACGCCTCGCTCGCGAAGAGCTGGACGTGGCCGGTGGCGTTGGTCATGGACGCGACGCCGACCTACGGTTTCCCGAACGCCGTGGCCGTACAGTTCACGCTCGATCGAGGCACGTGCACGGCTGCGGCGATCATGGCGCCGCATACGGTGGACGCGACCTTCGTGCTGCGCGCCGACTACGACACGTGGAAGGAAGTGGTGCAGTCGGGACTTGATCCCATCACGGCAGTCACGCGCGGACGCATCAAGTTCACCGGTCCGCTTGGCACGTTGCTGCAGAACGCGAAGGCGGCCACCGCGCTGCTGGGCGCGGCGCAGGCGGTGCCCACTCAGTTTCCCGACGACGGCGAGTGATCGCCGCTGCCGCCGCGGTGTCGCACGACGCGTCGCCGCCGCGGTGGCAGCTCGTCCTGGCGTTTCTCTGCATCTACGTGGTGTGGGGCTCGACCTACCTGGCGATGAGCTTTGCGGTGGATACGATTCCGCCGTTCCTCATGGGTGCGATCCGCTTTCTCACCGCGGGCGGTATGCTCATCGCGTGGAGTGCGTGGCGCGGCGAAGCGAAGGTGTCGGCGATTGCGTGGCGAAACGCGGCCATCGTGGGCGGGATGCTGCTGTTCTGGGGCAACGGCTCCGTGGCCTGGGCCGCTCAGCATGTGCCCTCGGGCATGATGTCGCTGCTCGTGGCGACGGTGCCGCTCTGGGTAGTGCTGCTGGAGAGCGTGCGGGGACGCCATCCCACACTCGGCCAGATGGTTGGCGTCGCCATTGGTCTTGTCGGGGTGAGCCTGCTTGTGCTGCCGGCCGACGGATCGTGGCGCAATGCGCCGGTCGATCCACTGGGCGCAACCGTGCTCGTGATCGGATCGTTTGCGTGGACGGCCGGCTCGCTCTTCTCGCGCACAGCCGTGCAAGCTCGCTATGCGCCGATGAACAGCGGCATGCAGATGCTGTGCGGCGGTGCCGGACTGTTGGTGCTGGGCGTGCTCGTGGGCGAACCGGCACGAATCACGCTGGACGCCGTCTCGGTGAAGTCGGCACTGTCGGTGCTCTATCTGATCGTGTTCGGCTCGCTCGTGGGCTTCAGCACGTACATGTGGCTGCTCAAGAAGGCGAGTCCCGCCGCTGTGGGCACCTATGCGTACGTGAACCCCGCCGTGGCCGTGCTGTTGGGCGTGACGCTGGCCGGCGAACGCGTGCCGGCGCGCGGTCTGCTCGCCATGTCGGTGATCGTCGGTGGCGTAGCGCTCGTCTCGCTCGCCCCGAAACCGGGCCGTCGGCGGTAGCGTACGGAAACACGCCGGCAGCCGCGGTCGCAGTCGTCGCCGAGCATACGTGTGCTCTGTTGAGCGCAGTGGCCGTCCGGCGCAGTTCGCTCCATCTTGGGCTTTCCGGCTCCTGCCGATTGGGCCTGAATCCGGCCCAATCGGCAGCAGCCAAACCGCCCAAGGTACCGACACGATGCCTGTCGGGCGGGAGCCCAACGGGTGATTGCGGCTGTCACTCGACGGGAGCACAGCGTCGTCACTTTTCAATTTTCTCACTGGAGCTCAGCGATGCGGACACACCTCAAGATCGTCGCCATTGGCAACATCGTGGTGGGCGCGCTCGCCATTCTCGGCGGCGTGCTGCTCGCGCTCGGACTCAGCGTCTTCGGCGTTGCCACGGGCGAAGTCCTGAGCGGTTTGCTGCTCGGCACGGTCGGCGTCATCGCCGGCATTTTTCTTGCGCTCTTCGGTGTGCCGCAAGTCGTTTCTGGCTTCGGCCTGCTGGCCGGGAAAAACTGGGCGCGCTACGTATTGATCGTGACGTCGGCACTCAGCCTGTTAGGCTTTCCGGTGGGTACCATCCTCGGTGCCTACTCGCTGTGGGTGCTCACCAATAGCGAGACGAAGCTCCTGACGCCCGGCTGATCGCGCTGTCCGCGGCGGCCTCGATCGCCGCCGCGGCCTTGTCCATCACATGCGTGCCATCACTGCACCACGGCAACCCCATCACCCGCCGCGGCTGATCGTTGTGCACGAACTCCACGCGCAGCGACTCACGTAGCGAGCCCACCGAGCGACACTGCGCGCCATCGAGCCGCAACATCGCCGGCAGCGTATCCAGCCGTAACTCGTCGACGGTGCGTTTGAGATCGGCCAGTTCGCGCTCGGTGAGAGTGGCGGTGTCAGGCGAGCCCGACGACCCCAGCGACTGACGCCAGCTACGCACCCGTCCGTCGCGCGCAATCTCGATGCGCAGCTGCCCGCACACAGGCGCACAGCGAACACGCTGCACGGCCAGCAACAGGTCGCCAGCGAGAATGTCCGATGGCGCGATGTCCGGTGCAACGGGCAGCCTCTCAGATGCCGCACCGGTCGCGGACGGTACAAGCGTCCTGAGTGCAGATGCGCTGACCCGACTTCGCGTCGCCTGTGAATCGCCGCGCGTGCCAAGGTTGGCGCTCTCGGAGGTCGCCTTGGCCTGCGAACCAGCGGCGCGATCCGCCACCTCCGGCGGCGGCGAGGCGGGCGCGCTCGCAGTGGGCGCAGCCGCGTTCAATAAACGCGCGACTTGCGCACGCACCTCTTGCGCACGCACCTCTTGCGCCACCGCCTCGCGCGAACGCTCGCTCGATGTGACCGCGGTGGTCGGCGCGACGGTCGTTGCCGCAACCTGCGGCTCCGAGCGCGCCGCGTCCGCAGATGCCGCGCCATCGTCAGTCGCAATCGCCACCGGCTCACGTAAACGAGTCGTCTCCGGTTCACGTCGCGCGATCACCACCCCCGTGACACCGACCATCAGCAGCGCGGCGATTCCCGTCCACCGGCGGGCCGACCAGCGACGCGCCATCGATTGCGCCACAGGATGCGCCACAGGTTGCGCTACCGGTCGAACTATCGGTCGCGCCTCGGTCGCTTTCGGCAACACATTGCCAGGCAGCTCATCGAGCGCCAAGAGAATCCGCGACGATGCCGCAAGCAAGCCGCGCGCTTCCGCAACGCGCGCGGCGAACACGGGCGACAACGTGACCAGCGCCTCGAGCTCGGCCGCTTTCGCCGAGTCGAGCTCACCGTCGAGCCACTCATGAATCATCCCGTCATCGATGCCGTCTGCGCGATCGCGCATGCGTGCATCGTTCGAGCGATCATCCTGCGACATGGTCCCGCCCCTCCGCGCCGGCCTGCAGCGCCTCATAGTGCTCAGCGAGACGCCGACGCGCCCGCGATAATGTCGTGCCAACGGAGCTGCGCGCGATGTCCAGCGCGGACGCGATCTCGTCGTAGTCCAGGCCTTCCTCACGCATGAGCAGCGCGAGACGATCCCGCTCCGCCAACGCATCCACCGCCTGTCGAGCCATGGCGCGTTCTTCATCGCGCACCATCGACAGCACCTCCGGTTCCTGCACCCGATCGCGCTCCTCCGCCGCCAGCAGCTCGAGGCGCGCACGTTGCCGCTGCGCCTTGCGCGCACTATCGCGCACCAGATTGGTCGCCACCGCGAACAGCCATGAGCGTTCGCTCGTGATCGCGGGCTGACGGATCGCGCGCAGGAACGTCTCCTGTGCAATCTCCTCGGCCCAGTCACGATCACCCAGACGGCGCGTGAGATAGCGCACGAGCGGTTGATGGTAGAGGCGGAACAGGCGGTCGACGTCGTCCATGACCTGATGCTACCCGAGAATGATCGGGGCGGTGCGCGACCGGGCGTGCTTCACCGCTACCACTTTGCCACGAGCCGGCGGATTGCGGCGCTGTCGAGCGTGGCCACGCCATCCGGCGCCACTTCCACGATCGCGTGTGTTCCGCGCACCCGTACGCGGTCTCCCAGCGCGAGCGCTTCGCGGATCGACGGTACCGCACGCGCGAGCTCGGTCCACGCGCCGCTGAAGGGACGCACGCGCACCGTCACTGTCGCACGCCATGCCGGTTCGTCGACCAGCCGATTATCGGTCCAGGTGGAATCCACGAGTGTGAACAGACGGCCGTTCACCACTCGGGTTGCGCTGCCTTCGGTCCGCTCACGCGCTGAGCCGTCCGATGCGCGTGCCTGTAGCATCACGTCCGCAGATGAAAGATTCATGACCTTGCGCTGCTCGGACGCTCGACGTGCCTGTTCGAACGCAACCGAAGCTTCGGACGCGGCCACCGACGCCGGGGCATTGCGAGGCCTTCCGACTTGCACCGCGACGCCCCGCCCCGCCCCGCCCGCTGGCGCCGATGCGCCACGTACACTACCCGTCGCGACGGTCATCGGCTCCCGCACGAAGTATGACGTGAGCGGCGTTGGGATGCCGTAGCGTTCGCCCAGTCGCCGCAGCTCATCGTCGATCTCTGCGGACGCGCCGTGCCGCCGACGATCGGCATCCAGCGCCGCGACGCGCTGCACCGCCCACAATCTCGGCACGAACGCGTTGGCTGAATCACGCGACGAATACACATAGGACGAGTGCGCAGTGCGACGCGCGCTGCCGCTCGTGCCGGTGACATGCACGCGCCCTGTCGTGCGCCCGGTATACCGCGCGAGGAATACGAGTTCCTGTCCGGCCATCAGGTCCACGCCGTACGGCGCGTAGAACTCGCGCAACGTGCCACCGTCCACCCGCACCTCCGCATTCGCCAGCAGCGGCGCCGCAAGGCGCTCGGCCAGCAGCGAGACGGCGCGTTCCACCGATTCCTCTGGTCGCACAAAGTGTGCAGCGCCGCGTCCGCCAAGCGCGAGTTGCTCCACGAGCGACGCGTCCACATCGGAACCGACGCCGAACGTGAAGATGCGCGTCGCACCACGCCACGTTGCCGTGCTATCCAGGATGTCGGCGCTGCGCAGGCCGTTGGTGGGCTGGCCGTCGGTGATCAGGAGCGCAAGTGGCAAGCGCATGTCTTGTGAGGCGCGCTCACCGTCGCCACCACCTGGCGCACTGCGACCTGTGCGCAGTGCCGTGCGCATCGCCTCACCGATGTTGGTGCCACCGCTCGCCTGCAGTTCGTCGAGCCATGTGCGGGCAGCGCGCAGCGATGCAGAGGACACGTTCACCAACTCCGTGCTCTGTGCGTCGACCTGATCCGAAAACGCGATGAGCCGGAAGCGATCGTCGCTGCGTAGCGTAGCGAGCAGCGCGTGTCCAGCCGCCACCGCCTGCGTCATCTTGTTCCCGCGCATGCTGCCG
>JBBQNT010000204.1:0-7181 GCA_038330215.1 Gemmatimonadales bacterium
GAAAAAACACTGCCACAATTGGTAGTGCCACCACCGCTGGCCGCACACCCCCCACGGCCAACAGCCACGCCAGCAGTACGAGTGGCAGCGATGCCTGATGCACCACTTGTACGTTGAGTATGTAGGCCGCCAGCCACAGCACTGAAAGCCCCGCGATCACCAGCGAGACCTCTGGTATGGCGGCACGAAACTCAAACAGTTTGTCCCGGTCGCGCCATATCAGGTAGCCGGCAAACGCAGCGACAAAAAACCCTTGGCCTCCCTCCCTCAGCCACGCAGGTGGGAAGCTGATCAGCGTTGGTGCGAAAGCGAGCAGCATCACGCCGAGTGCGGCCAGCACGGTGAGTTGCGGGGCCAGGAGGCGCTTCGGCTCTCGCATATCGATGGCGGGTGTGACGACGGTGCTCATGGCGGAAGAATAGCGAGTAGAAGCGCGGCCGTGCAACGAGTGTTCGTGGCCACTTCGCAGTGTAGACGAGCGAGCGGTCTTGAGGAAAACGCAGCTTTCTGCTGGTCTGAAACACGACTGCAACAACCTGCACCGTCGCTGCGCATGCACAGCGCTGTTGCATGAACGCAACGATCGTCGTCGCGACGCATCAGCAGTAGTGGTTGTTTTACAGGAGTTTACACTCTTGGCGTCAATGTGGTGATCGGTGGCACAAATGCTGCTGTTGAAGGGTTATTGTAGAGAGCAGTGGCTTTTTCGCTCTGCTTCCACCAACTCCGGGCCAACCGGGAGGTCCACGTATGAACAAGTTCTCGACAGTAGCGCTAGTGGGTGCACTGGTCGCCGTAGGGACCCCCGCAGCGGCTCAGATCAGTGTTGATCCACTCAGCCCCAACTGGATGGCGTTACCGGCGCTCAACAACGACGGGACGCCGTACTGGGACAACGTCTCGGCCGACACGCCATCGGGGTCTTGCAACGTCGGCTTCGTGCTGACGGGCACCGGCGGTGCTCCGGATTGCACCGGCCCCAATCTCATCGGTACCGGAGCGCAATACTTCAACAACTCTGCCGTAACCTTCAACTTCGCGTCTGGCGTGTATGAGTTTCAGGTGTTCAGCAACATCGCCGATTTCACACCGCCGGCTCAGTCGCTGTCAGTGACGAATGGCGGCACCACGCAGGTTCTGTACAATGGCGGTGCTTTGCCAACCGCACCGATCCTCGTCGATTTCGGCACGTCGTTCTGGCTTTCAGCCAACTCAGTCAGCCCGGCTGGCGCGGTGCGCTCCGACATGTTGTTCGGAGCGGAGCCAGAGTCACGATGGGCTTTGTTCAGGAACGATGCGGGCATGACGTTCATCGGTTATGAGGACGGCGTCACGGGCGACGCTGACTACAACGACCTTATCGTTTCGGTGCAGTTCCTCGGCGGCTCGCAGGTTGTTCCTGAGCCCGCGTCTTTCGCACTGATCGGTTTGGGCCTGGCCGGTTTGGCGGTCGTCTCGCGCCGTCGCTCGGTAAACAGCTGATTCGCCTGGCGGTGCTCAAGCACCGAAAATAAAGGGAGGGGGGCGCGCTCTGAACGAGTGCGCCCCCCTTTGCCCTTATAAGCGTTCGAAGCATCGCCTCCCCTACGACACCCGCTTCGTCTTCTTCCGCAAAAAGTCCATCAGGATGAACTGACCCAGCGTCATCGTGTTGGTGAAGTACGCCTTGCCGCGCGAGATCTCGCACATGCGGCGCACAAACTCCACCAGCGCCCGGTCCCGCGCCAGCATGAACGTATTGATCGCGATCGCGCTCTTCCGGCAGGCCGCCACCTCACGCAACGTCTCCGACAACACGTAGCCGTCCAGCCCCATGCTGTTCTTGTAGATCTGCCCGTCAGGCATGGTGAGCGCGCTGGGCTTGCCGTCAGTGATCATGATGATCTGCCGCATATCTTTGCGCTGGGCCATGAGCAGACGCCGAGCCAGTCGCAAACCCTCGGCCGTGTTCGTGTGATACGGCCCCACCTGCGCACCAGCCAGCTTCGCAATTGGGATCTCCTCGGCGGAGTCGTGAAACAGCACCACCTTGATCGTATCGCCTGGAAACTGCGTGCGAATGAGGTGAGTGAGCGCCAGCGCCACCTTCTTCGCTGGCGTGAAGCGGTCTTCTCCGTACAGAATCATGCTGTGCGATGTGTCGAGCATGAGCACCGTGGCACAGCTCGACCGATACTCCGACTGTCGCACCATGAGATCGCTGTAGTCGAGGTCCATGGGCACCTCGAGCGATCCGGTACGAGCCAACGCGTTCGTGAGCGTGCCGGGCACGTCGAGGTTGAGCACGTCGCCGAACTCGTAGGGCTTGCTCCACGCGTCGGCCTCGATGCCCGTGCTCAGATGCGGCGTGTCGTGCGCGCCAATGCTGCTCTTGCCGAGTGAGCCGAGCAGGTGGCGCAGCGTCCGGTGTCCGAGGAAGTCCATGCCGCGGTCGGTGAGCTTGAACTGCACATCGCGTGCGGCCGCCTGACCAATGGAGCCCTTGCCGGTGACCGGCTGGTGCCCCGACGGCACGTCGCCGCCCTGGTCGATTGTGAGCAGGCCGTCGGCGACCAGTCGCTGCACGAGGCCGTCGAGCAACTCGGCCAGCTTGGCCTCACTGACTTCGTCGCCTTCGCCTCGCAGGGCCTTGAGCATCTCCGGTGTAAGCTGCCCACCCTCGATCAGCGCCTTGAGGATCGCCTCCCGCAGGCCGTCGAGCGATCGGTCGGCATCTTCCCCCGGTTCTCCCCACCCGGTTCGCTGGTCCGCGCCGCCGGCGAAGCCGGATTGCAGCAGGAAATCGCTGAGCTGGTCGAGCAGGTTCTGGAGATCAACCGCGTCGGCGAGCTCGGGATTGAACTTGGTGTAGCTGTGCAGGCGCACGATGGTCTCGGGCAGCGGGAAAGAAGGTCTCAATGAACATACGCCGCAGTTGCCGCTCCTGATCCAATTGCGCATTCACGCACGCACCCGACGATCTTTCGATCACATGCAAGCCGCTCCCATTTCCAGAAATCCGTTCGCTGTGCTTCGCCGGCACCGCGAATATCGAATATTCTGGACGGGACAGACGGCGTCTCTCGTGGGCACCTGGATGCAGTCCATGGCCCAGGGCTGGCTTGCCCTGCAACTGTCCGACAGCGCGCTCGTGGTGGGGCTCGTGGCCAGCATGAACGCGCTGCCCATGCTGCTCTTCTCGTTTCACGCCGGCGCCATGGCCGATCGCGGCGATCGGCTGCGCATCGTGCGCGGTGCACAGACGGTGTTCCTGCTCGAAGCGACAACGCTCTGGTTGCTCACCTGGAGCGGCCTGATCACCGTGCCGCTGCTCATGGTGCTCGCCGCTGTACACGGTGCCTGTTCCACGGTCGAGATTCCGGCCCGACAGGCGCTCGTATTCGAACTCGTCGGCCGCGACGACCTGCAACCGGCGATCGCACTCAACTCGAGCGGCTTCAACCTCGCACGTGTGGTGGGGCCCGCAATCGGCGGCGTGGTCATTGCCAATCTCGGCCTTGCCTGGTGCTTCGGACTCAACGCGGCCAGCTACGGCTTCGTGCTGTGGAGTCTCTACCGCGTTCAGGCTGCCCGACCGAGTGTCGATCCGAAGGACACCGTGGAATGGAGTATCGCGCTGTTGCAGGACACGGTGCGATCGAGCAATCAGCGCGCGCTCGACGGACTGCGCTATCTCTTGAAACCTGGCCTGACGCGCGACCTGCTTGCCATGGTGGCCGTTGGTGCGATCTTTGCCGGCCCGATCATCACGCTCATGCCCGTGTTCGCGCGGGAGCGCCTCGCACTCGGCGCCGGCGGCTACGGGTCGTTGCTGTCTGCGCTTGGTGTTGGAGGCGTGGTCGGCGCGTTGATGCTTGCCGGTCCGCTCTCGCAGGCTCCGCGCGGCCGCCTGCTCGCTGCTGCATCGGTGGGATACCCACTGCTGCTGCTGGGACTCTCGCTGACGCGCACCATGTGGGTCGCGCTCGCGCTGCTGCCGCTCGTGGGTGCGGCGCTCATCACGTTCAACTCGCTTGCCAACGGTATCCTGCAGACGCTCGTCGCCGACGAATATCGCGGACGGCTGATGGCGCTGTACGGCTTGATCGTGATCGGGCTGTCTCAGAGCGCCGGTGCGCTCTCATTGGGAGCGATGGCGCGCGCGTTCGGTGTGCACTGGGCCGTGGGTACCGGCGCGGCCATCACGTTGTTGTACGCCGTATCCACGCTCAGGCGTCGCGCGCAGATCACGGCGATGTAGCGGTGTGCGCGTAAGCGTCACAGTCGGTCGAGCCAGCCGACGCGTACCTGCGCGTACCTGCGGTCTAGATCACGCCCAAAATGAGCGACTGCAGGATGCTGAGGCCGAAGTACGCCACGATTGGCGAAATGTCGATCGGACCGAAGGTGGGCAATACGCGACGCAGCGGCGTGAGGATCGGATCGGTGAGTACGTAGGCCCAGCGCCACCACTTCTTGTATGGGGACCCGCCCACCCAGCTCGCAATCACCCGGGCAATGATCGCCAGCTTGAGCACGGCAAACGTCCAGCTTATGAGCAGTCGCATGATGCCGCGTGGTCCCGATCGGGCCGCAAACTCCGCCATCGAGAGCTGTCCGATGAGGAACTGCAGGGCCGAGATCAGCAACAGGCCTGCAACGACCACGGCGGCCAGCGTCCACCATGGTGCATTGCCCGGTTGACCGCCGGCGAGCAGCAGTCGCTTCTCGGCCGGCTTGAACATCGGGTCCACGCGTTGACGCGTGAAGCGCCCGATCCCGGAGAACGGCGAGATGCGCCGTGTCTGCGCGGCCCAGGAGGCCAGCGCGCCGAGGCCGGTCAGCACGGCAACGCCAAGCACCAGCGGGCGGACGACCGCGAGCGTCATGGACAGCACATCGATGATGGGGCGCATCAAGCAAAGCTCACTGATGCGACGGAAGGTCTCAAGGGCTGGCCGGTGCTGAGCGGCAGCTGCGCCGCAGCGGACAGACATCGCAGCGGGCCACACGCGCCGTGCAAATGAGCGCGCCGAGCTCCATGATCGCCTGATTGTGCGTCCAGGCCGCCTGGCCGGCGCGGGGCATCACCGCGTTCGCAAGCGCCCACGCGACGCGCTGGCCAAGGCCGTTTTTTGGAGAATGCTCGGGGGCGTAGAGGCGAAGCAGCACGCGCGCCACATTGGTGTCCACCAGCGCGGCCCGCTTCTCATACGCGAAGCTGGCCACCGCACCCGCCGTGTACGCGCCAACGCCGGGCAAGGCCTGCAGGGCTGCGGGGTCACTCGGAATGGCGTGATTGGGCTCGCCGTTGGGCGAAACGGTGCGTGCGAGACGCTGCAAATTGCGCGCGCGGGCGTAGTAGCCGAGTCCCTGCCACGCGTCGCGCACCTGCGCGGGTCGCGCCTTGGCGACGTGATGCAGCGTGGGAAAACGAACGAGCCATCGTTCGTAGTAGTCGATCACGCGCGAGACCTGCGTCTGCTGCAGCATGAGTTCCGACACGAGCACGTGATACGGATCGCGTGTGCGACGCCACGGCAGGTCGCGTCCGTGCTTGCGGAACCACGTGCGCAGGCGCGTCATTTGCTTGCGCACGGCGTCGCGATCGAGCTGGTCGACCACGTCCTGCGCGAGATCGGCATGTGTGCGTCGGCGTGCCATCAGGACCGCAAACTACTCGGCGCGAGCGAGGCTCGCCGCCGTGCTCGTTAATCACCCCCTGCCCGCGCGATTCGTGACGCACCGCTACGCTTTCAGGTCCGCCATGCTGTCGGCGCTCATCGCGTGTGGCGCGCTGGCGCTGGCCGCGTGCGACGTCGACATCGATAGCGTGCTGGCGGAGAACGAGGACGTAGTGCTGTGGGCGCACGATTCCGCGCACGTTCGTCGACTGGTGATCACGCCAAGAGAAGGTGTGCGCCTGGATACGACCGTGGCGCCGCTACTGCTCATGCGATCGGGCGAACGGCTCACGTTCGTGCAGTCCACCGTGAAGGTCGGTGCAGATTCGACAGTGGAAGGGCCGACGGCTCGCGTGACGCTCACAGTGCCGGTGAACGGGACGCTGCGACTGTCGGTGTGCCGTGAGTCTGCGGACGGCTGCCGGACGATTTCGGTACCGGTGTATACGCGGGGGCGGGCGTTGCGCGGGGAGCGGTTCTAACTCGGCGGTGGCTACCGCGATAGCGAACGAATCGTGCAATAGCTGGCGC
Source organism: Gemmatimonadales bacterium (assembly GCA_038330215.1). Classification (GTDB taxonomy): domain Bacteria; phylum Gemmatimonadota; class Gemmatimonadetes; order Gemmatimonadales; family Gemmatimonadaceae; genus JAABRT01. Next base: position 6,195 of record JBBQNT010000204.1, read on the forward strand.
TGCTCAAAGCGAATGCTCCCGTTCTTTGGTATACGCTCGGGCACGCATATCGCGTACGCTTACCCGAAATATTCCTGATTGGGACGACGGCGCTCGCGCTCCGCCTTGCCATACTGACCGGATTCGCTGCGGCTGATCTTTCGGCGCGCGACCAGCGCCTCGAGCAGCAGCTCGCATGCGACGGCGACCATCGCCGAGTCGTTCTTCGGTGCAAGGCCAAGCGCGGTGACGGTCTCCACAAGACCGGGCACCACATCGAACCCCTGTCGAACAAGCGGCGTCGCGGCGTCATCCGCAACCTGCAGCGCGCCGCCCCCGTCGAACCACATCACGACTTCTTCGGCTTCCACTTCACCGGCGCGTGCTTCCAGCGTTTCGTGGCACGCGCGGCGAATGAGTTCGTGCGCGATCGCGGTGCCACCGACAAGCTCGCCTTCATACTCGAGCTCCATCTTGCCGGTGATCGCGGGCAATGCAGCGTACACATCGGCAATGCGCGGCACCACTTCGTCCTCACCCTTCACGAGCGCACGCTGTTCGGCGTTGGAGACGACGTTCTCGAGCACGGTGATCGGCATGCGCTGTGAGACGCCACTGCGCTTGTCGACGCGCTTGTCTTCGCGTGCCTCGAATGCCACTCGCTCCACAACTTCACGCACCAGCTCCGGCACCCGCTGCGGCAACGCACCGCGATCGGTCCATGCTTCCTGCTTGGTGATGTTGACGCCCAGCTCCACGCTCGATGGGTAATGCGTGATGATCTCGCTGCCGATGCGGTCCTTGAGTGGCGTGATGATCTTGCCGCGCGCCGTGTAGTCTTCCGGGTTGGCCGTGAAGCAGAGCAGGACGTCGAGCTTGAGACGCACCGGATAGCCTTTGATCTGGACGTCGCCTTCCTGCATGATGTTGAACAGTCCGACCTGCACCTTGCCCGCAAGGTCGGGCAACTCGTTGAGCGCGAAGATGCCGCGATTGGCGCGCGGCAGC
>JBBQNT010000205.1:0-7131 GCA_038330215.1 Gemmatimonadales bacterium
GAAGATGCCACGCTCGCCGTTGCGCGCATTGTCGATGAGCTGCGGCAACGCGCGGTAGCCATCGGGACCGACCACCAGCGAGACGTGTCGCGCCTTCTCGAGCAGCTTGGGTCCCAGGCGCTGCGCCATGCAGCCGGTCACCCCCACGATCGAGTCGGGCTTCATGAAGCGCCGCAGCTCGCCGAGACGGCCGATGACGCGCTGTTCGGCATGGTCACGAATGGCGCACGTGTTCACCAGAATCACGTCGGCGCCATCGGGAGTCTCGACGGCGTCATACCCGTGCGCGGCGAGCGAGCCGTACATGAGTTCCGAATCTGCCACGTTCATCTGGCAGCCGTAGGTCTCGATGTACACGGTGGGTCGTGCTGTATTGGACATCCTTGCAAGATAACGGCTATCCGACGCGGCGCGCCATCGCGGCGCCCCGCATCCCGCGGCACCACGGTTTGTCACGCCATGAATGGATGCCGCGAAACGCTACGGACGAATCGTCAGCGCCGCCGAAAGTCCCCACGCATCTTCGCGTGCCTGATCGCCCTGTACCCGCCGTTGCGATCGCTGCACGGCAAGGTCCAGCACGGCAAACTCCCCCGCAAGCGGCAGTCCCAGACCACCGTGAAAAGCGCGTTCAGAGACGGGCAGGTCGCGCAGCAGGAACGGCAGGTCGCGCTGGGCGTAGCCGATGCGCCACAGCAGCGGTGAGCGACGCAGCGCACCGAGCGCAAACTCACCGCCAACCGACCAGTTGGTCGCGTCCTGCGCCTGCGCGGCGTCGGTGCCCAATCCGTTCATCGCCGACCAACCAACCTGCTCGAGCGAGGCCGCGACCACAGTGCCACCGGCTCCCTGATACAACACCCCCAAGCCCAGCCGGTCCGGAACGCTGGCACTGGAGATCTTCGCGTCTCCTCGCAACGCGTCGAGCGCACCGCCCAGGCGCCAACTGGCGCCCACGAGCAGGTCGCGCGCCGGCCGCCATGTGGTGCCAAGTGCTGCACCGACACCCTGAAAGCCGAGCCGCGTGGAATCGAGCACATTGCCAAAGCGCAGCGTGTCCGGGAAAGCGCGCCTACGCACAACGTTGTGTTCACCCGTGAGGGCAACGGCCGCAATGCCGAAGCTCAGCGTCTTCCAGTTCCAGCCGGCCGACAGTCGCAGTTCAGTGATCGCGCCTCGCGCCTCCAGCCGATCGGCGGTGGGCACGGGCACGCCGTCCACCAGCGCCGAACCGGGCGACTCGGTGACGAAGCTGCGGTCGAGCAAGGTCGCCGCGGAGATCATGAGCCCAGCCCGCTTGACTCGCAGTCCAGCCGCGACGAGCGGCGTTCGCTGCACGAGCGAGCGTTCGGCCACACCGCCGATGCTCATCGTGCGCCATTCCGGTTGGCCCTGCACGCTCAGAATCGTGCCGCCAAGGTCTCCGAGCGCGGCGGGATTGCGGGGCGAAAGCAGGTCGAATTCGCCCGTCGCGCCGGCCGTGCCGAGTGAACGCGTGCTCAGTCCACCGGGCGGATAGCCGAAGCCCTGCGTGCTCAGTGATCCCTGGGCATGGACCTGCAACGACTGCACGGTCATCAATGCGGTCACGCCCAGCAGCACGACGACGCGGCGCACGGTGCGAGCGCTCTCGCGCGCCGAACGGCGAGTGGAGGAAAGTTGCAGGCGCATCATGGCAGAGCAAACTCCGTACGCGGCAGATAAGTGATGCGCACGCGCGGACGCAGCGCGGCCGGTGCGGAGAGATCGTGGAATCGCAGCTCGGAACTCGTGGCGCCCTCGCCATTGATGCGCAGCACGATCGCGCGCGTGATAGTGCTGTCGAGTGTGGACCAGCTGCGCACGACGTTCACAATACTTATGGCGCGCTGTCCGGAATCCTGCGGCACGAACAGTACGGAATCGAGACCGGCAGGCGAACCGTTCGCGGAAAGCGCGGCGATGAGGTAGGGATCGGTGATGGAGTTCTTTGAAACCGCCACGAACGGCTGCACCGCGATGCTGTCGGCGCGATCGGTGCCGGGTGACGGACGCTGTGTGAGCAGCAACTCGGCGCGCACTACCGTGCTCGAATCGCGAATCGCGCGCGGAATATCGAATCGCAGCAAGGCGCGATTGGCCGGCCATCCCCCCACGCCGAGCGTTCCGGCGGGCAGCGGATCGGATCCCTTCACGGTGAGCGCATACACCGTTCGCGAAAGCAGCAGCGGATTGTCGTCGACACCCGCTGGCAGTGTCGTGCGGGGCAACGTCACGATCGGCTGATAGATCGTATCGGTCGCCGCGTCGAACAGCAGGCGCGGATCGCCCTCGCCGGCCGTGAATGCCTGGACGCGCAGTTGCACGTTCGCGCCCGTCGCGATTCGCAGCCCGAGACGCACACGTCGGCTGGCCGCAATCTTCGCTTCGAGGAAACTGTCGGGAATCGGAATGCGCAGCGAGTCGGCGCCTACACCCGACACAACCTGGAGTTCGCTGACCTTGCGATCGTCGCGGAAGAGCGAGCGAATCACCGCAGCCGATGTATCCGCGTCGGTGGTATCGACGTCGAACACCTCGATGGTGAACGGCGACTTGGAGAATGAGCCCGCCGTGTCGATGCGCAGGCGAAGCTGCGCGGAATCGATCGTGGTGATGTTGGCCGACGCCGATCCGTTGTTCGGAAAGAATGTGGTGCGCACGCTGTCGTAACGCACCACGAGGTACGTCTCGAGCGTATCGCCGCGGGACGCGAGCAAGGTCTGCGCCGACAACCCCAGCAGCGGGAATGGACCGACGGTTGCGTCGAAGACGACGGCGTCGATGATGGTGTCGCGGAAGGGCGCCTGCTGCTGCGGACACAGCGCAGGGCAGCCCGCGCCGCCCTCGAAGTCTTCGGTGCAGGCGGCGGCGAACAGGGCGGTCGACGAGACGAACAGCAGCAGTCCGACGCGACGGACGGAGGCGGCATTCAACACGAACGACCGGGCACGATGTAGCGAAAAACGCTCAGGCATGCGCGAGCGATGAGGGCGTGAAGGGAAAAGGCAGGAGGTCGGCGAGCGACCACCGTTCGGTGCGCTCGTTTGCGCCGACACTGATGACTTCCAGCGACGGCGCGAACTCCACGAGCGCCTGACGACAGATTCCACACGGCGGCGACGGAACGTCAGCGTCGGTGACAATGACTACACGCGTGAAGGCGCGAGCGCCGGCGGCGACTGCCGCGGCCAGCGCACCCCGTTCGGCGCAGATCCCCGCAGGATAACTCGCATTCTCCACGTTGCAGCCGGCGAATACGACACCATCGGTGGTCTCGAGCGATGCCCCGACGCGAAACTGCGAATACGGCGCGTGCGCCCGTCCCTGCGCGGCGCGCGCCAGGACGATGAGGCTGGCGAGCGTGTTCGGGACCGGGGTGGTGGGAGCCGAGGCGCCTGGGGCGCCCGTCGATGACGAGCCCGTCACGCCAACCCGCAGGGCGCGAGGAACGATTGGCCGCGTCCACGCCACTGGAGACCGAACCACTCGGCCAGCGAGGCGCCCACGTCGGCGAACGTCTCCCGAACGCCCAGCGGGCCGGGGCGAACGCGCGGACCCGCGACCAGCACCGGCACCCGCTCGCGCGAGTGGTCGGTGGAAGGCGTGGTTGGGTCGTTCCCGTGGTCAGCGGTAATGATGAGCAGGTCGTCCTCCCGAAGGGCCGCGAGCAGACGCGGCAACACCGCGTCGAACGCGATGAGTGCGTCGGCAAATCCGGGCCCGTCGTTCCGATGCCCGTACAACTGGTCGAAATCTACCAGATTGCCAAAGCAGAACCCATGCCCGGCCGACTCCAGCCAGTCCAGCAGGCAACGAACGCCCTCCGCGTTGTCTCGCGTGTGCACCGACCGCAGGTTCCGTCCCGCGAAGAGGTCGTCCACCTTGCCGACGCCGTGGCGAGCGATCCCAGCGGCGGCCAGCTCGTCCAGCAGCGTGGATTCCGGGGCCGGCAGGGCGAAATCCCGGCGATTCGCGGTGCGCGCCCAGGCGCCCTTTTCGCCCTTGAAGGGCCGAGCAATCACCCGCGATACATCGTGCGGCGGCACAAGCAGCGAACGCGCGATCTCACACGCCGCGTAGAGCTCGTCCAGGGGAATCCACTGCTCGTGCGCTGCGATCTGAAAGACTGAATCGGCCGACGTGTACACGATCCAGTCGCCGCGGTCGCGCTGCTGCTCCGCGTAGTCCGCGATCACGGTGGTGCCGCTGGCCACGCAGTTGGCCAAGACGCCGCGCCCGGTTGCAGCCATGAACGGGTCGAGCACCTCCGGCGGAAAACCGTGCGGATACGTTGGAAAGGGTCGCTCGAGCTGCACCCCGGCGAGCTCCCAGTGGCCGGTTGTGGAATCCTTGCCCGCGGACTTCGGGAGCAACGCGCCCCAGGCAGCACCAGGTGCGACAACAGCCGGCACACCGGGCAGCGGCGCGATGCAGCCCAGGCCGAGGGCGGCCAGATTCGGCAGCGGTACGCCGCCCTGCGCACGCGTCAGGTTGCCCAGCGTGTCGCTGCCGGTGTCCCCGTAAGCGCCGGTGTCGGGCGCGGGGCCGATACCGACACCGTCGAGCACCAGCAGCAGGGCGCGCCGTGAACCGGCAGGCGAAGCGGCGCCCTTTGGCGAGTTCGAACGTGGGGGTGTGGTCATGGGGCGTATGAAGTGCTCATGTCGACTGTCGATACACGCGAGGCAGCCGCAAGCGCCACCCCGTGAGCAACTCATAGGGAGACAGGTCGCCGCTGGCCGCGACCTCGTCGAGGGTGAGCAGGTCGCCTGCTGGTGACTGAGACGGTCCGCGCGGGGCGTCGACGGCCGCATGGCGCCACGATCCGCCTGCGGCCCTGTGCGGCGCGCCCAACGCGGTCACGACATCACCGACGTCGCAGGGCACATCCGTCACGTCGAGCATGGTGAGGTCCATGGTCACGAGTCCAGCCACCGTCACACGGTGTCCGCGCACGAGCATGATGCCGCGATTGGAGAGCGCGCGGCGATATCCGTCGGCGTAGCCCAGTGCGACGGTGGCAATGCGTGACGGTCGCGTTGCCGTCCAGGTGGCGTCGTAGCTGACGGTGTCGCCCGCGTCCACCGTGCGCAGATCTACGATGCGCGCGTACACGTGCACCACGGGCCGAAGTCCCAGCGCCGTGCCGGTGGGCGAGCCATAGAGCGCGAGACCGGGCCTGGCAAGGTGCCACCTCCCCCCCCCGCTAACCGCCTTGTCGATGGCGTACGAGTTCGCCGCGTGCTGCAACGTCCCGGCTGGCAGTCGCAACGTGGCCAGCGCCGTGCGAAAGCGTCGTTCCTGCTCAGCGCGCGACCCGTCATCGAGCTGCGCCGAATGGAAATGTGTGTACACGCCCTGCGGTGGATGCGCCGCCACCACATCGCGCAGCTCGGCTACCTCTCGCCAACCGATGCCGGCGCGGTGCATCCCGGTGTCGATCGACAGGTGCCACGGCTGTTCCGCAAGACGCGCCCAAGCGGCGATATCGTCCGCGCGGTGCAACGATGGAATGAGGCGCGCCGCGAACATCGCCGGCAGCTCGTTCGCACTTACAGGCGTGCAGCAGAAAATGCGGTCCTCACATCCCGAGGCGCGCAGTCGCTCACCTTCGGCCACCGTGGCCACGCCAAGCGCCCACGGGGCATCGAGCGCCCGCGCGACCTGCTCGGCGCCGAGTCCGTAGGCGTCGGCCTTGACCATGGTGATGAGCGGCACGCCGGCGCGCTGCTGCAGTTGCGCCGCGTTGTGTCGCAGCGCGTCGAGATCCACCACGCACCACGCGCGAGCGTGCTCGAACACGTCGCCCGGCGAACCCGTCTCGTATATTGCCGCAGTCATGCGCGGGTGTGCCCCGTGAACGACGCGAAGATCGCGAAGGTGATTGATGTCGGCAGGCCGGCGAGTCCAGGCACGGGAGAGAAAGCATGCAGGAAGTGAGCACGCTCGACGAAGCGATGGCGTTGATGCGCGACCTGCGCGCGCGCTGCGAATGGGACGCGGCACAGACGCACCGCTCGCTGCGGCCGTATCTCTTGGAAGAGGCGGCCGAAGTCGATGACGCGATCGCGGAAGGTGACGACTCGACGCTGCGTGACGAACTCGGCGATGTCCTGCTGCAGGTGCTTTTTCATGCCGTGATCGCCGAGGAGCGCCGCGCGTTCACCATCAACAATGTGGCAGGCGCGCTCGTGGGCAAGATGCGCGCCCGTCACCCGCATCTGTACGGCGACGGTGTAAAGCGCGACTGGGAGACCATGAAGGCGCAGAAGCGTGGATTCATCGACGAGGGATTGGCGACCGGACTGCCGGCGCTGCACCGTGCGCATCGGCTGCAGGACCGCGCGGCGGGTGTGGGTTTCGACTGGCCGGATGCGCGCGGTCCGCTCGAGAAGGTGCGCGAGGAAGTGGACGAGGTGAGCGCGTGGATCGATGCGGAGGGTGGCGTGCGCGATGCGGCGAAGCTCGAGGGCGAGCTTGGCGACCTGCTCTTTGCGGTGGTGAACCTGTGCCGCAAGACCGGTGTGCACGCCGGACTCGCGCTCGACGCGGCCAACCACAAGTTCGTGCGCCGCTTCCGCGGCATGGAGGAACTCGCCGAATCGCGTGGCATTGTGTTTCGCGACCTCACACTCGAATTGCAGGACGAGCTGTGGGACGAGGTCAAGCGCAGCGAGTAGCGTGCAGCATAGCCGGCGCGCCGCGCTGACAAGCTCGCGTTGCACCTACGGGCGCAGACGATGCATGAGGCGCGGGAACGCGATGACTTCGCGGATATGATGCAGTCCGCAAATCCATCCGATCGTGCGCTCAAGTCCCAGGCCGAAACCCGAATGCGTGAAGGTGCCGTACTTGCGCAGATCGAGATACCAGCCGTACTCCTCAACCGGCAGGCCTTCTTCCTTGATGCGCGCGAGCAGGCGATCGTAGTCGTCTTCACGCTGTGAACCGCCGATGATCTCGCCGTAGCCTTCCGGTGCGAGCAGGTCGTCACACAACACGGTGCGCGTATCGGCCGGGTTCTCCTTCATGTAGAACGCCTTCGCCTGCTTCGGATAGTTCATCACGAACACGGGCCGATCGTAGTCGGACACGATCAGCGCTTCATCC
>JBBQNT010000206.1:0-7073 GCA_038330215.1 Gemmatimonadales bacterium
GACAACATTGCCATCGACGTCGCGACTGCGCTTGGCATTGCCGTCATCAACGCACCCGCCGGCAACACGGTCGCCGTAGCGGAACTGGTGTTCGGCGCGCTCATCGGCCTGCTGCGACAGATTCCGCGCGCCGCCACGGGCATGGCCGCCGGCAAGTGGGAACGCGGCGACCTGCTGGGCCGCGAGCTCAAAGGCAAAACGCTCGGCATCGTCGGACTCGGACGCATCGGCAGTGAAGTCGCGCTGCGCGCCCACGCATTCGGTATGCCGGTGATCGCGTACGATCCCTACATCGGCGACGAGCGTTTCACCACCTTGCGCGTGCAGCGCGCCGCCTCGCTCGACGAGCTGCTCGGCGAGTCCAACATCATCACCGTGCACACGCCGCTCACCGGCGAGACGCGCGGCATGATCGGACGCCGAGAGATCGACCACATGCAGCCGCGCACCGTGCTCGTGAACATGGCCCGCGGCGGTATCATCGATGAAGAAGCGCTCGTGGCCGCGCTGCACGCGGATCAGCTGCGCGGTGCCATTCTCGACGTGTATACCGCCGAGCCGCTGGCCAGGGATCACCCACTGCGCAGCGCACCGCGGCTACTCATGACGCCACACCTCGGCGCCAACTCCATCGAGGCGCAGCGTAACGTTGCGAAGGACGTGTGCATCGGCGTGCGAGATGCGCTGCTGCGACAGGACCTCTCTCGCTCCATCAACGTGGCAGCGTCAGCAGGTGATTGGGCGGAACTGCAGCCGGCCATGCTGCTGGCGCGGCGCTGTGCTGCCGTTGCGCGTTCGCTGCTGGCCGACCAAGGCACGCGTGCCATTACGCAGCTCACCGTGCGCTGCGGTCCGGCGCTGGCGGGTGGCAGCAGCGCGCTGTTGTCGTCGGCCGCGGTCGGTGCGCTCGAAAGCGTGCTCGAGAACGACCGCCTCAATCTCATCAACGCACGCACGCTGGCCGATGCCCGCGGTATCGCCTTGTCGGTGGGAGTGTCCAGCGAACTCGGTCACCCGCGTGCAGTGGAAGTGTCGTTGGGGGGGGGAATGCAGCAGCTGACAGTGGCGGGCGTTGCCACGCCCGACGCCGTTCGCCTCACGCGCATCGGTGCGTTCCATGTGGACGTGAATCCGCGGCAGACACTCATCGTGCTCACCAACCACGACGTGCCCGGTGTCATCGGACGCGTGGGCACCGCACTCGGCGAGGCGAAGGTCAACATCGCGGAGTATCATCAGGCGCGCCTCGCGCAGGGTGGCGATGCGCTCGCCGCGATCACGGTGGACGGCGCTGTGGACGACGCCACACGAGCCGCGCTCATGGCACTGCCCGACGTGCGCTCGGCGTCGATCATCCAGCTGCGCGATCGCTGACGGTGTCACAGCGCGCAACCACCGACTTTTCGCACCCCTCGCTCACTCGTGAGCCCGAGGTGTGCCGCGCTCACGCGCGCGACTGGTCGGGGTTGGAGATGGTGCCGGAGGGCGTCGCGCGCCCTGCCTCCGTCGCTGAGGTTGCAAGCGTGCTGGCCGGCGCCCACGCCTCGCGCACGTTCGTCACGCCGGCTGGCTTGCAGTCGAGCACCACGGGCGCGTCCATCACGTCCGAAGGCGTGCTGCTGTCTCTGTCTGGACTTGCACACATCGGAGCAGTGGACGCGGTCCACCGACTCGTTCGCGTGCAAGCGGGCGCACGGGTTGCCGACGTGCGTCGCGCGGCGGAATCGGCCGGGCTGCTTTTCGCCCCCGATCCCACAAGCGAGGAGGAGAGCACCGTCGGCGGTGCCATCGCGTGCAACGCCAGCGGTGCCCGGTCGTTTCGCTACGGCGCCACACGCGCGCACGTAGAGGCGCTCACCGTGCTGCTCGCCAACGGTGAACGGCTCGACGTGCGACGTCCAGCGCTCGAAAAGAACACCGTCGGCTATCCCATAGCGCACGACCCGGTCGATTGGTTCGTGGGTAGCGAAGGCACGCTTGGCGTCGTGGTGGAAGCTGAGTTGCGTTTGGTGCCGCTGCCGGAACATGTGATCGGTCTGGCGATTCCGTTCGCGACCGAGGCGGATGCACTGGCGTTTATTGTGTCGGCGCGCGAGACGTCCACCGGTGGTGCGTCCACGCTCGCCGCGCTCGACGGTGCTGCAACGCGTCGATCGGCGATTGCACCGCGTTGCCTCGAATACTTCGATTCCCGTGCGGTACGCGTGGTGAACGAGGGCGACGCGCAGGCCGCGTGGGGCAGTGACGTACAGGCGCTCGTCTACACCGAAGACGCCGGCGAACACGGACACGACGCGGACGCAGCGCTCGACGGCTGGCTGGCACTCGCAGAAGCACATCACGCACTTGTCGGCGACATACGCGTGTACGACGGCGTGCTGGCGCTGAGCGACGCGCGGCGACTGCGCCATGCAGTGCCGAGCACGATGAACGCACGCGGCGCATTGTACCGCGCGCAGGGCGGCCGCAAGGTGTCTACCGATTGGGCGGTGCCGTATCAGCGTCTGGCCGAGGCGCTTGAGATGGCACACGCGCTCGCTGATGCGGCCGGCATCGAGCGATCGGTGACCTACGGACACGCGGGCAATGGACATCCGCACCAGAACTTCATCGCGCGTGACGTTGACGAACTCGCGCGTCTTGAGCGCGTGTTGTACGACACGCTGTCGCGCGTTGTGGCGATGGGCGGAACCGTTGCCGCAGAGCACGGCATCGGCAAGCTCAAGCGCAAGTGGTTGCCGCTGCAGATGTCCGACACGCAACGCGCGGTGATGCAATCGCTCAAGCACGCACTCGATCCGCAGGGCCTGCTCTCACCGGGTAACGTGCTGTGAGTGCGGCATCGACTGCAACTGCTGCGACATCGTCTCCTCCATTCGCGAGCGTAGTGTTCGACGCCGACTCCACGCTGTCGGCGATCGAGGGCATCGACTGGCTTGCGCAGCTGCGTTCACCCGAGCTGGCGGCCGAGGTAGCTGCGCTTACCGATCGCGCCATGAACGGCGAGGTCGGCATCGAACAGGTGTACGCACTGCGCATCGCGCGCATCAGGCCACGGCGCGATGAGATCGCGAAGTTGGCCGACACGTACATTGCCAACCTCGTACCCGGCGCCAAGTCGCTGTTCTCGGCGCTGCACACAGCCGGTGTACACACCGCGATCATGAGCGGCGGCATACGCGATGCCCTGCTGCCAATGGCCAGCGAGCTGCGCCTTCCGCACGAGCGCGTCTTTGCCGTTTCGCTGCAGGAAGATCGGAAGACGGGAGCGTTCACCGGTGTCGAGCCACATCAGCCGCTCACCACACAGTTCGGAAAGCTGCAGGTGCTCGAGGCGCTCATCTCGTATGCGCAGCTGCCCACCCCGGTCGCGTTCGTCGGCGATGGCTCCACTGACGCAGCGGTGCATCATCTGGCACACTTCATCGCGTACACCGGTGTCGCGCGCCGTCCTTCGGTAGTCGCGGTGGCGCGCGACGAGGTGGCGGACATGGCGTCGCTGCAACGGTTACTGTTGCCTGAATAACGTCCATCTTCCACGCACCCATGTCTTTCGGACAGTTCTTTCTTCCCGGTCCCACCGATGTGCGCGCCGAGGTACTGGCCGCGCAGACGGGTCCGATGCTGCCGCATCGCGGCGCGGAGTTCGAATCTCTGTTCTCGGCCGTGCAGGCCGGTCTGCGCGTGGTATTTCGCACGAGCCGCCCCGTGTACGTCTCCACGTCATCGGCAACCGGGCTCATGGAAGCCGCCGTGCGCTGCGCAAGGCCGGGTGCGGTGCTGTCACTGGTGAACGGCGCGTTTGCCGAACGCTTCGCCGACGTTGCGCGCTCGTGCGGCCGCGATGTGACCGTTCTCGAGGCTCCGTGGGGCAGCGTGGTGCCGCTCGAGCAGGTTGAGCACGCGCTGCGAACCGGTTCGTATTCAGCGGTGAGCATTGTGCACTCCGAAACGAGCACTGGCGCGCTGGCGTCGCTGCCGGCGTTTGCTGAGCTCTGCACGCGCCATGGCGCGCTGTCGCTGGTCGACTCGGTCACCGGCCTCGCCGGAGCACCCGTGGAGCCGGACGCGTGGGGTCTCGATTTTGTATTCACCGGCTCGCAAAAGGCGCTCGCCTTGCCGCCCGGGCTGGCATTCGCCGTAGCCAGCGAACGCTATCTCGGAACGGCCGGTGACGCTCCGCATCGCGGGCGTTACTTCGATGTGCTCGAGTTCGAGCAGTATGTGCATCGCAACCAGACGCCGAATACACCCGCCACTTCGCTCCTGTACGCCACCGCTCGACAGCTCGAGGATATTGCCGTCGAGACCATGGAGCAGCGCTGGGCGAGACATGACGCGATGGCGCGCGCCATGCACGCCTGGGTCGCCGACACACGCAACGCGCTCGACATGCCGCTCTGTATTCAGGCGCTCGAGGGCGAACGGTCGCCCACGGTGACGTGTGTTGCCCTGCCGTCCGGTATTCGCGGTGACGCGCTCGTGCGCGCCACGGCCGATCGTGGATTCGTCATCGGCGGCGGCTATGGCAAGCTCAAGGCAACCGCGTTTCGTGTTGGACACATGGGTGATCACACCGTGGAAGGATTGCGCGTGTGTCTGGAGGCGGTGCGTGATGCGCTCGCATCGCTTGCGCGTTCCAGGTCGTAGTTGCGGCGAAACTTGTCCGAACCATCACGGAGTTGTGCATGACCACGTCCGACCATTCGTCCGAGTATTCTCTCGTGGTGCTCACTGGTGTGGGCCGCAAAGGACAGGCCGGCGAAGCGATCGCGCGCGCGTTTGCCGAGCGCGGTTGGGCGGTCGCGCTGCTCGATGTGAACGAGCAGCAGGTGCAGGCCCGCGCCGACGAACTGCGCGCTGATGGCTTCACCGCCACGGCGCACGCTGGTGACCTGAGCAACGCCGACGTCGCGCTGCAACTCGCGCAGGCTGTGTTGCAGGCTCACCCAAGAGCCAACGGTGCCGTGCACGCTCTGATCAACGCGGCCGGCGGATTCGGCATGTCAGGTCCGCTCGACACGAGTGATCCGGCCCTCTGGCGCAAGATGTTCACCATCAGCGCCGATACCGCGTACTGCGCCACGCGCGCGTTCCTGCCTGCACTTCGCGAGGGCAAAGGCTCGATCGTGTACTTCGCGTCGACAGCATCGCTTCCCGGCGGCAAGGCGGGCGGGATGGCCGCGTACGCAGGCGCCAAGAGCGCCGTGCTCACGCTCATGCGCAGCGTCGCACAGGACGAGCGCGAGCATGGCGTGCGCGCAAATGCCGTGGCGCCGGTCGCGATCCGCACCGCGGAGAATGTGAAGTCGATGGGCGACAAGGACAGCTATGTCGAGCGCGAGTCGGTGGCCGATGTGCTGCTGTTCCTGTGCAGTCGCGCCGCGCGCAATGTGAGCGGGCAAGTGCTGGAGTTGGCGTAATGCACGCCTACACCGGCTTGAACACCATCACCCACACCGCTGCCACCAGTGGCACGGTGGCCACGATGCCCCACACGAGCCAACGCTTCGAATCTCGGCGATAGCTCGCTGGGATCTCGCCTCCAGCGGCGAACAGTTTCGCCTCGCGCGCCTGCCGGATCTGCGCCGGAATGAGGATGCCCGCCCAGATCAGCCCCGAGATCGCGAACAGGATCTGCCCCCACACCAGCCAGCGCGCGCCGAACGGATTCATCCGTCCGGCCAGTGCCATGCCGTATCCGCCAATCACAATGAGCGCGATGCCCGACGCGGTGAGCGTCCAGTCAGTGATGGTCACCAGGCGCTGCCCGAACGCGACCACGCGCGGATCGTGCGTGCGGTCGGCGAAGACTTTCCACACGGCCGTGACCGTGACGTTGCCGATGAGGATGATCGCCCCGAGGACGTGCAGAAACTTGAGGAACGTGTACAGCACGGGGCGGGTGAGGTGAGCGATGGCAAATCCGACCCCGAATGATCTACCCCGTCCACGCAAATTGACACTGCCGCCGAACAAAACCGTGAACAGTTGACCGTCAACTGCCACCGTAAACGGTTTGGCGATCCTTGCTCACAAGCGATCACGCGCGTCGACCAGACGAACCGTCAACAGTTCACCGTCCACGGTTCGCCGTAAACGGTTTGACCACGCTCGCGTTAAGCACCGCGCTTCTCGCAGCCACCAGTCAACCGTTGACAGTGACAGTGAACAGTCGACTGTCCACAGTTGAAAACGAGTGCCGGTTTGGCTTCAGACGCAGGAGCCTCTGGCGCAAGCGCCCCCGCCGAGCGAACTTTGCCCCAATGACCCTCGCCGCGCGTCGGCGCCCGGCCGTTCGCGGAGTGGTGCTCGACCGCTCCCTCGAGGCCCTGCCGCTTTTCCGGCTGAGTGATTCAGCCGACGACTCGCCCGTCGCCTTCATCGCCGACAACGGCGGGCGCTGGCGCGTCATCGCTGCCCCCGACGACCGCCTGCCGGGCACGTTCGACCAGGACGTCTACGTCGAAATCCTGCACCGCTGGCAGGAAGCCGGCACGCCCTCTGACGGCGCCGTGTCCTTCACGCTGCACGCCTTTCTGCGCTCCATGGGACGTCGCGCCGACGGCCGCACGTACGAGCAGTTGCGCGGCGCCCTCGCGCGTCTGGAGCGTACGGTGCTCGAATCCTCCGGCGCCTACTTCTCCGCCGCCTCGGGCGACAACCCCGAGATCTCCTTCACGCTGCTCTCGTCCGTGGCCGTGCAGCGCCGCCGCGCGGCCGAACGCGAGCAGATGAATCTCTTCGCCAATCTCGCGAGCGGTGAACCGGGCGACGCGCGCGTGGTGCTCTCGGCCACGCTGCGGGCCAATCTCTTCTCCCGACACGTCGTCTCGCTCAACGTCGCGCGCTACCACGCGCTTTCCTCGCCCGTCGCGCGCCGTCTCTACCGGCTGCTCGAGGTCGCGCGCGCCGAGGGTCGGCTCTCCTGGCGCATCCCGCTCGAACGGCTGGCCGAGCAGCTGCCCCTCACCCAGCGCTACCCGTCCCATCTGCAGCGCGTGCTGCAGCCGGCGCATGAAATGTTGTTGTCCGCCGGACTGGTGCGCGACGTGGGAATTCGGCAGTATGAG
>JBBQNT010000207.1:0-7069 GCA_038330215.1 Gemmatimonadales bacterium
CAGACGGCCATCACGCTGTGCAAGGAGAACTCGCTGCCGCTCATCGTTCTGAACATTCACCAGGTAGGCGCTGTGGCCGCAGCGGTACGCGGCGAGCGCATAGGGACACTTGTTTCATGAGCACTGTTGCCCAGATCCTCAACGACTGCCGCGCGGGAATGGAAAAGGCCGTCGAGGCCACCAAGCGCGATTTCTCCGGCATTCGCTCCGGCAAGGCATCGCCGAACATGCTCGACACCGTTCGCGTCGAGGTGTACGGCTCGATGATGCAGCTCAATCAGGTGGCGAACGTATCGGCACCGGAGCCGCGCATCCTCATGGTCATGCCCTTCGACAAGGGACAGGCCAAGCTCATCGAGAAGGCGATTCGCGACAGCGATCTTGGACTCGAGCCGTCGAATCAGGGCGGCACGATTCGCGTCCCGCTCCCGCAAATGACCGAAGAGCGTCGAAAGGAGCTGGTGAAGGTGCTGCACAAGCTTTCCGAAGACGGTCGCATTGCGGTGCGGCACGCGCGCACCGATGCCAAGGACAAGGTCAAAAAGCTTGAGGGTGTGTCGGAAGATGAGAAGAAGCACGGTGAGAAGGAGCTGCAGAAAGTGCACGATGAGTTCATCGCGAACATCGAGTCGTCAATGAAAGCGAAGGAAGCCGAGGTGATGGCCGTCTGAGCCCATCACGCGGCGCAGCGTAACCGTCATGTCACCCACGCCAGTCGTGAGCCACGCGGCAGTCAGTACCGCTGCGACGCCGGTCGCCGAGGGCGCGTCGGAGCGGAACACGTCGCCGGCGGCCGACGCGCTGCTGCTCAGCGTGCAGCGCGCGTCGGTGCCGCGTCACATTGCGATCATCATGGACGGCAATGGCCGCTGGGCACGAGCGCGCATGATGCCTCGCCCGTTCGGTCACCGGGCGGGCATGCAGGCGGTGCGGGCGGTTGTGGAAGCGTCCATCGCTGCCGGTGTGGAATGGTTGTCGTTGTTTGCGTTCTCGCAGGAGAACTGGCAGCGCCCGCAACCGGAAATTTCGGCGCTCATGTCGCTGCTCGAGGAGTATGTCAACTCCGAGCTGCGTGAGCTCAAGGAACAAGGCGTACGCATTCGTGTGCACGGTGACTTGAGTCGTCTCAATTCGGCGGCACGCGGAGCGGTGGAGCGGGCCGTCGCGGAAACCTCGGGATGCACGAGGCTTGGGCTCAATCTCTTTATCTCGTACGGTGGGCGTGCGGAACTCGTGCGCGCAATGCAGCAAATCGCGCACGATGTGCATGCCGGTCGCCTGTCACCCGATGCCGTCGATGAGGACATCATTCGCGAGCGACTCTACACGCAGTCGTGCCCGGACCCAGACCTGCTCATTCGTACGTCGGGGGAACGTCGACTGTCCAACTTCATGTTGTGGCAGGTCGCCTACGCAGAACTCTACATCTCCAGCGTGTACTGGCCCGACTTTGATCGGGTGGCACTGTACCAGGCCATTCTCGATTTCCAGCAGCGCGACCGGCGCTTCGGGAAGGTGGAGAAGTAGTGCGCCGGCATGAGTGAACTCGCGCGACGAGTGATCGTCGCGCTGATCGGCGCTCCGCTGGCCATCCTCGTCATCTGGTTCGGCGACGCAGCGCTTGCGACACTCGTGAGCGCCCTTTCGGCGGTCGCTGCGTGGGAGTTCTACCGCATCGCGCGGGCCGGATCATCGACACCAATCGCACCGCTGGGCATTGTGATCGCTGCGATCATCCCGCTCGTGGTGCACGCGCAGCACCTTGGACTTGTTCGCGTGCCATTCACGGCGCTCGTGCTGGCGGTGCTTGCGACGGTTGCCGCCGGCCTGTTCCTGCGCGCTCCGTCTGAAAAGCCGGCTGGAGCGGTCGCGATCACGCTGTTCGGCGCCGTGTACACCGGCGGCATGCTGAGCTTTGCGTACGCGCTGCGCTACTTCGACTACGTGGTCGGACAGGCGGCGGGCACCGTTGTCGTGATCTTTGCGCTGCTGCTCACCTGGGCGTCCGATGTGGGCGCGTATTTCGTGGGACGCGCCGTGGGCGGACCCAAGCTCATGCCGTCCATCAGTCCCGGCAAAACGATCTCCGGTTCCGTTGGTGGCATCGTGCTGACGGTGATCGTCGCGTGGATCTATCACCGCTACGCGCTCATTCCCGTCGCACAACTGGCGCTGAGGCCACTCGCACTTGTGGGTGTGGCAGTTGCCATCAGTGTCGTTGGCCAGATTGGAGATCTTGTGGAATCGCAGTTCAAGCGCGAAGGCAACGTAAAGGATTCCTCGAACCTCCTGCCGGGACATGGTGGTGTGCTCGATCGCGTTGACGCACTGCTGTTCACGTTTCCGGTGGCATTTGTGTTGCTCAAGTGGCTCGTGATCGCGGTGCCGACACGATGACGCGTCCGCTTGGCGTAGCATTGCTCGGCTCGACCGGCTCCATCGGCAGCAGTACGCTTCGTGTGCTGGAGCGGCATCGCGAACGGTTTGCACCCGTAGCGCTCACGGCCAACGGCAACGTGAAAGCGCTGGCGCAGCAGGTCGCCGAATGGTCGCCCGCGTTCGTGGGCATCGTCAGCGGCGAGGCACCGGCGGGCAGCGATTGGCACACGGGCGCGTCGTGTCTCGTGGACGCCGTCTCCCGCGACGACGTGGACGTCGTGCTCAATGCCGTAGTTGGCGCGGCAGGATTGCAGGCCACGCTGGCCGCGCTTCGCGCCGGCAAGCGTGTGGCGCTCGCGAACAAGGAGACGCTGGTGGTCGCAGGACCGGTTGTGATGGCGGCGGCCCGCGAAGGCTGCGGTTCGCTCGTGCCGGTGGACAGCGAACACTCGGCGATTCTGCAGTGTCTGGCGGGAAGAGACGCGAGCGAGATTCGCCGCCTTGTGATCACCGCATCCGGCGGCCCGTTTCGCACCTGGAGTGCGGAGCGCATTGCCGCGGCCACCGTGGAGGACGCGCTCAATCATCCCACGTGGCGCATGGGCTCGAAGATCACCATCGACAGCGCAACGCTGGCCAACAAGGCGCTCGAGGTCATCGAGGCGCACCATCTCTTCGGCGTGCCGTACGACCGCATCGATGTCGTCGTGCACCCGCAGAGCATCGTGCACTCGTTCGTGGAGTTTGTTGATGGCAGCATGCTGGCCCAGCTCGGCGTACCAAGCATGGAGCTGCCCATTCTGTATGCGCTGACCCACCCGGAACGCCTGCCCGACAGCGGCGTACCAAGATTTGATCCAGTTCAGGTCGGTTCGCTGGCCTTCGAGCCGGTGCGCCATTCGGATTTTCCTGCGCTGGGTTTGGGGCTGGCAGCGGGCAGGCACGGTGGGGCGGCGCCGGCAGTCTTCAACGCCGCGAACGAGGAAGCCGTCGCCGCGTTTCTTTCAGGTCAGCTGTCGTTCGGCCAGATTGCGGAACGCATTGCAGAAGCGCTCACCGATCTTTCCGACCGTCCCGGCGCCACGCTCGAGGAACTTCTCGAGGTAGATGCCGAGGCGCGTCGTCACGTTTCATCCCGGCTCTCGTGCTAGATACGCTCGGTTCCATCGCCGCACCGCTGTTTGTCTTCGGCATCGTGGTGTTCATCCACGAGTTGGGACATTTCCTCGCGGCCAAGTCCGTAGGCGTGTACGCCCCGATCTTCTCACTCGGATGGGGGCGTCGGCTCTTCGGCATCAAACGCGGCGAGACGGACTATCGCATCTCGATGTTTCCGCTCGGCGGCTTCGTGCGCATGGCGTCGCGTGAAGACGAGTCGATGGCCGGCATCGAAGGTGGTGGCAGCATGGATGCCTCGGCGGCCGACAACGAAGCGGCGATGGACGCGGCGCGCAAGTCGGCGGGGGAGTTGTGGGATGAGCAGGCGATGGTGCCGTTCGGTCCCCGTCCGGTGCCCAAGGAGCGCTGGGTCGAGTCCAAGCCGATCATGGCGCGGCTGTTCATCCTGTCGGCGGGCGTGATTGCGAATATCGCGTTGGCGATCATCGTCACCACCGGCGTGTTCATGGGTTACGGACGAGCGTATGTGCCGGCGGTGGTCGACTCGGTGGTTGCGAGCGGACCCGCCGAAGCCGCCGGCGTGCTCGCGGGTGACACGATCGTGGCCGTGAACGCGGTGCCCATCAAGACGTGGAGCGACGTGCTCGATCGCGTTTCGTCCGTCACGGAAGGCACGTTGTCGGTCGAAGTCGCGCGTGCCGCAGGTCGCCAGACGTTGACGCTGTCGCCCACTATCGCCGACGGCGTCAATCCGGCGACAGGCGCACCGCGCAAGGTGGGGCGCATCGGCATTGCGGTGCGAAATCAAGTCGTGGAAGAACGGCTTGGTGTGGGCGAATCGTTCACCGCAGCACTCGGACGCACCTGGCAAATGACGACGAGCGTCGGCGAGGTGCTGCGAGGACTCGTGTCGCGCGAAGTGCCCATGAGCAACCTGGGCGGGCCGATCGAAATCGCTCGTGCATCGGTGCAGGCATCGGAAGGCGGCGCGGAGGTGCTGTGGTCGTTGATCGCATTCCTCAGCCTCAACATTGCGATCGTAAACCTGATCCCGATTCCGGTACTCGATGGTGGCCAGATGCTCGTCACGATCGCTGAAGGCATCAAGGGACAGGCGCTCAGCATTCGCACACGCGAATGGCTGGCGCGTGTTGGCGTGATGTCGGTACTGCTGCTGATCGTGGTGGTCACGTTCAACGATATCAAACGCCTCATCGTGCAGTGAGCGGCGTGCGCGCGCGAGAGGCAGTGAGCGTTGTGATCGAGCGGGCGCCTCGCGCTGTGCTTTGCGCGCTGTTGGTTGTCGAGCTGTCCGCGTGCGCGCGGCTCGGACTACGTCCGTCAGAGCCGGTTCCTTCACAGGCGGAGATGCGCTTTCCGCGTGACGCGGCCCGCTTCGAGTTGCAACCGCTCTCCGACAGCACTGTCTCATTCGTGCCGGCGGAGGCAACGTGGGTGCGCACGGGTACGGAAGGGATCGCAGTCGATCCGGCTCGCGGCGATGCACTCGTCGCGCGGCTGCGCGTGACCGAGGTGTCCAGCGAATCGGCGACAGCCTTTGTGACTGGTCAAACTACGCGGGTTGCGGCGGGGCACGTGCTGCTGCTCGTTGCTCCAGTCAAACCCTGGTGGCGACGAGGCGAGTTCTGGTGGGGGGTGCTGAGTGGCGCCGGCGTTGTCACCGGGGTCGTGTCGTTCCGGTAGAGCAGGCTCGTTCGAAGTCGCCCTTTAGTGTTCCTCTGGAGCCATACCACCGCAGAACATCGTGAAGCGCACGGTGTCCGCTCCCACGGCCAGCGTGTCCACCGCGTCATAGCGCGCGCAGCGAGGGGCCTCGGCTACGAGTCGCCAGGCACCAGCACGCACCACGGCCGGCGACAGCTTGCCCGCGACGCCCTTCAGCACTACATCGCCCGTGCTGTCCACGAACGAGACGCGTGCGTCGCTGGGCGTCACGTTCAGCCACACGCGCGAACACCGCGCCACCGACGCTGCGTGCCTGACCGATGCTCCAGCTCTCACGTCGATTGTGTCCGTGTGCTCGTTGTATTCGCATCCGGCGAACACGCCGGGTCCTGCCAGTAAGGCCATGCGAACGATGTGTCGTCCCGGCGTGAGCCGCTCCATGCGCCATGGCGTGGTGCCCATGCGCTCGCCATCCACAAAGATCACCGTGGGTTCGGTCGCGCCGATGATCTCGAACGTCGCAAACCGAGCTGCGGGCCGCGCCGGCCGCTCGGGAGGGGGAAGTGAAACGGACACGGAGTGCGTCGAGTCGCTGAGCGTGTCAGGCGTGGTGACGGTGTCGGACGCGAGCAGCACACTATCGGCGGCGGAAAGCACGCTGTCCTGCGACCGTGCCGTCGTCAGTCTGGCGAACGCCAGCGGGCGGGAGCGGGTGAGCGCGACGCCCACGGCGGTCACCAGCACCACTCCCGCAACGATCGCCGCATTGCGCCAGGTACGAGAACGCCCAGCTACCGTGTGGGTGGTCGTCGTTCCCCCGGGCGTGAGGGCCATCCGTGAGCCGGTCGACGGCGCCGAAGGCAATCGCGACAGCGCGTCGGCAAGCGCGGTGGCCGACGGGAATCGATCGGCCGGCTTCTTGGCGAGCAGTTTGAGCAGGGTCGCTTCGAATGCGGGCGAGATGCTGGCGACGTGCTTGCGCGGCGAGCGCGGCGCGTCGTCCACATGCTGCCGGGCCACCGCGTACCAGTCCTCGCCCTCGAAGGGGAGCTTGCCGGTCGCGGCCCGATACAGCGTGATGCCAAGCGCGTAGAGGTCGCTCCGGCCGTCCAGCGGCTCGCCGCGTGCCTGCTCGGGGCTGAAGTAGTGCGGGGTGCCGAGCACCTGATTGGTGGCGCTCAGGTCGGCGCCGCTCGTAAGGGCACGCGCCAGACCGAAGTCACAGACGATGCTCTCGCCCGTCGAGCCGATCAGGATGTTGTCGGGCTTGATGTCACGGTGGATGATGTCCGCCGCATGAGCGACGGCGAGCGCGGCCGCCACATCGAGTCCCACGCGCACCACGTCAGCTTCCGGCAGGTAGGGCATGACTTCGAGCCGGCGAGACAGGGACATCGGCACGAGGTCCATCGCCACCCAGGTGACACCCTCGCTTTTTCCAACATCGCGAACGGTGACGATGTTCGGGTGCCTGAGCTTTGCGGCCGTCGTCGCTTCGCGGCGGAAGCGGGCCTCGGAGACATCGTTGCCCGTATGCTCCGGCCTCAGCACCTTGACGGCAACGGTGATCTCGAGCTCCACGTCCACGGCCTCATACACCCACGCGTACGCGCCCGCGCCGAGCAGGCGGGTGAGGCGGTAGCGACCACCGAGGGTCTGGCCGAGGAAGCGCTCCGGCACGAGAACAGGGACGAAGGGTGGGATGGGCGGACACGCTCGCGCGGGTCCTTTACAGCCCGGAGCGGAGTTGTTAACATATTATGCTAACATCATTTGCGGTATCGCACGAGATACCGCGCCACAGCACCGCTTCCGGCATGGTCCCGCACGGGTACTGAGCCAGCTAGCGCGGAGAATATTACGAAGATGGCGTTCGATAAGGCAC
>JBBQNT010000208.1:0-7032 GCA_038330215.1 Gemmatimonadales bacterium
AGCCGAGAATGGCGTGTTTCCCTCTATACCCGAGGCGAGAGTCGAACTCGCATATCCGTGAAGATGGGGGATTTTGAGTCCCCTGCGTCTACCAGTTCCGCCACCCGGGTGTGCTACAAACCGAACCGCAACTTATGAGGAACCCACGGGCTTCGCCAGCGTTGCCGCGATCACCGAATCGACCTTGGGTGGGAGCACGCCCACATACTTCCACACCACGCGCCCGTCGCGACCGATGAGATAGCTCGCCGGCACGCCGAGCGCAGGAAACCGACGTTCAATCTCGCCATCAGGATCGTGGGCGATTTCAAAGGTGACTCCGTATTGCTTCGCCACACGCAACACGGGTTCCACACTTCCCGCATCAACGCTCACCGCGACCACGCGCAGCCCGTTCGGTCCGTGCTTCGCAAGCAGCGTGTCCATGAACGCAAACTCCTCCTTGCATGACGCGCACCAGGTGGCCCACACGTTGAGCAGGACCAGCGACTCGCTGGGTCCGACGACGAGTGAGTCGCCAGTCACCGTCGCAATGGCGTAGGCCGGTGCGGGCTGGCCGACCATCGCCGGCCGTGATCGACCCGTCGCGTTGCCGCCGTCATCACCGCCGCTACCCCCACAGCCAGAAATGGCGAGCGCGGCGGCCACGAGTGCGGTGCAACCAAGTGGCGCGGTGATCAGTGTTGAAACACTGCGTCTGATTCGTGTGGCGATCATGCTTACCCTGTTCGGCCCGCAGGCGTCGTTCCGGCTGTACGTCTCGCACGACCGCGCTGTCGTGCGCCGTAACTGCCACAAACCGTAAACTCGCCGCTATCGTGCGATCGCTCAAGCGCAAACTTGTCGCCGAAAGGCCGAGCACATCTCTGCCAACGATTGCGCAGGCAGTCGGATTGCGTTCCCCCGGCCGCCCCGTTGGGCTTCCCCCCGTCCGGCACTGTGTCCGTACCTTGGGCAGTTTGGCTCCTACCCGTTGGGCACATCCTGGCCCAATCGGTAGCAGCCGAAACGCCCAACGAAGTGACGCTCACGCCCAACCGCCTTGCGCCGAACGGGTGAATGCAAACGAATCAATATGTCGTGCCGTCCGGCCGCCGGCGATGCGACTCCGTGGGGCGAGCAACATCGGGCCGACCGGGCGAACCTTTTGCCCCGTCTCCCGACCGCCGCTCACGAATCTGCTCCATGTTGCGGCGAATCTCCTCCTGCAACCCCAGGAATCGCGCACGCTGAATGGGCGTGAGAAACTGCGCGAGCTCCCGCTGCTCGGTCTCCATGAGCTCGATGCGACGGCGCTCCACGCGAGGCATGCGGTCAAGGAGCTCTGCGACGACGTCGTTGGACGCCGAGTCGCCGGAGAGCAGCTGGGCACGCAACGCCGTGCGAATGCGAAAATCCTCACCACGCACGGCTCGCCGTTCACGCTCGAGTCGCATCGTGACTGCTTCGAGTTGCGTCAACTGCTCGTCCGTCAGCGCCAGACGTTCCTTCATGATCTGACCAATGCGGCGCTGCAGTTGCTGTTCAATCTCACGCGAGGGCGCACCCGTGCGAGGCGTGCCGGATCGATCCGGATGACCCTGCGGCGGTCCGCGCTGCGCCGAGGCGAGTGCCATCGGCGCGAACGTCATCGCGAACGCCAGTGCGGCCACCACTAGCGGTTGCAGCACACGCATATGCGAGCTGATTACGAACTGCGTCATGACGACTCCTGAATGGCGCTATCGATACCCGATGCTGGAACCACGCTCATTGAATCGACGGGAGGGGCACCGTCCCACGCGTTCAACTGCTCCAGGAGCAATGCGAGCTCCTCCTCAGAATAATCCGAGAGTTCCTGGATCGGCAGCACCGAAGGCGCCACCGAAACGACCGCCCGAACCGGAATCCGGTCCGGTGAATACGGCACCGACGCACTGGCCACTTCCATCGGCGAATCGGAAATGATCACGGGCATATCCATCTCCGAGCCGCTGAGCGACGCGGGCGTACGACGTGCCATCACCAGTGACAAGCCGCCGACGGCAACCAACGTCAGCGCGGCCGCATAACGCATGATCTGCGTGCTGAACGCTCGCGACCGAGACTGCCGAGCCGGCGTGCGCGAAGTGGCCACGCTTGCCGTTCGCTCACCGGAAACCACGAGGAATGGACGACGAGTCCTGCTGTCGCCCTCGTCGATGCCATCCGCTGTTTCACCCGCCGGCGCCACTCCTGGACGCGGCAGTGCGGCCACGATGGACGCGATATCGATGAGCGGTGGCACCGGTCGCGCATGACGCACCGATACGAGCATCTCATGATCCGCACGACAGGCGGCACACGAGGCCAGATGCATCTCCACCATCTCGCGCTCACCCGCCGTCAACTGCTCGGCGATGAACTCGGGCAGCAGGTCCTGCATATCGACGTTCGTGCACTCAATCATGTATCAACTCCTTCACCGCGCGTAGCGCGTTGTGGTAATGCACTCGAGCCGCACCTTCGGTCGTCCCGAGAATCTCCGCAATGTCTTTGTACGCCCTGCCTTCCTGCACTCGCAACGTGAAGACATCCCGCTGCATTGGAGAGAGCGTACCCAACGCGCTGCGAACTCGCTCCTCCGTCTCACTCGCCACCATGCCATCCAGCGCATGGAAGCCCGTCGCCGCGTCTTCCGGCATTACTTCCACGATGTCCGGTTGTCGTCGCGAAGCGCGCCGCCGATCAAGCACCAACCTTCGCTCAATCGTGAACAGCCACGTGCGCAACGAGCTGTCGGCGCGAAACGAATCCAGCGCAGAAAACGCGCGCACAAATGTGTCTTGCACCAGTTCATCGAGGTCATCGCGAACGCCGAGACTGAGCGCAAACCGCGCCAACGCCGATGCGTGTCGCTCGACGATCGAAGTCGCCGCTCGTTCGTCCCCGGTGCGCCAGCGCTCGATGAGCTCCTGATCCACCGCGGCGTCCTTGGTTCGGTCCGCTTCGGTCATCTGCACGCGAGAGTAGACGCGTGCCAGGCGGGCGCGTTAAGGACGGCGCTCACTTCGTCACACCGGCGGGCGGGACGGGTCGTCAGATGGTGGTGCCGGCGGCGGATCGAGCGGGTCCGAGTGATGGGGCGGCGGCGGGGGTGAGCCCTCCGACGGCGCGGCTGCGCCTTCGGACGGCGCGGCTGCGCCGTCGGGTGGCGCGGCTGCGCCCTCGGGTGGCGCGGCTGCGGCCGGTTGCGCGGCGCCGCCCTGCCGCCTCCATTCAGCAGCCTCTTCAATGGAGCGTTCAAGGCGTGTGGCTTCCTGCTCGTGGTCTCGGAGTGCCCGCGCCAGTCGGTCCATACTCTCAGCCTCCAGCTCCTTGCCGCCCTCCCAGGCGCGGAACACTGCGTAGCCCAGTGACTCGGCAGCCTTGTCGGCGCTCTGCCGCGCTCGGCGGGCGTCCATGCGGACCTTGCCCTCGTCGAGGGCGTCCTGCGCCACCTTGTTGGCCTTGTCGATGCCGTCCTTGAGTTTGTCCCATATCGCCATGCGGTCACGCTCCAGTAAGGGGGATGCTTATGCGTACGGCTGACGGGACCGGAGAGTTGCGGTGCCTGCCGTCAGGCTGGAAAAGATTCGGGCGTCGAGACTGCCGGTGAGTGAGCCGCGAACCCGGACAACGCAAATGGCCCCCGTTCACGAGGAACAGGGGCCATTTGACGATGCGCATGTGTGGGGCCGAGCGATCAGGCGGTTGCAGGCTGCTCGTCGCTCTCTTCTTCACCATCGAGGTGCTCAATGACGAGCTCGTATTCAACGGGCACGACGGAGACCTTGAGACGCTTCTTGCTCTTGTGCTCGAACTGCACCACGCCGTCGACCAGCGAGTAGATGGTGTAGTCGGTGCCAAGGCCGACATTGCGGCCTGGGTGCCACTTGGTGCCGCACTGACGGACGATGATGTTGCCCGCAGTGACGAACTCTCCGCCGTACTTCTTGATGCCACGGTATTGCGGATTGCTATCCCGACCGTTGCGCGAAGAGCCGACGCCTTTCTTGTGAGCCATGTCTATCTCCAAGGCACTGGCGCATGACGCCGGTGCCGCAACGGTTAGCCGAGAACGATGTCCTTGATGCGGACTTCGGTGAACTTCTGGCGGTGACCCTGCTTGCGCGCGTAGTTCTTGCGGCGCTTGAACTTGAACACCACGATCTTGTCGTCCTTGCCGTGCTTGACGATTTCGGCGGTGACACTCGCGCCCGACAGCGTGGGAACGCCTGTGCGCGTGGTGGTGCCGTCAGAACCGAGCAGCACTTCGTTGAACTCGACGGACGAACCCGCATCGCCCATCAGCGATGGAATGCGGAGGGTCTTGCCCGGTTCGGCGCGGAACTGCTTGCCACCGGTACGAATGATCGCGTAGCTCATATTACTCAAGACAGTGAGGGCATCGCGCCCCCTGACGGGGCACCCCAGTTGGGATCGCTGCCCGAATGGGACGGCGACCAGATCAGCCCAGAAACCTATTGCGGCGAGTGCAGACTGTCAACGTCCGCCACCGCAACGATTTGGACGCTGCCCGCCCCGCCCCGCCGCGCGACGCCTCAGGCCATGGCGTACTGCTGCGTCACGTCACGCTCGGCGCCCTTCATCACCAGCCGGTACTCGTCCGGCTTGAGCAGCGGATCATCGCGCATCTCGAGCGAAAAGCCGGCCGCCTTCTCGAGGCGTTTGAGCAGATCCCGCTCCTCCTCCAGCACGTGCAGCGCGATATCGGGATGCATGCGCAGCAACATGGCATCCCGCTTGCCTTCGGCACCCATTCGGGTCACGGCGCGCTCGAGGCGTCGCAGAATCGTCTCGGGTGAGAAGACGCGCCCGGTGCCGGCGCAGGTGGGACAGGCCTCGGTCATGCTCTGCCAGTGGCTCTGGCGCACTCGCTGCCGCGTCATCTCGATGAGGCCGAGCTCGCTGACGGCAAACGCCTTGGTGCGCGCCCGGTCACGTCCGAGGTGAGTGCGCAGTTCCTGCAACACGCGATCACGGTTCGCCTGCGTCTCCATGTCGATGAAGTCGCAAACGATGATGCCACCGACGTCGCGCAGCCTCAACTGTCGCGCGATTTCCTTGGCCGACTCGCTGTTCGTCCGGAAGATCGTCTTCTCGGGATCCTTCTTGCCGGTGTATCGGCCGGAATTCACGTCGATGGAGACGAGCGCTTCTGTCTGTTCGATGATGAGATACCCGCCTGAGGGCAGGTCGCAGCGACGCTTGAACAGATCGCGGATTTCCTTCTCGATGTCGAACTTGTCGAACAGCGCCACACTGCCTTCATACAGCTTCACACGATCGACGAGATCCGGCGCGATGCCGGTGAGGTACTCCACGATCTCGTTGTAGACCTGACGCGAGTCTACGTTGAGCGCATCCACCTTGCTTGAAAAGACATCGCGCACGAGGCCGCGCGTGACGTTGGTCTCACGGTGGATGAGCGCCGGCGCTCGCAGAAATTGATTCTTGCGCTTGATGCGCTTCCATGTGGCGATGAGCGATTGGAGCTCGCGCTCAAACACTTCGCGCGTGGCGTCTTCGCTGACGGTGCGCACGATCACGCCGCCGGCATCGGGCGGCAACAGTTCGGTGAGCATCTGGCGCAGGCGCTGCCGCTCGCTTCGCTCGCCGATCTTGCGACTCACGCCAACTCGGCTCGCAAACGGCATGTACACAAGGAAGCGTCCGGCCAGCGACACCTGCGCGGTGACGCGCGGCCCCTTGGTGCTGATCGGTTCCTTGGACACCTGCACGACAAGATCCTGTCCGCGCTTGAGCACGTCCTGAATGGGCGGCAGTTCGCGACGCTGTCGGCGCCCACCACTGGGCGCGTCGTCGTCGTCGTCATCGTCCTCGTCGTCGGGATCGGCATCGTCGTCGGGGACGACAATGTCGGACGCGTGGAGAAACGCGGCTTTTTCGGTGCCTATGTTGACGAACGCTGCCTGAATGCCAGGCAGCACCGCCTCGACCTTCCCCAGATACACATCGCCGACCATGCGCCTCGCATCGGGCCGGTCGACCAACAGCTCAACGAGGAGGTCGTCCTCGAGGATGGCCACCCGGGTTTCCCGCGGGTTGGCGTTGACAAGAATCTCGCGTTTCATCGAGGGTCCACGTCGGTCGGTGGCGCGGCGACTCCGCACGCAACCGCTCCGGACGTTGGCCAAAGGGCGAAGTATTGGTCAGCGGCGCCGGATGCGCCTTGCCTGACGAGGGTACGGGTCTCTCCGCCAACGGCGCGCGATCGACCACACCAGACACGACCAGGGACTCGGACGCGACGCGCTTCCAAAACGGAAGTGCGCGACGTGCTTCGCCGGCACGCTGCAGAGCAGCGCGCGCGGAACGACGAGGACCGGTGACAAGCGTGATGGCGTGCGATCTCAATGCGGGCACGGGACGCGCGATGGGGTGCGCGGTGGTGTCGGCGCAGGCACGTTGGCCCCGGACGACGCCCACCGAAACAACGAGGGCCCGCGAGTCGCGCGGGCCATCGGGACCTCAGCATCGCTGACCGGACGTGGATGTGACCGGTCTGCGACCTGTTAACTCTATGCGACGCCGTGTTATCCCGCCAGTTCCCGCAGCAAGTGGCGAGCGATCACAATGCGCTGGATCTCGCTCGTCCCCTCCCCGATCTCGCCGATCTTGGCGTCGCGCATGAAGCGTTCGACGGGATAATCCTTGGTGTACCCGTAGCCGCCATGGATCTGGACGGCCTTGATCGTGGCGCGCATGGCGAGCTCGGAACAGAACAGCTTGGCCATGGCGGCTTCCTTGCCAAACGGCTTGCCGTTCTGCGACAACCAGGCTGCGTGATACACGAGGTGACGGCCGGCCTCGAGCTCGGTGGCGATGTCGGAGAGCTGAAACTGCACGCCCTGGAACGTGGCGATCGCCTGGCCGAACTGCTTGCGCATGGAGGCATACTTGAGCGCCTCGTCCAGCGCGCCCTGTGCGATGCCGATGGAGAGGGCCGCAATGCCGATGCGTCCGGCGTCGAGCGTCTTCATGAAGTTG
>JBBQNT010000209.1:0-7012 GCA_038330215.1 Gemmatimonadales bacterium
CGCGGCAAGCGGTGCGGCGTTCACAACCCAGCCGGTCGTGCGCATTCTCGACAACGCGGGTCTTGTGGTCACCACCGGCACGGGCGCGACGCGCCCCGTCGTGGCGAGCATTGCGAGTGGCAGCGGCACGATTGGTGGCACAACGAGCGTGAATGCCGTGAACGGCGTTGCCACGTTCACCAATCTGACGATCACGGGCACGGGCGCGCATACCCTGCGCTTTGCGACGACGAGTCCGACACTGGCGGTTGTATCCGGCAGCGTGAATGTCACCGCGCCCGCACCGGTCGCCACGAGCATCACAGCCAACAGCAGCACCAGCCAATCGGCCACGGTGTCGACGACCGTCACCGCCCCGAGCGTGCGCGTGACCGACGCAGCCGCCAACCCCGTAAGCGGAGTCAACGTCACGTTCACGCTTACGGCGGGCGGCGGCACCATAGCGCCGGCGAGTCCGGCGGTGGTCACCACCAACGCGAGCGGCATCGCGTCGCTCAGCACGTGGACCCTGGGCGCGACGCCGGGCACGAACACGGTCACCGCGACCGTCAGCGGTCTCACCGGCAGTCCGATCGTCTTCACCGCCACCGGCGCGCCGCCCGATCCCAGCGGTCCGCCAGTGCCTGCAGCACTGGTCGTCTTGCAGCAGCCGTCCAGCGCCGAGTCCAAAAAGGTCTTTGCGCCGCAACCGCTCATTGAAATCCGCGATGCCACCGGCACGCGCATCATCACCTCCACTCTCGAGGTGACCGCATCTATCGAGAGCGGCAAGGGCAAACTGCTTGGTACACTCACGGTTGTGGCGGTGGACGGTCGCGCCACATTCACCGACCTGCGTATCGATGGTCGCGGCGATCACGTGCTGCGATTCAGCACAAGTGCACCGGCGCTCTCGGTGCTCTCGCAGAGCATCCAGCTCGAACGTGGCGACGACAATGAGTTCGCTTCGGCAACAACCGGAAAGCGTGCGTGGTATCACGCGTACGCGGAGCAGGAGCGATGAGGTCTGACGGGTCGCGACTTCGCCTGGCTCTCGCTGCCGCGGCCTTGCTGCTCTTCACGGTCGGCTGCTCTCCCGCCGCCGTGACTGATAGTCCGGGTGTGGCATCCATCGACCTCACGCCCCCCGTCGCCAGTATTGAAGCGGGTCGCACGCTGGCCCTCGTCGCGCGCCCAACAGACGCAACCGGTACGCCGATTACGGGCCGCCCCATCGTCTGGTCGAGCAACAACACGGGCGTCGCGACGGTGTCGTCCGCCGGCGTGGTGTCGGCGCGTACGGCGGGCGACGCACGCATTGCCGCCAGCGTCGATGGCCAGAGTGCGGTCGCGACCATCACCGTGACTGAACGTGAAGTCGCAAGTGTGCAGGTCACGCCCGTGGCCGTGTCAGTGCGAGTGAAACGCACCGCATCGCTGCAGGCGCAAGCACTCGACGCGGACGGCGCGACGTTGAGCGGACGCAGCATCACATGGAGCAGCAGCAACCCCGGCATCGCAACGATCAGTGCGCAGGGCGTAATCAGCGCCGTGGCTCCCGGTGCAGCGACCATCACCGCCACGAGCGAAGGGCGAAGTGGACAGGCTGCCGTCACTGTCACGCCCGAGCCGGTCGCCGCCGTGGTCGTTACGCCGGAACGCGACACGCTCGCCGTGGGCACGGAACGCACGATGAGTGCTTCGGTGCGCGACGCACAGGGTGTACTGCTCACCGATCGTTCGGTCGCGTGGAGCGTGAGCGATCCGAACATCGCCACGGTGACATCCGTGGGCGTGGTGACGGCGCGTGCACCGGGCTCGGTGTCCATCATTGCGGTGAGCGAGAGCCGAGTGGGGCAAGGAACGATCGTGGTGCTCGAGCGGTTGGCCGATGCGATTACGCTGACCCCGTCATCGAGCACGTTGGAGATCGGCAACACGGTGCAACTCGCCGCGCAGGTTACCGATCCATCCGGCAACCTGCTCACGAATCGACCGGTAAGTTACGTGAGCGATAACGCCGCGGCGGCAACGGTGTCGGCCATTGGATTGGTGACCGCGCGTGCGGTCGGTGTCGCGCGCATCACGGCTACCAGCGAAGGCAAGACCGCGGTCGCCACGATCACCGTGATCGAAGTGCCCGTGTCGGAGGTGCGCGTCACGCCCGGCAACAGTTCGCTGATCGTGGGCGACTCGCGCACGCTCTCCGCGCAGCCACGGTCGGCGTCGGGGACGGTGATCACGGGACGCACGGTGACGTGGACGTCGGGCGCGCCGGGCATTGCTATCGTGAGTGCGAACGGCGAGGTCACGGCTGTCTCACCCGGCACGGCGGTCATTGCTGCAACGGTTGACGGAGTGAGTGGGCTCGCTACGGTCACCGTACAACCGCGCGCGATTGCCACGGTTACCATCACGCCTGTTGCACCGGAGATTACCGTTGGACAACGGACACAACTGTCGGCAACGTTGCGCGACGCGTCGAACGCGGTTCTTACACAGCGAGTGATCACGTGGAGTTCGAGCAATGAGGCAGTCGCGTTTGTATCGAGCAACGGCCTGGTGGTCGGCGTCGGTGCCGGCAGCGCGGTCATCACGGCTACTTCGGAGGGCGTGAGTGGAACGACGACTGTCATCGTGCGGTAGCGCGTTCGCGTTCGTCTTCACGATCGCTGCGGCGATCTCGGCGGCGCTGCCCGCCGCGCCGCTCGCCGCACAGTCGCTCAGCCCCAAGCGCACGCTCACTACGGGCGCGGCGCCGGGCTGCGACCTCGCGCCGCCGCTCTCGGGCGGCGATGTGCCGCGCAATAACGCCGAAGCGCGGCGTCTGGCCCAGGCGGCGCAGGAAGCCGCGCTCGTGGGCGATCAGGCGGCCGCACGCGACGCCTTCGCCCGGGCGGCGCTGCTCAACCCGTCCGACGACCGCATCGCCTACGATCTCGCGCGCGCGCACGAAGCGATGAGCGATACACTGCCCGCGATCGGCGCCTACTGCCGATACCTCACGCTCGCACCGGCGGGTACCGACGCGCCCGATGTTCGCGCGCGCCTCACCAGCCTTGTGCCGAGTGACGCGCGCCGCCGCGCCGATGACGCGCTGATCGCCTTCAACCTCGGCCTCGACTTCCTGGACAACCGGAACGACGACGCCGCCGTTCGGGCCTTCGACGAAGTCGTTCGCCTCTCGCCCGCCGCACCCGAGGGACATTTCAACCGCGGCCTCGCACTTTCGGCCGTGGGACGACGGGTCGATGCACTGGCCGACCTCGAGGTCTACCGCGCGGCCGCGCCCACGGTGGAGGAACGCGTGGCTACAGCGCGCGCGATCGACGTGCTGCGTCGTCCCATGTACTCGCCGGGCGCGGCGGCGGCGCGCGGCATCCTGCCCGGATTCGGACAGGTCTATACGCAGCGGCCCATTCGCGGCGTGATCGTGCTGGGCGCCGTGGCGGGCGCGGTGGGCGCGGCACTCACGCAGCAGACCACCGAGCGCACCATCAACTATGTTGACCCCAACGGCGTACCTGCTCCGTACACCGAATCGTTCACGGAGCGGAAGTATTTCACGCCCGGCATCGCGGCCGCGGCGGGCATCACCGCGCTCGCGGCGCTCGAGGCGGTGTGGTACGCGCGGCGCTCGCAGCGCGGCGCCTCCATTTTGGCGCGGCCGCCGGTCGGCGTCGGCGTCGGCGCCGTCGGGGGTGGAGCTCGCGAACTCTCGCTGCGCCCAATGCTTTCACCGCAGGGATCGGCCGGCCTGCATCTCGTTTTTCGATTCTGATTCCGATTTGACCCCGAACGTGTCTTCATGCGCCTGACAGTACTGCTCGGTGGAGTCTCGGCCGAACGCGATGTGTCGCTTTCCTCAGGACTCCGCATGGCGGCGGCGCTCAGGGAGCTCGGCCACGGCGTGACCTGTTTCGATCCGGCGTTCGGGACGTTGTCCGAAGACACCGAGCGCGCGCTGCTGGCGAGCGGCGTTGGCAGTCAGCCACCCGCGCTCGCCGATCTGGCCGAGATGAGGCACCGGACACTGTCTGCGGACTGGATCGGGCATTCCGATATCCGAAATGCCGAATGCGTGGTGATCGGGTTGCACGGCGGGCAGGGTGAGGACGGCACGGTGCAGGCGGCGCTCGATCTCGCTGGCGTTCCGTATTCTGGAAGTGGACTCATGGCCAGCGCGCTTGCGATGGACAAGCATCTGTCCAAGATCGTGCTCCGGCACGTGGGAGTGCCTACAGCAGACTGGGTGATGGCGCCGGCCAGCGGCACGCCTCTCGATCCACAGCTGGTGGCGGAGCAGGTTGGGTGGCCAGCGGTGATCAAGCCATCCAGGCAGGGCAGCACGGTAGGGCTCAGCATCGTGAGGTCCGGAGAAGCGCTGCAGCAAGCAATAGAAGAGGCCTACCGCTACGATGATGCCGTGATGGTGGAGCGATTCGTCGCCGGCCGTGAGTTCACGGTGGGCATACTCGGCGACCGTGCACTGCCAGTTATCGAGATCGTCCCGGCGAAGGAGCTGTACGACTACGAGTGCAAGTACACGCCAGGCATGGCGCGCGAGTTCGTGCCCGACGATCTCTCGCCGGAAACGGTGGAGCGCATGACCGCGTATGCAGTACAGGCGTTCGAGGCGTGTGGGCTCGACGGATACGGCCGCGTGGATTTTCGTATGGACCAAGCGGGCGGGCTGTGGTGTCTGGAACTGAACACGTTGCCGGGCATGACGCCTACCAGTCTCATCCCGCAGGCGGCAGCAGCGGCCGGTCTCTTGTTTCCGGCGTTGTGCGGCCACATCGTGCAGTTGGCCCTCGCGTCACGGCGGCGCGGGTAATCTTCGCGGACGCGCTTTCCCACCATGTCCTTCGCCATCGCGGACGAATACGAACCGCAACGCAGCAGCGCGCCGGCCGTGGCCTGGATCATCGGCCTGTGCGTGGCCGTGGCGTTTCTGCAGGAAACGCTGCTGCGCGAAGGTCTCGTGCGCGACTGGTTCGGCTATCACAGCACCGACCTCGCGGAACGCCGTCTCTGGACCACCGTCACGTACATGTTCGTGCACGGGGGTTTGATGCATCTCGCGCTCAACATGTACATGCTGTGGATCTTTGGGCGCCGCGTGGAGCGCGCCTGGGGGTCCACCACGTTCTCGTGGTTCTATCTGTGGTGCGGTGTCAGCGGCTGGGCGTTTCACTGGATGTTCACGCCGCGCGCCGGTGTGCTTGTGGGTGCGTCAGCGGCGATTCTCGGTGTCGCGGTGGCGTATGCCTCGCGCTGGCCGGACGACGAGCTCTTTCTGTTCGGCATTGTGCCAATGAAGGTAAAATGGCTCGTGGTGTTTCTCGCGGCGTTGAGCCTGGTCAT
Organism: Gemmatimonadales bacterium; assembly: GCA_038330215.1. Taxonomy (GTDB): domain Bacteria; phylum Gemmatimonadota; class Gemmatimonadetes; order Gemmatimonadales; family Gemmatimonadaceae; genus JAABRT01. Next base: position 5,347 of record JBBQNT010000209.1, read on the forward strand.
GGTGGTGGTGAACGCGGGCAGTGTTGGCGGCACCGCCTACGCCGCGCACTTTGGCGGCATGTTCGGCGGCTGGCTGTATCTGCGCACGCCCAACTCGCAGTCGATCGGCAGCTTGCGCCGCCGCATTGCGCCCGCGCCTGACTACGGCGACGAAACACCGCGCGCCGTGCCGCGCCACTCGTCGCGCCCGCGTGAGCGCGAGCCGGAGATCGACGACATCGTCGCGCAGAGCAAGGCGGCGATGGCGCGCACGCGTCAGCAGGTGGCGCCGGTTGCGACGGCGCCGAGCGCGCCGACGACCATGGTGGCGGCCCGTGCGGCGATGGACATGCTGCTCGACAAGATTGCCGATCAGGGCATGCAGTCGTTGTCGAACGACGAGCGCAAGCTGCTCGAGGAGATGAGCCGGAAGTTGCGGGGCGGGTGAGGCGCGACGCTGCTGACGCGGTACCGAGCGGAGCTTGCGCACTCTACACAGGTCCTCCATGTCTCGTCCGAAACGGAGGAATAATGGCAACACGCAATATCAAGAATCTCGACGACGCGCTTTACGAAAAGCTGAGGCGACGTGCGGAAGCGCAACATCGATCGATTGCGCAGGAAGTCACGCATATTCTCGCAGAAACGTTGGAAAATGGGCGCACGCTGTCTATTCTCGAACTGGATGGGTTGGGACGAGAGCTCTGGGCCGAGCGCGATGCCGTCGAGCACGTAGCGGCCGAACGTGATTCTTGGGACTGATTGCTCGATTGGGTGCCGGGCCGGTGGCTGTGGACACGGCGATCTTCATCTACCTCGTCCAGCAACATCCAAGCTATGCCGACGTCGTTCGTCCGCTCTTCGCCGCGGCCGACCGAGGTGAGTTTGAGTTGGTCACCAGTGCGGTCACGTTGCTCGAAGTGCTGGTCGTGCCGTACCGGGAGGGCAATACCGCCCTGGCCGACGCTATGAGCAGTTGCTCACTCACAGTCACGGTGTGCGACTCATCGACATCGACGCGTTGCAGCTGCGAACCGCCGCGCAGCTCAGGGCTCGCTTCAAGGTGCGTACGCCAGATGCGCTGCAACTTGCAGCTGCATTGTCGAGTGGTTGCACCGCCTTTGTCACAAATGACCGTCGCCTGCCCGATGTGGCAGGTCTGGACGTTGTGCAGTTGAGCGATGAGATGAGCGCACGCTGACATCCGTGCCCGCTGCGACGGCGCCGAGTGCACCGACGAACATGGTGGCGGCAGGCGCGGCGATGGACATGCTGCTCGACAAGATTGCGGATCAGGGCATGCAGTCGTTGTCGAATGACGAGCGGCAGTTGCTCGAGGATATGAATCGGAAGTTGCGGGGCGGGTGAGCGGTTGCTTCCGTTGCTCTCTGCTGGGAGCGTAATGTGAGCAACGAATATCCGTCAATCCGGATCAGTGCGGCCGCATCGCCCAAATGACTTTGCCGAACGGTTAGACCTGCCTCCGGATACGGCACGCGCATTTCGCTTGATCAAAGCGCTTGAGACGCGTGGTAGGGTCTGTCGGAATTTACAAGAGATTCGGGGGTGGGTTCAATGGGTCGATGCAACATTGCGTGAGTGCACCCCGCTAATGGAGCATGTCATTGAAACGAATCGGACGACCGGGCCTGAGTGACGCGCAGAAGGACGAGCTGTGGCGGAAGCT
>JBBQNT010000210.1:0-7011 GCA_038330215.1 Gemmatimonadales bacterium
ATCGGCAAACGTGATCTTGGGCGTGTCACCGCTGAGCAGCTTGGCCTTGCTCTTGCCGAAGCTGAACGCCTTGTTGCCGCCCGACTGCATCTGGCGGAACAGGAAGATCCAGAAGCCGATGATGATCAACCACGGCAGAAACCCGATGAGCAGGCTCGTGAAGTTCGCGCGCGAGTTTTCGCCCGTGACTTCCACACCGAACTGATTCAGGCGCTCAACTTCGGCCTCCGAGTTCTCGACCGGGAAACGCATCGTGAACTTGGTGACATCCTTTCCGTTGGCCTTGATGGGCGTGCGGAACGTTCCCACCACAACCTTGCCGCCCTGAATCGTGGCTTCCTTGATGTTGCCCGACTTGAGCTGCTCGAGGTAGAACGTGTAGTTGACCGGCGGCGCCGCATCGGACTTGCCGCCCGTGTACGACAGGATCGCCACCGGAATCAGGATCACCAGGATCCAGAACGACAGCGTCTTGGAGAAGCGGCCCCAGTTGAAGGGCTTCTTCGGCGGTGGGGTCATTGGCGAGGGCATTGGTGACCGACCTTATTCCAGGCTTGCGACGTAGGGCAGATGCCGAAAATGCTCGGCGTGATCGAGCCCGTAGCCGACGAGAAATTCATGAGGTGCGTCGAACCCGACGAACTGCACCGGCATCGTCAGGTGTTCTGCAATGTGCTTGTGGAGCAACGCGCAAATGGCCAGCGACTTTGGCTGTCGTGCTTCGAGCAAATCGAGAAGGCGCGCCAACGTCCGCCCGGAGTCGACGATATCCTCAACGAGCAGAATGTGTTTGCCCTCCAATTCCGTTTCCGGGTCGTAGAGCAGCCGCACCACGCCGCTACTCTCCATCGCATCGCCATAGCTTGACGCCACGAGGAAATCGACCTGCAACGGACGCGCGATATGGCGCACCAGGTCGCTCAGAAAGATAAAACTCCCCTTGAGCAGACCGAGCACCAGTAGCTCACCGCCCGGGTACGCCGCCGTGATCTCGTCGCCGAGTTCCTTGACGCGTGCCTGAATGGTGTCCACATCATAGACGATGCGCCGGACGGCTCGGCCGTCGAGGCGCGGATCAACCGAACTCGCGCTCACTGCGATACCAGATGAGGTCCGACCTTCCGGATCGGTGCGGTGCGGCGAAGCCGCGACAAACCCCGGGGACCCAGACCACTTCCCCGTCCAGCAAGACGACCGGCCAGCCGCCCCGGTCAAGGCGCGGAATGCCATACTCCGCAAGATACCGAGAAATACGCCGTCCCGCGCCTGCTGCCGACGTCCGAATGCGATCTCCCGCCTGCCACCGCCGAACTTCGACGTCCCCGCCTGCAGGAAACGCTGCCATCGTGAGCGGCACGGGCTCCGCAGAGCCTTCCGGATAACCCGGCACCGGCAAGAATCGCCACCCGTCCCAGCGAAGCGGCGCGCCAACCTGCAACCGGGCGGGCGGCGACGCGCGCATCGACGCGAACTGCGCCGCGACGTCGCGGCCTCGTACCTCCAAAGTGTCCCCACGACGCACGATCGTCGCACCGTCCGGCAGATCCAACTGTCCGGCTCGTTCGCTCCCGATAGTAAACCGAATCAATCGACGCGTTCCTCCGGCATCGAGCGTGATACCCAGCGGGCCAAGCAGCGCCGGCCAAACCACCGCGAGTTGTTCCTCGGACCAGCCGGCGACCGCGCTGCGATCGAGTCGCCATGTGTCGCGCGCGACCTCACTCCATGGCAGCCCCGCCACCAGCCGGTCGACATCGCGTCGCCATTGCGCGGCGCGCTCGGCGATGCCTAGCATGTCCCGCGCAAAGTGAGCGTCGACGCGTGCGATGGCTGGCAGCAGGTCCAGGCGCACCCAGACACGCTGGTGCCGCCGATCCTGATTGCACGGGTCCGGCACGAACGCGATCGCGCGCGATTCCCGGAATGCCACCAGTTGCTGCCGCGATAGCAATAGCAGCGGCCGCACCACCGGACCGGGCGCCGCCAGCGCAGCCAGTCCGCGGGTTCCAGTGCCGCGCAGCAACCGCTGCACGACCGTCTCGAGTTGGTCATCGGCGGAGTGCGCTGTCGCAACCTGCGCCTTGTACGCCTTCGCCACGCGCTTCAGAAACGCCCACCGCGCCTCGCGCCACTCGGCCTCGGTGCGGCCCGGTTTCATCGCGCGCTCGCGCACCACCGGGAGCCCGAGCAGACGCGCCTCATGCACCGCGAGCGACGTGGCCTGCTCGGCGTGCGTCCCGGTGCCATGATCGAACGTGGCCACTGTGGCGATGCGATCACCGGCCCACTGCGCCATGGCGTGCAGCAGCACCATCGAATCGCTCCCGCCTGAGACCGCCAGCACGTAGCGGTTCTCGCCAGCTGGCAGAGCCGTGACGGCGTCGGCCAGCGGCTGCTCGACCGCAGAAAGGGATCGGATGACGGACACTGTCGTATGATGGTGGGGTGAGGCGACGCACAACAGTACGCGGCCGCCGATCGCATGCTTTATGTTCCGACGTGAACCGAACCTTGCTCCTGACCACATGACGCGAGACTCCGACGCACGCGTGCTTTCGCGCGCGCCGTTCCATATGATGCCTGACGCAGCGCGCGCTGCGCTGGCTCTCGCTGGTGTCGTGCTCCTCGCAGCGTGCGCCTCGACGCCGGCGCGCACCAGCCCGGCGAACGACGCTGCGGCGATCGGTGCGACGACTGGTGCGGCGAACGCGTCGCCGACACGTGATGTGCAATCGGCCGCGGGCTCCGGACTCACCCCCGCTGAGGTGGCGCGACGCGACGGCGGTCGGCCACCATACACGCGCGCCGATGTCGCGTTCATGACCGGCATGATCGGGCATCACGCGCAAGCCGTGACCATGACGCGCTGGGCTCCCACACATGACGCGAGCGCCTCGCTGCAGATCCTCGCCGAACGCATTGCGATCGCGCAGGAGGACGAGATCACCTTCATGCGCACGTGGCTCGCGGATCGTGGTGAAGCGGTGCCACCCGCTGCAGTCGCGCACTCCGCCAGTGCACACGCTGGTCACACGGGGATGGCTTCCTCGAGTCCAGACAGCGCGTCGTTCATGAATCACCAGCTCATGCCCGGCATGCTGACCGCCGCAGAACTCGCGCAGCTCGACAAGGCGCGCGGCGACAAGTTCGACCGGCTCTTTCTTACCTTCATGATCCGGCATCATGAAGGCGCGCTCGCCATGGTGGAGCAACTGCTCGCGTCACCTGGCGCCGCGCAGGACGACGAGGTCTATCGATTCGTCGCCGATGTGAACGTCGACCAGGACACTGAAATCGCGCGCATGACACTAATGCTCGAGGCGATGCGCGCGTCGCCCTAGTTCCCTCCCCTCCAGAATCCGGAGTGCGTTGTGCGTTGCAATCTGCTGCTGCCGTTTCCATCGACCCGAACATCCAGTGCGCATCGCGCGCTGCTCGCCATCGGCGTGATCGCCACCGCCGCGTGCGCATCGCCGCCGCCAGTGGTTGCGCCGCGCACCGATCCGCCCGTGAGGATTTCCTCGGCGGCGCCGTCGCCTGATCCGCGCATCGGACTCAAGGCCGGCTGGTTCGACGCGGGAGAAGCGATCTGGAACATGCGCATGGTCTCCACGACCAAGCCATCCAGTGACTTCATGAATCCGTCCACGCCGGGCGACGCGCGCCTCAAGAACTCGGATCTCGCGTTCATTGGCGAGCATGTCATCCAGGGCAACTACAGCGGCTACCAGATCTTCAACATCGCCGATCCCACGGCGCCGAGGCTCGTCACCTCGTACGTATGTCCCGGTTCTCAGAGCGATGTCTCTGTGTACCGCAACCTGATGTTCGTTTCACACGAAGCGAACACGGGACGCGTGGACTGCGGACTCGGCGGCGTGCCCGACACGGTGAGCCGGGAACGCGCGCGCGGTGTGCGCATCTATGACATCACCGACATCGCGAAACCGCGCTCCGTCGCGATCGTGCAGACGTGCCGCGGATCGCACACGCACACACTCGTGTCAGATCCGAGTGATCGTGAGAACGTGTATATCTATGTCTCGGGCTCGGCGCCCGTGCGGTCGCCCAACGAACTCCAAGGCTGCTCCGGTGCGCCGCTGGAAGACGATCCCAACTCGGCGCTTTTCCGCATCGAGGTGATTCAGGTGCCGCTCGCCAATCCGGCGCAGGCGCGCATCGTGAGTTCGCCGCGCATCTTCAGCGATCTCGGAGCGCCGCCGCAGCACGCGTCCAGCACCGCGGCCAATCCGGTGCGTCGGCGCGAGGGCCCCACGCAGTGCCACGATATCACGGTGTATCCGGCGATCGGCCTCGCGGGCGGAGCGTGCGCGGGCTATGGACTGCTGCTCGATATTCGCGACGTGAAAAATCCGGTACGTATCATCGCCGCTGCCGATTCCAACTTTTCATTCTGGCATTCGGCCACGTTCAGCAACGACGGGTCGAAGGTGCTCTTCACCGACGAATGGGGCGGTGGCACGCAGCCGCGATGTCGCGCATCGGACCGCATGGAGTGGGGCGCCAACGCGCTCTTCACCATCGAAAATCGTGAACTGCACTTCAAGAGCTACTACAAGCTGCCCGCCGAGCAGACCGCGTTCGAGAACTGCGTCGCGCACAACGGCTCGCTCATTCCCATTCCGGGTCGCGACGTGATGGTGCAGGCATGGTACCAGGGCGGCATCTCGATTTTCGACTGGACCGACATCACCAAGCCGTTCGAGCTGGCCTATCACGACCGCGGGCCGCTCGACGGCACGCGACTCACGAGCGCTGGCTCATGGTCGGTGTACTGGTACAATGGTTTGATCGTGAGCTCCGAGATCGCGCGCGGACTCGACATTTTCGCGCTCACACCAAGCGCGCACATCTCGCAAAACGAGATCGACGCGGCGAAGACGGTCGTGTTCGAGCAGTTGAACGTGCAGGAGCAACCGAAGCTCGTCTGGCCGCCCAGCTTCGCGAAGGCGCGCGCGTTCGCCGATCAGCTGGCGCGTTCCAACGGCATCGCGGCGGAACGGCTGAGAGCAGTCCGCTCCGCGCTCACTCAGGCTGAGATTCGTCGTGGCTCGGAGCGTCGAGAGATCCTCGTACCGATCGGCACGGCTCTCGCGAGTGAGGCGGCCAGGGCGGCCGATCCGGCCAAGGTGCGCATGCTGGCCGAGGCGATCACGGAGTTGGGGAACGAGGCGCGCTGATGACGGGTTGACTGGGGACGGTGGCACTGGTTAGCGTCACCGTCACAGCTCACTCGCCTTGGCAACGGCATCAACCGGATTACGGAGACGGCAGCGTGGAAGAAGCAGGCGCGTTCGGCACCCTATGGGCGGCTCTCGGCATGTCGGCCTATTTCATGGCCCTGACGTGGATCAACATCCTGCTCGGGATCTTCCTGACGCCGCTGTTCCTGATTCCCATGAGCTGGCTCAAGAGCCGCCAGGGCGGACAGCCCGGCAAGTAAGTGTGAAGCGTCGAGCGACATTCTCTGTCACGTAAGTTCGAAGACCCCGACCACTCATCGTGGACGGGGTTTTTTCGCACACGGGACCGTTGAAAGACAGCCGCCGGCCGCTGAGGTGACCCACCTACGCCGCAGCCTATTCCTTTTTTGGAGACCGATCATGTCCACCAGGACCGTACTGATTCTCGCCGGACCAGAATACGAGGACCTGGAACTCTGGTACCCGAAGCTTCGTCTCGAAGCGGCCGGCTACCACGCGCCCATCGCGGGCATCGGCGACGCCAAGTACATGGGCAAGTGGGGATATCCTGCCAACGTCGACATGCAAATTGAAGACGCGAATCCGGCGGACCTGGCGGGCATCGTGGTGCCCGGCGGCTGGGCGCCAGACAAGACGCGTCGCATTCCGGCGGTGCTCTCGTGTGTTCGCGAACTGCACGCGGCGGGCAAGCTGGTGGCCACGATCTGTCATGGGCCTTGGGTGCTTATCTCCGCCCAGATCGTGAGAGGCAAAACGCTAACGAGCACGGTGGGCATTCGCGATGACGTGATCAACGCGGGCGCCACGTGGGTGGACGAGCCGGTGGTGCAAGACGGGAACATCATATCGAGCCGAGTGCCGAGTGATTTGCCGGCGTTCGGCGAGCGGATTGTGGAGTGGCTGGGGACGCGGCAGGGACGGGCGCTTGGGGCAGACGCTTGTGCGGGTTCGGCTGCAGAGAGCGCTAAGGCACGAAAGCGCAAACGCGCAAAGGAGAAGCGGGAGTGTTGAGTGAACGAGCGTCGCTGTTTCACCTTTTCAAAGAATTGTCTGCACAATCTGTACGGCCGAGCCGCGATGCCTTGGCGCGTTTGCGCCTTCGCGGTTTCGCGCCCTCTGCCCCCGCCAATCACCAATCCTCCCCACGATGGATGTGACCGGCGCTCGGCGAGCAGAGGGCGGAGTGGCTCGGGGCGCGGCAGGGACAGGCGCTTGGGGCAGACGCTTGTGCGGGTTCGGCTGCAGAGAGCGCAAAGGCACGAAAGCGCAAACGCGCAAAGGAGAAGCAGGAGTGTTGGGTGAAGGAGCGTTTGCTGTTTCACTTTTTCAAAGAATTGTCCGCGTAATCTGTACGGCCGGGCCGCGATGCCTTGGCGCGTTTGCGCCTTCGCGGTTTCGCGCCCTCTGCCCCCGCCAATCACCAATCCCCGACACGACCCACCACCCCGCCCCAGCGGCCGCGCAACGCACAAGGCCGCATTCTCTGCATGGCAGGCGCAGTCGGCGCGAAGACGCGAACGCGCCAACGCGCAAAAAACGCTGAAAGTGTTGCAGCCCATTTGCGCTTTCGCGAATTTGCGCGTTCGCGCTCCTGCGCGTGCCAAGCACCAAAACCGTCCGTGAGCGCCAACGGAGCGCTCAGATGAGAGGCCCGTTCGCGCCTTAGGCTTAGGTAGCGGGCTCGAGCTCGGGGTAGGCCCGCCCCCGCCACGCACGCGGCTGACGCGCGGTGCTGATTGTCAAGCGGATTGCAGCGGGTATGTCGGAGAGGAACGAGAACCAGAAC
>JBBQNT010000211.1:0-7002 GCA_038330215.1 Gemmatimonadales bacterium
GTCGGCGATGCTGTCCGCGTGGTACACGATGCAGTTGCTCGAAGCGGCGGGACTGCCGCCCGGCGTGATCAACTTTCTGCCGGGCGATCCGGTCATGATCTCCGAGCGTGCGCTCACCGATCCGGCGCTGGCGGGTGTGCATTTCACTGGCTCCACGGGCGTGTTCAACAGCATGTGGGAAACGATTGGCAAGAACATGGGCGGCTATCGTGGTTATCCGCGCATTGTTGGCGAGACGGGCGGCAAGGACTTCATTCTCGTGCATCCGTCGGCCGATCCGCAGGTGGTGGCGGTGGCGATGGTGCGGGGCGCGTTTGAGTATCAGGGGCAGAAGTGTTCGGCGGCGAGTCGGGCGTACATCCCGAAGTCGCTGTGGAAGGAAGTGCGTGACCGCGCGGTCGCGATGATGGGCGAGATGTCCATGGGCGATGTGCGCGACTTCCGGAACTTCACGGGCGCGGTGATTGACGAGAAGTCGTTCAATCGCAACGCGAAGTATCTCGAACTTGCGAAGTCGTCGGCGACCGTGATTGCGGGTGGCGGCACCGATCGCACCACGGGCTGGTTCGTGGAGAATACGCTGGTGGAAGCAACGGATCCGTCGCACACGCTCATGTGTGAAGAAATCTTCGGTCCGATTCTCACGTGTCATGTGTACGATGACGCGAAGTGGGAAGAGACGCTCACGCTCGTTGACACGACATCGCCGTATGCACTCACCGGTGCGATTCTCTCGCAGGATCGGTCGGCGCTGCATCACGCCGCGACGGTGCTGCGTCAGGCGGCGGGCAATCTTTATCTCAACGACAAGCCAACGGGCGCGGTGGTTGGTCAGCAGCCGTTTGGCGGTGCGCGCGGCTCGGGCACGAATGACAAGGCGGGCTCCAAGCTCAACCTGGTGCGCTGGGTGAGTGCGCGGAACATCAAGGAAACGTTCAGTCCGCCCACCGACTGGCGCTATCCGTTCCTCGGCGCGGAGTAACGTTTGCGCACGCTGCGCTTCTACACGTGCGATGTGTTTACCGACACCCCGCTGGCCGGCAACCAGCTGGCGGTGGTGTTTGGTGCAGAAGGCCTGCCCGCAGACACGCTGCTCGCGATCACGCGCGAGTTCAACTTCTCCGAAACCACGTTTGTATTTGCCGCGGAGACGGAAGGCACCACACGACGCGTGCGCATTTTTACGCCGGGCGGGGAGGTGCCGTTTGCAGGACATCCGACGCTCGGCACGGCGCACGTGCTCGTAGCCACTGGTGAGGTGCCGGTGACCGGTGAGGTTGTATCGGTGGTGTGCGGCGAGAATGTGGGCCCGGTGCCGGTCACGGTGCGCTGCGAGAATGGTGCGCCGGTTTGGGCGCAGCTCACCACGGCGCAGTTGCCGGAGGAGCGCACGAGCGGTGTACCGGATATCAGCGAACTGGCCGAGGTGCTTGGTCTCGCACCCGATGATTTTGTTGGCGGCACGCACATGCCCACGGGTGTGTCGTGCGGACTGCCGTTTCTCATGGTGCCGCTCAGCAGTGTGGACGCGGTGCGCCGCGCGCGCGTGCGCAGCGATGCGTGGGAGAAACATCTCCAAGGCGCGTGGGCATCGGAGCCGATGGTGTTTGCGACCGTGCGGGACGATGATGACCGCGTTGATGCGCCGAGCTCGCTGGCGCAGTGTGACATTCGGGCGCGCGTGTTTGTGCCGGGGCTGTCGGTGCCGGAAGATCCGGCGACGGGATCAGCAAATGCGTGCCTGGCGGGATATCTCGCAGCGCGGACGCCACGCGATGGTGTGCTGCGCTGGCGGGTTGCGCAGGGAGTGGAGATGCAGCGGCCGTCGCGACTGGAGCTGGAAGTGGAGAAGGTGAACGGGGTGGTGCAGGCCGTGCGTGTGGGCGGGGCTTCGGTGATTGTTACGGAGGGGACGTTTCGGCTCTCGTCGTGACGTGGGGACTGTCGCTTAGGAGACGTCGACTTGAGCGAGCACGCGGGGGCGGTGTGTGCTGGCTGGCTTTCGTATCCGCGAGGTCGAATGGCCCGATGGACGGGGCCATATGGCCGAATGTGCGTGCAACTGCGAACCGAAAGCCAACGGCCATTTGGCTCTGGCAGGGAGTCAAACGCGTTGCTTACCGACGGGACGTACCGGCTCCCGTCGACCGCCGCGGCGGCTCGTTGCCGGTCACCGGAGTATGCCGCGGGTCGGCGGGCACCGGCGGCTCGGCGCTCTGCCCCACTCGAAGCGCCGCGAGCCCTTCGCTCCACACCACCACACGATTCCGACCGCTGCGCTTCGCGGCATACAGCGCCTCGTCCGCGCGCGCGAGCAGGTCTTCGGCGATGCCTTCGTCGGTGATGGTATCTGCCACCACGCCCACCGATGCCGTCACGGAGATTCGCAGCGAACCGCCGAACTCACGCCGACGGAACGCTTCCACAATGCGCAGTGCGAGATGCTGCGCGCCGGCCACGCTACTGCCGGGTGCGAGAATGGAGAACTCCTCGCCGCCCGTGCGGGCCACGATATCGCCAACACGTGCATTCGCGCGCAGCAGCTCGCCGGCTTCGGTGATCACGCGGTCGCCGGCAAGATGTCCGTACGTATCGTTGATCTGCTTGAAGTGATCGAGGTCCACATCGATGATCGCCAGCTCGGTCTGCGCGCGTGCCGCACGCGCAAGCTCGCGGCGGAACTGCTGCTCGAAGCCGCGACGATTGAGGCAACCGCTGAGCGAATCGGTTTCCACGATGTCGGCGAGGTGCGCACGCATGCGATTGTAGGCGCGGCCCACATGCGTGATTGCGTCGGGACGCACATCGCCCGAGACATCGTACGCGGAGTTGAAGTCGCCGTCTTCGGCGCGCGAGAACATGTCGAGCAGACGCGCGAGTCGTTCGTGCATGTGACTCTGCACAAACGTGACGAGACCGGCACCGATGCCGAAGATCGCCAGCGTGACGAAGCTCTGCGGCCAGGTGATCGTCGCGCCGGCGCGAATGGCCACGTCCACGATGAACAGGTAGCCGGTGGCCGTAGCGCCGAGCATGAGCAGCGCCGGTCCGCGTCCGAAGTACACATGCGTAAGCTGCAGGGCGAACAGCGCCACGAGCAGGGCGCGGTCGTAATCGGTTGGGGGCGATAGCACAAATACCAGCACGAACACCAACAGCAGGTCGCACACCATCATGAACGTCGCGAGCTCTCGGCTGGCACGTCGCAGTCGCTTGACGCGCTGATGCAACGACAGCACAGTGCCCACATACACGACCGCGGCGATGCCGATCAGCCAGTCGGACAGCGTCGCACCGAGTCGTACTTCAGCGACGGGTGAGACCTCCAGCCATCCCGCTGTGCGCAGCACCACCGCCATGGCTGTCGCCAGAATCGCGAGCACCACGCGATACCGTGTCTGCCACAGCAGCACGTCAGCGTTGCTCTGCTCGTATCGCGAGAGGTCCGGCGCGGCGGAGTCGGGTGCCATCGAGTGCGTGGCCAATGAGCTGCGGGGCATGCGGGATGGCCACCCGCGCGCCGACTGTGCGCCACGGTGGCGCTCGGTATCGCAAAGATATATGCGAACGGTCGGTCGTGCTCAGGGAATGCGATTGGTGGGGAGCGAGTCCAGGGGCGTTTCCCGCATGGTGCGCAGCAGATTCACGAAATCGTCCGACCACGCGCGACCGGCGAGCACCGGCGGCTCCCGCCAGTGTGCGCCAAGACCCAGCGCCCGCATGTCGGCCTCGTTTCGCGCCACGAGCACGGCTGACGCGGACGGACTCTCGAACGAGTTGGCGTCGCTGGTTTCGAGCGCTGGCGAGCGCCAGATGCGCGCCGCGAGCCCCTCAGCGGCGGCCACGCGCACTGCCTCGTTCACGATGGCGAGGTGACGGTTGGAGACGTGCAGCACGAGCAATCCGCCCGGGCGAAGCGCGCGCATGTACACGCGTAGTGCCTCGCGCGTGATGAGGTGCGTGGGGATCGCATCTGACGAAAACGCGTCCGCCAGGATGACGTCGAGCGATGCGGAGTCGAGGCGCGCCATCTCGATGCGGCCATCGCCGAGCACGAGGCGTGTATTGCGCGGGCAGGCGTCGAGATAGGTGAAGTAGCGCGGGTCGCGCGCAATGGCCGCGACTTCGGGGTCGATCTCGATGAACGTGGCGTTGTCGCCCTCGCGCAGCACACAGGCCATGGCGCCGCTGCCGAGTCCGATGAAGGCCGCGTCGGCCGCGCGCTCAACGGGCAGCGCGGCGCGCACACCCTCGTGCAGCGCGGAGCCTGCGGCGTAGTACGACAGCGGTTGCGTGGCGCGGGCGCTGTCGCGGAACTGCACGCCATGAATGGTGCTGCCGTGCAGGAGCATGTTCGCTTCGCCGAGCGGTCGTTGCAGGGAGACTACGCGGTACGAGCCGAAGAACGTGCGCGAGCGCAGCAACTGTTCACCGCTGGTGAGGTTCGCGTCGAAGTAGACCATCATCATCACGATGATTGGCACAGTGGCCGCAGGCCGCCCACGATTGAGGAACACGGCGAAGCCGACGACGCCGAGCAGTGCTGGTTCGACGGGAATGAGTCCGGCAAAAAATCCGACGACGAGCACGGCACCCGCGAGCAAGCTCACGTCAGCGGCGCGCTTCCACTCGATATCATGACTCGGGCGGAAGAGCATGGTGGCCGCGAGTGCGAGCGGAAACTCCACCACTCCGTCGAAGAGCATCGGCGCCAGCAGCACCGTGCTCGCACCGCCGAGCACACCGCCGAGCGAGACGTAGTTGTAGTACTCGGTGAGTCGCGACGCGTGCGGGCGTGCCGCGGCGAGCGCGAGATGGCAGACGAGGGCTGCGGCAAACAGTGCGGCGAGACGGAGCACTACATCGAGCGAGATGTACGGCGACTTGGGCAGCACCATGACCAGCGTGACCAGACCGGCGTGAAGAATCAGCAGGTTGCGCCCGGCGGGGCGCGTGCCTTTGCGGAACGCGATGACAAACGTGAGCAGGTACAGCACGAGCGGTGGCACCCAGAGAAACGGTGCTGACGCGATGTCGGTGAGGATGTGTTGTGTCACGCCGATGAGCAGGCTTGATGGCACGGCAGCGGCGGCGATCCAGAAGAGGCGTTCGCGCCATCCGGTATTGCGGGGGAGCTCGGCGGTCGAACTCGTAGGCGTCTCCGTCGGCGTCTCGGCAGGAGTGTCATTCGGCGTTTCCGTCGTCGTCTCCGCAGCCGTATCAGTCGCGGAGGAGATGGTGCCCACGCGCGTGCCCGCGCGCCGGCTTGCGATCACCGCCACCGCGCCGCTCGCCAGTACGAGCATCGCGACGAGCACGTACATGAACGACCATCCCACACTCTGTCCGCGCACGCCCACCAGCGGTTCCACAACCAGCGGATACGCGAGCAGGCCAAGCAAGCTGCCGAGATTACTTGCGCCGTAGAGGAAATACGGATCGGCCGAGTCGTGTCGTCCGGTTCTCGCGTACCACGCCTGCAGCAGCGGCGCCGTGGCCGACGCGACTACGTACGGCGCGCCCACGGACACGGCGAGCACACCCAGCAGCCAGAGCGTGGGCTGCTGCACGTTGGGCGAGCCGAAGATCGTGGTGGGCGCGAGCGGCAGCACCACGCACGCGACGAGCAGTGCGCCCGTGTGCACGATGACCTGGTGCTTGAGCGTGCGCAGTCGCTGCAGTGTGTGCGCGTAGAAGTAGCCCACGAGCAAGGCCGTCTGGAAGAACACCATGGACGTGTTCCAGACGGCCGGAGAACCGCCGAGCAGCGGAGTGACCATGCGCGCGAAGAGCGGCTGCAGCGCGAAGATCAGTGAGGCACTGGCGAACAGCGCCGCGACGAAGAGCGGGGCCGTGATGCGTGGGGCGGATCGCTCTGTCGTGTGATCGGGCAAGCGCGAGTTGGATGCCAGTCTACAGGGGAGCCTCGAAGTAGAGGTCGGTGCGCCATCCGCCACCACGAGCCAGATTGCGCGCCACGTCGAGGCGGAATATGCCGTCCAGCACCGAGAGGCCGCCACCCGCGCCGCGTAGCATGCGGCCCTGCCCGAACGCATCACGCGATCCGGCCCAGCCCACATCGGTGAAGATCACGGGACGCACGAACCCGAACTTGGTGCCCACTTCACCGCGCGCAAACCAGTAGGCGTCACCGAACGCGGAGCCCGGCGGCAATCCACGCACGGTGCGCAGTCCACCAATGAACCATGAGCGCTGCGGTGGCAGATCGCCAACGCTCGAACCCACGCTGGTGGTGAGCGCGGTGGTGATGCGTTTGAGCGGACGCGTGATTTGCAGATCGATCGCGGCGCGGCCGTACGTGACGGTACCGGTGCCGCCTTCGCCGCGCACCGACGTGAGCATGCGGGTGCCCATGGGATCGCTGCCAAAGGCGCGCGACCACGCGACATCGAGACCGGTCACCGAAATCAGCGACGCGTCGAAGTTGGAGCGGAACTGCCCCACGCCAATCACCTCGCCCAGCGAGAACGTATTCACCACGGAGCTGTCACCCGCGGTGCGCTGCTGTTCGGTGTACAGCCGCCATTCAAAGGCGCCATTGCGCTGCACGTGCCGGTCGCCCACTTCCACACCGAGCGCGCGGAAGTAGAAGCCTTCGTCACGCGCAAAGAGCAGTGCGGGCACCGAGGGACCGAACGACAGCGGGTTACCCCACTCCGGTGCCGTGGCGCGAAGACGTCGGTACACAGTGCCGTACGCGGTACGTCGTCCGTTGCTGCGTTCGAGTCCCAGTTCACCGTTGAACTGGAGATCGGCGTGCCCGATGCGCGCGGTGGCGTGTGCCGTGTAGCCTGCACCAAGCACCTGCTGCGCAATCACGCCGGGGCTGAAGCCTTCCACGCGATTGTAGCGCATCTGGTCGAGACCGGTGCGGATCGTGGGGCGCATCGGGCCCCACGCCGGCTGCAACGAGAGTCCGAGCGCGTCGAGCAGTTCGTCACGCGCACGCAGATCGAAGAGTTCATCGGTGGACGCGTTGGC
>JBBQNT010000212.1:0-6958 GCA_038330215.1 Gemmatimonadales bacterium
GCGATTACGCGTCTCGCGCCGGACAGTCTGAGGCCACAGCTTCGCCGGACGGGTGTTGCAGACCTGCTGTTTGCCATACCGGGCGTGCAGGTGCAACCGCGCAACAATCCCACGCAGGACGCACGCATCGCGGTGCGTGGCTTCGGGGCGCGCAGCGCATTCGGCGTGCGCGGCGTGAAGGTGCTGCGCGACGGCATTCCGCTCACGCTGCCTGACGGACAGACGCCGATGGACTGGCTCGATCTCGAAACGGTTGGCAGTGTTGAAGCGATCCGCGGCACAGCCGCCGCGCTCTACGGCAACGCCGCCGGTGGGGTGCTCGATTTCCGAACCCGCGACGCGTCACCGTTTCCCCAGGAGGTGCAGGCGCGTGCGTGGAACGGCGGCAGTGCACGACGCGTGCAGTTGATGGCTTCGGGCACCAGGCAGCCGGAGCGCGCGCCCACGAGTAGCTGGCTGGCCAGCGTCACGCATACCCGCACGGACGGTCCGCGCACATTTGCGGCGCAGGAGGCGACGAGCGCGTTCGTGAGCGCCGACGGCACCATCAAGCGCACGCGGCTGCGCGTCATGGGCAGCGGCTACGATATGCCCAAGGCGCAGAATCCCGGCGCGCTCACCGCCGACGAACTGTCGCGTGACGTGCGTCTGGCCGACTCACTCTCGATCGCGCGCAACGCCGGCAAAACCGTGCGCCACGCGCAACTGGGCGTCGTCGCTGAGCAGGGCACAAATGATGACGGCATGTCGGCGGCGGCGTGGATAGGCGGACGTGATCTCGATAATCCGCTGCCCTTCGCCGTGATTACGGTCGACCGACGCAACGCCGGACTCTGGATTCGCGGCACATCCACCGACAACTGGCGCGGTTTCACCTCGCGCATGTCTGCCGGCGTCGACATTCAGTCGATGCGCGACGACCGGCGCAATCTTCAGAACTGCTTCGGCGCGCCGACGTCCACCGCGTGCCCGGACGGCTCCGACGTGGGTGCCTTGCGTCTCGACCAGCGCGAGGTGGTGCAGTCGGAAGGCGCGTTTGTTCGCTATGAGCTGGGCGTGCCGCGCAAGCTTGAAGCGAGCGTTGCGCTGCGCTGGGACCAGATCCGCTTTCGCGTCAATGATCGCTTCGTGACGGCGACGGACCGCGATGACAGCGGCGAGGAGGGACAAACGGCGCTCAACCCGATGCTCGGCCTGACGTGGCGAGTGCGGCCATCGCTCTCGGTGTATGCGAGCTTCAGCTCGGCGTTCGAGACTCCCACGGTGACTGAGCTGACCACACAGGGCGACGGCACTGCGGGGCTCAATCCGTCATTGGCACCGCAGCGCACACGCACGCTGGAAAGCGGTGTGCACGGCCTGCTCGGCACGCGCACCTGGATGGACGTGGCGGTGTTCGTGGCGCGCACACGTGATGAACTTGTGCCGTTCGATGTGCCCGAATCGCCCGGACGGCGCGCGTTCCGGAACGCCGGTCGCACGTCGCGCCGTGGACTCGAAGCGAGTCTGCGTACGTTGGTGGGACGCGGTGATGCCGGCGTGTCGTACACGGCATCGCGCTTTCGTTTTACCGACTACGAAGTGAACGGCGTCTCCTTCGACGGCAACGAAGTGCCCGGCATTCCTGCACACCAGGTACAGGCGTGGATCACCGCGCGACAGGGTGATTGGTTCGCGACGGTGGATGTCGCGGCTGCGTCATCGGTGTCCGTCAACGACGCGGCATCAGCGCGTGCTGCGTCGTTTGCAGCGGTCGGGGCGCGCATTGGCGGCGACATCGCGCTCCCGAATGCCCGCCTGATCGTGTCACCGATGCTCGGTGTCGAAAATCTGCTTGACCGACGCTACGCGAGCGCAGTGCTGGTGAACGCGACGCGCGGCCGCTTCTACGAGCCTGCGCCGCCGCGTACGATCTTCGCAGGGTTGCGCATCACGGCCCGGTAATGCGCGGCGCGTGGTCACATGGGGCGTGCTGCGCGTTGGCTTTCACGCCGAGGGCGTGGATGGCCGCTACTGGTACTGAATGTAAAATGGCCGCGGCGTGAGCTGGAGCAGGTCAGCCGGTGTCATGAGCGTGCTGCCCCGACGCGTGTCGTTTTTGTAGAAGATCTTGAAGCCGGCGAACTGCACGGGCTCCTTGTAGATGTACGCCCTGTACGTGTCGCGCTTGAGCCGCGGCGCGCCCCAGCCGTCCATGTGCATGACCACCTGCACACGCGGATCGAGCTTGATACGGTCGTAGCCGGTGACCATGCGCTGTGTGAAGCGATGGATCACCAGCACCTTGGGCGGCAGGTTGTGCTTGGTGACGAGCGCTGCGAGATAGTCGATGACATCATTGATCTCGTCCGCGTCGTACGAGCCGACGCGCTTGCCGGGCGCCACGCCGTTTTTCATCGCGAACTCGGGATCGATGCCGAGATGCACATCGGGGCGCATGAGAAACTTCTCGAGTCGCGGCACTTCAGCCTGAATGTTGCTCAGCCCGACCTGGATGTCGAGGAACATCACCGCGTTGGCCGACTTGGCCCAAGTGTGCACGCGCTCGATGATGGTGTCGTTCATCTTTGCGCGATACTTGCCGTCGTAGCCCTTGTCCGCCTGCGCCACCATCGTGACCAGATGCAGCGCCTTCTGCACCGGCGTGGCCGGATCGGCACTGCGCCAGGCGCTGGCTTCGCGTTCGAGACGTGCCAGCATTTGCGTCGGCGGGATTTCGCCGAGGATGCCCATCTGTTTCGAGTTCGGATTGCCGTAGTAGGCGACGATGCGCTTGGCGGGCAGCAGCGCCCCCGGCAGCGGAGCAGGTCCCTTCACCGGCCACACCGGTGCGGATGCATCAACAGATGTTGGCGCACGGTCCGACGCCTGCGCGTGCAGGGCGGGCGCGATCACGAACGCGAAGGCAGTCGCGACGGCGGTAGCCGCCGTCGTGACCGGATTCGATGGTCGCGACGGCCACCGCATCAATGGAATCGAATGCAGGACAACAGTGGAAGCAGGCATGGATGATAGATGGGGAGTGGGAAGTTGGTGCTCGCGATCGGTCAGTGCAGCAGCAGGCCGAACGGCAATCGAGCGTAGGTGGCGCGCGGGTCGTCGAGACGAGCCAGGCCGCTGATGTCGCGCATGAATCCGCGCAGTGCGTCGGCCATGGGTCCGCGCCGCGCGGCCATCGCGGAGAGCGGTTCTCTGTCGCGCAGTCGCGCCTCGCCCGCCATGAAACCGGCCGCCGTGCGCACCGCGCCGACCACCGGTGGCGGCGAGTCGTCAAAGAACTCCTGGAGCATGTCGCTTGCGGACTGTACCGGCGGCACCTCAAGCAGCCCGAAGTCGTCGAGACCCGCGAGCTGTGCGGCATACGCGATCGCGTCGTCGAGGCCGCCCATCTCGTCCACCAGTCCGAGCGCAAGTGCGTCCTCACCCGACCAGACGCGCCCTTCCGCGATGTTCTGCACTGAGTCGAGCGGCAGGGCGCGCGAGTCGGCGACGCGCGAGAGGAACGAGTCGTAGACGGCATCCACGCTGCGCTGCACGAGCGCCAACTCGGCCCTCGTGCGCGGACGCGTGATGGAGAAGAGGTCGGCGTAGCGCGCGGTAGTCACCGTATCGGTGGTGATGCCATTCTTTTCCGCGATGCCTTCGAGGTTCGGGAAAATCGCGAACACGCCGATGGATCCGGTGAGTGTGCTCGGCTGCGCGAACACCCGACGCGAGGCCGTGGCGATCCAGTATCCACCCGAGGCCGCGAGCGTGCCCATGGAGACGACCACGGGAATCTCGGAATTGAGCAGCGCGAGCTCGCGGCGGATCTGCTCCGACGCCACAACGCTGCCGCCCGGACTGTTCACGCGCAGAACGATCGCGCGAACGTTGCGGTTGGAACGCAGCGTGCGCAGTTCACGCGCGTACGCCGCCCCGCCCACCTGATCATTGCCGCCCTCACCGTCCACGATGTCGCCCTGCGCGTACACGATCGCGATCTTTTGCCGCGTGGTAAGGTCTTCGTTGCGGCCCACCACGATCTGCGCGTAATCGCGCAATGTGATCTGCGGCATGCGCGTGGGCAGTGAGGCGAAGAGTGAGGCCACCGCGTCGGATGTATCCGCGAGTGTGTCGTCGGTTTGCGTCGCCGTTGCGCTGTCCGTCGTGTTCGCCGGGGCACGCGTGGGGCTGATCACGGGCGCGGGCGTTCCGGTGAGCTCGCGCAGGTCGGCGAGCAGCACATCGAACGGTGCGACACGGTCTACCAGATCGAAGCGCAGCGCGTCTTCGGGGAGGAACAGGCCCAGCGAATCGGCCAGACGCTGCACGCGCGCCGTATCCATCATGCGAGCCGTCGCCACACCACGCTTGATCTCGTTCCACGTGCTCTCGAGGTAGCGACGCGTCTGCGCGCGATTCTCTGGGCTCATGTCGCTGCGCGTGAACGGCTCGACCGCGGCCTTGAAGCGGCCCACCCGACTCACCTGCACACCAATGCCGTACTTCTCGAGGAAGCCGTCGAAGTACAGTTGCGTGGCGGCCAATCCGGTGAACTGCAGCGTGCCGAACGGGTCGAGTGTCAGCGTGGTCGCCGCACTCGTGACGTAGTAGTCACGCACCGAGGGGTTCACGAGAAACGCGTGCACGGGCTTGCCGGAACTGGCGAGCGCAACGAGCGCCTCGCGAAACTCCACGAGTGCACCGTAGCCGGACGAGAGCCCGTCGCTCGACACGTTGCCGCGCAGCAGCACACCGCTGATCTGCTCGTCGGTGGCCGCCTCCTTCAGCGCGGCGACTGCACTGCGCAGCGACAGCTTGGAACCGCCCGGCGCCGCGAACGCTCGATCGAGCGCGGAGGAGGGCGTGCGTTCGGCCGGCCGGTCGGCGAGCGGTTCGCCCAGATCAATGATCAGGAGCGCGTGATCAGGCACAACGGGGCCATCGCCACCGGAGGCGGCCGCTATGATGCCGATTGTCAGCATCATGACGATCAGGAAGAGCAGGGCGATCGTGGCCAGGTTGGCCGCGATGTTCGTGAAGAACTGTTTCATTCAGGCTCCAAAGGGTCGGCGTAGCGTCGTACGGAGTCTAACGCGGCGGGTCAGCGCATGGTGCACGTGCGCGGTCGGTCTCGGTGCAAATGTGACGCCAGCGTCGCGTCTGGAGCTTGTCCGGACCCGGTTGGGCGGTCATGTTCAAGCGTGCCGCCCGATCACCGGGAGCCGCGCCCTCGATGGCGGGGCCGATCAGTGCGGCGATCCCTCCTCGAGGTGTTGCATGCCGACGTACCGCGCTCCGCTCGACGATATCCGGTTTGTACTGCACGACGTGCACGGGGTCGAACGCCTCTCCGCGCTGCCAGGCTGCGAGGACGCCACGCCCGACGTCGTCGACGCGGTGCTGGCCGAGGGCGCGAAAGTCTGCGAAGAAATCCTCTTTCCGATCAATCAGTCTGGTGATGCGGAGGGCTGCACCTACGAGAACGGTACGGTGCGCACCCCGTCGGGTTTCAGCGACGCGTACACCCAATACACCGCAGGTGGCTGGACGGGCATCGCCGCCGATCCGAAGTACGGCGGGCAGGGATTGCCGGAGGCGGTGCGCTTTGTGTTCGAGGAGATGCTGTGTTCGTCGAACCTCTCGTTCAGCATGTACCCAGGCCTCTCGCACGGCGCGTACAGCGCGCTCATGAGTCACGGCAGCGAGGAACAGAAAGACCTGTACCTGCCCAAGCTGGTGGACGGCTCCTGGGCCGGTACCATGTGCCTCACCGAGGCGCATGCCGGCACCGATCTTGGCATCCTCACCACGCGGGCTGTAGCCGCCGGCGACGGAGCCTACAGCATTACCGGCACGAAGATCTTCATCTCGGCGGGTGAGCAGGATCTCACCGAAAACATCGTGCATCTGGTGCTCGCGCGTTTGCCCGATGCGCCGGCCGGCACGAAAGGCATCAGCATGTTTCTGGTGCCCAAGTTCCTCCCCACGGAAGAAGGACGTCCGGGCACGCGCAACGGTGTGACGTGCGGATCCATCGAGCACAAGATGGGCATCAAGGGTTCGGCCACGTGTGTGCTCAACTTTGACAACGCGACCGGCTTCATGGTGGGTGAGGCTAACAAGGGCATGCGCGCCATGTTCGTGATGATGAACGGGGCACGACTGGCCGTTGGTATGCAGGGCCTCGGCCTGTCCGAGGTCGCGTACCAGAATGCGCTCGAGTACGCCAAGGATCGCCTGCAGGGACGTGCGCTCACCGGCACAAAAAATCCCGGCGGCCCGGCCGATCCGATCATTGTGCACCCTGACGTGCGCAAGGGACTGCTGCGCATCAAGGCGTTCAACGAAGGCGCGCGCTGCCTCGCGTACTGGGTGGGCATGCTCATCGATGTCGAGCACCGGTCAACCGACGCCGCCGAGCGTGAAGAGGCGGCGGATATCGTGGCGCTCATGACGCCTGTGATCAAGGCGTTCTTTACCGATCTCGGTTTCGATGCCACCAACATCGCGCTGCAGACGCTCGGCGGACACGGCTACATCCGCGAGTACGGGGTGGAGCAGTACGTGCGCGACGCGCGCATCGCGCAAATCTACGAAGGCACAAACGCTGTGCAGGCGCTCGATCTGGTGGGGCGCAAACTGCCCATGGAAGGCGGACGGCTCGTGCGTCGCTTGTTCACCATGGTGAAGGCCGACATCGACGCGGTGGCCGATGACGACACGCTCGCAGCGCTCGCCAAGCCGGTGGGCGAGGCGCTCGTCAAGCTACAGAAAGCCACGATGCTGCTGGCCGAGAAAGGGTTCGCCAACCCGAATGAGGCGGGTGCGGCCGCCACCGACTATCTGCACCTGATGGGATATACGGCGCTCGGTTGGCAGTGGCTCAAGATGGCGACCGTGGCGCATCGGAAGCTCGCCGCGGGTGAAGGAGATGCGCGGTTTCTCGGCGCGAAACTCAAGACTGCGCGCTTTT
>JBBQNT010000213.1:0-6886 GCA_038330215.1 Gemmatimonadales bacterium
CGCATACGGGTTCCGCGACCAGTTGCAGGACGTGATGGCGTTCGTGTACTTCGACGGTCCGCTGGCGCGCGAGCACATCCTGCGTGCCGCCAGTCGGCAGTTCCTCGAGGGCGATGTACAGCACTGGTGGCATCCGCACACCGGTCGCGGCGTGCGCACACGGTTCTCCGACGATCTCGTGTGGTTGCCGTACGTCGTGGACCATTACATCACGACCACCGGCGACGCATCGGTGCTCGACGAGTTCGTGCCGTTTCTTTCCATGCGCGAACTCGCGCCGGACGAGCATGAGGTATACGACCTGCCGCTCGTCACCGATGAACACGGCAGTGTGTATGAGCACTGCCTGCGCGCGCTCAGACGGGCCTGCACACGCGGTGAGCACGGACTTCCACTCATCGGCGGCGGTGACTGGAACGACGGCATGAACCGGGTGGGCGTGCACGGACGGGGCGAAAGCGTCTGGCTCGCGTGGTTCCTGATCACCACGCTGCGCAACTTCGCCACGCACGCGGAAGCGCGTGGCGATGGCAACGTGGCGAGCGAGCTGCGCGCACAGGCCGATGCCTACGCCGTCGCTGTCGAGCAGCACGGCTGGGACGGCGAGTGGTACCGTCGCGCCTACTTCGACGACGGCTCCCCGCTGGGTTCGGCCAGCAATGAGGAGTGCCGCATCGATTCAATCGCGCAGAGCTGGAGTGTGCTGTCGGGTGCCGGCTCACCCGATCGGCAGGCGCGCGCCATGCAGTCGCTCAACGAGCATCTCGTGCGCGAAGACGACCGCATGATGCTCCTGCTCACGCCGCCGTTTGACCAGACCGAGAAGGACCCGGGCTACATCAAGGGCTACCTGCCGGGCGTGCGAGAGAACGGCGCGCAGTATACGCACGCTGCGCTCTGGGCTGTTCTGGCTACGGCGACGCGCGGGCACGGAGAACGCGCGTTCGCCCAGTTTCAAATGATCAACCCGCTGACGCACGGGCAGACCCCCGAGGATGTCGCCACCTATAAGGTGGAGCCGTATGTGGTAGCGGCCGATGTCTATACGGCGGCGGGGCAGGTCGGTCGTGGTGGCTGGACCTGGTACACGGGATCGGCCAGCTGGCTTTACCGCGTGGGACTGGAAGGCATTCTCGGCTTCGAGAAGCGCGGCGATCACCTCTACATCGCGCCGCGCGCACCGGCGTCGTGGCTGGAGTACCAGGTGGTGTATCGCGTCGGTTCGAGCGAGTACGAGATCACGGTGCGAAACGACGGCGGCGGCCCGCGCGGCGAGCCCAGGCTTCGTGTGGATGGCGTGGTCATGGAGGGCACACTTATCCCGCTCGTGGACGACGGTGCGCGGCACGTGGTGGTGGTCCAACACGAGAGCGCCTGAGCATTCGTGTGTGACAGGTCTGCGGGCGCCTCCGATCGACCCGCTACTCCATCGGCACGAACATCCCATTGCCCATCGGTATCATCTGCGGAGCGGCCAGCGCCCGCGAGGTCGGCGGGGCCTCGCCGAAGATGTCCATGGCCCGAATGGCCGCGTCCACGGCCGCGAGTGATCGCTCGAGCTCGGCTGTGGTCTTGGCGATCTCCCAGCGGTAGAGGGTGCCGGAGGCGGCATAGGCGCCAATGCCCAGCACCATTCCAGCCCCCAGCACGGGTGCGGCGAGCGCGGCACCGGCCAACGCCATGACCTTGACGCCGGTGGCCGCAGCGATGCCGCCTCCCACGGCCACGCTGCCGCCGATGCCGGCGCCGTAGCCCATCAGGTTGGCGCCAAGGCCCCGGCGCAGGTCGAGATGGGCCGTGACTTCGCAGCCGCGCGGATCGCCCGGCAGGGTGGCGATCGTGAGGCGCACTTCGCGCACGTACACGCCATACCGCGTCCACGTCCACCGGTAGTCGCTGCCGACCATGTCGGGGATCTTGAACACGAGCACTCCGCCATCGAGCGGATGTCCGCCCACCGTGTCCAGCAGCTCGAGGCCGTACGGATGTGCCTGCAGCGTGCGGCCCAGCGCCGCGAGCACGACGCGCGGCGGAAACCGGAATGGACGGGCGATGGCCAGCGAGCGCTGGGTGGTGCCGAGCAGCCGGGTGGCTACACGATCCTGCCAGGCCGGCACCGTAGACGCATCCTGAAGCGCTTTGGGCGACGTCTGCAGCTCGGCCATCGCGAGCGCCACGTATCGCTGCGAGATGCCGGCTTCGAGCGCCGCGACCTCGACATCGTGCGCCCGGAATCCGTCGGTTTGCACCGAACGCTCGGTCGTCGACTTGCCGTCGCCATTGTCCACCGGTGGCAGCGCGCGGGTATCGGCGCCCAGACCGGTATCGCGCACGCGCATTTCGAGTCGGGTGGCGGCTTCGGACTGCAACTGTGCGGCGCGCCGCCAGACGGCATGCGCCTCGTCGGTGCTGAGCACACGACTCGATGGGGCGGACGATGCAACGGGCGTGGATTCGAGCGCCTTGGTGAGCGCGTCGGCCAGCGCCTCACCGGTGGAGAAGCGGTCGGCCGGGTCCTTCTTGAGGCAGCAGTCGATGCAGTCGGCGAGTGCGGCCGGCACGTCTGGCGCGTACGAGCGCAGCGCCGGCGGATGCTTCGTCGCGTGTGCCACGATGATGGCCTGCGGCGACTCGCCGTCGAACGGCAAACGGCCAGTGAGTGCGAGAAATCCGGCCACACCCAATGCATAGAGATCACTGCGTCCATCAAGCGTATCACCGGCGCACTGTTCCGGGCTCATGTAGTGCACGGTGCCGAGCACGTAGCCGTTCTGCGTGATGGACGGATCGAAGTCGGTGCGCGCGATACCGAAGTCCGTGACGACCGCGCGGCTCGACGCCCGGTCGATCATGATGTTCTCGGGCTTCACATCACGATGCACAATGCCGCGCGCGTGCGCGTACGCCAGCGCCCAGGCAACCTCCCGCAAGATGCGCACGACATCGCCGGCACCGAGCGGACCGCGATCGCGAATGCGATCGGCGAATGTTTCACCCTCGATGTAACCCATGGTGAAGAATGCGAACCCGTCCACCTCGTCGGCGCGATAGATGTCGACGATGTTCGGGTGCGAGAGCTGGGCCGCGGTGCGTGCCTCGCGCAGGAAGCGCTCGCGTGTATCGCCCTGATTCGCGAGGCTCGGCGGCAGCACCTTCATGGCCACGGCGCGGTCGAGTCGCTCGTCTCGCGCGAGAAAGACCACGCCCATGCCTCCACGGCCAAGCTCGCGCTCGATCGTGTACTGCCCGCCGAGGGCAGTGCGCAGCAGGGCGAGTTCGCCGGTTGTCGTGGTTGGCATTGCTCCGGAAAACTACGACAAGGACACGCTCCTGGTTGCAGCGCAACCACCGATGCTTCGGTGTTTGGGCCGGGCACTGTCCCCCGGCCCGGGCTTGCCCCTGCCGCTGCGCGGCAGAAGCCGCCCGGGTCGGGGGACAGCGCCCGGCCCGCGAGCGCTGTCGCTGCGCCGCGCTGCATCGTCGCTCCCGGCCTTTGGGAGACTGGCGCGTTAAGCGCCGCGCCGTGCCGTCGCCGGCGCCCCCCGCACCAACCGCAGGAGCGCGGCAGTGACCGTCCGACGCTTAACGCGGGTCGAGCATCTCGTTGATCTGGTCGCGGGCGTCCTGCAGGTGCGCGCGTGTGGATCGATCGCTCGTGCGGCCGATGGCGCTGGCCAGCTCACGATCGAGGTCGCGCATTTCCGCCTTGAGCAACGGACGGATGTCGGCCGTGTTGGTGGCACCGCCGCCGCCAAATCCACCGCCAGGTCCGGCCGGTGCCGCCGCCGGCGGGTTGATCTTGGACGCCATCGCGCTCAGGTACGTGCGCTGCAGCTTCTGGCGATAGAGGTCGATGTTGCGTCCGGCGTAGATCTCCTGCCAGAGGCCGCGGCGCAGCGTGGTCAGCATTTCGGAGAGCGGATACACATCCGAACGCGACTTGGCCATGCCTTCCATCTCGAGCATGCGCTGCATGCGGTCGTTCGAGACCACCGAACTCAACGCACGTGCCTGCGCACCGGTAATGCGCGCCAGGCTGCCCTGCGCCTCGAGCCGGTTGATGATGCTGGGCTCGAGCAGGTACGTGGGCGTGGTGAACGCGTTGTCGATCAGGAACTTGAGCGCGTCGCGCTGACGCTTCGGCTCGACGGGCGTATACACATCACCCGGCTGGCCGACGCGCTTCTCCGTCTTGTACGCTCCACCGACCACGCGCGCCACGTGCGCCATCTCCGTGCCCCACTGTCCGATGAGGCGCGTGTAAAGCTGCTGCATGTCGCTGTAATCCTCGCCCACACGGGTGGTGGACGCGGGCTCGATCATCTTGATGATGCGCTTGATGTTCCTGAGACCGAGCTCGGTAGCGCGCACGGCGTCTGCGTCGCCAATGGCTTCCGACTGCTCCCCCGGATCGGGGCCACCTGCGCCGGCATCGCTCGCGAAGCGATACCACGGGATGGTGTCCTGCATGCGCGTCCACTTCTCGAGCGTGGGCTTTTCCTCTTCCGGCGTGCGCGCACCGGGGATCGGCGTGTAGCCCCACATCACGGCGTACTTGTCGTACGGACCGACCTTGGGCACGAGATCTTCCACCGCGATGCTGTCCTCCGGCTGCGCGACGTAATTGAGGCGCGCGTAGTCCATGAGGCTGGCCACGTGACCCATGCGCTTCACGAAGTCCTTGTTCCGGATCGAGTCGATCGGGTACATGGAGCTCGACTTGAAGTTGTGCGGGAAGCCCAGCGTATGTCCGACTTCGTGTGCCACGACGTACTGCACGAGGCGACCCATGAGCGCATTCGGATACGGGTACTGCAACACGCGCTGGTCGAGGTGTCCGACCTGCGTGAAGTACCACGTGCGCTGCAGGTTCATGATGTTGTGATACATCATGACGTCGGCATCCAGGATTTCACCCGACCGTGGATCCACGGTGCTTGGACCCACGGCGTTTTCCGTCGGGCTCGCGAGCCAGCGGACCACCGCGATGGTGGCGTCCTCGGGGCTCCAGTCCGGGTCGTTCTTCGGGGCTTCCGCCGCGACGATGCCCTTGGAGAAGCCGGCCGCCTCGAACGCCGACTGCCATTCTTCAATGCCCTGCTTCACGTAGGGCACGAGCCACTCGGGCGTGCCCGGGTCCACGTGGTAGGTGATCGGCTTCTTGGGTACGCACAGCGCGCCGACCTTCTGGTCGGAGCACTCGAGACGCCAGCGGTTGGCGAAGCGGTTCGTGACCACGCGCTGATCGGCCGACCCGAAGTCTGTCTGCGTGGTGCTGAAGAAGCCGACGCGCGCGTCGTGCAGGCGCGCCATCATCGGCTGCTCGGGCAGCTTGACGAGCGAGTAGTGGTACAGCGTGGTGCCGCCGTTGCCGCCGCCACCCCCGAAGGGATTGGCCGGCGCCGGAGACGCGTTGCATGTGAGCGTGGCGTCCACCTCGACGTTCGTCGAGTACGGCGACATGCGCTCCACGAAGCTGCGTGACGCATCGCGCTGCTGACGGGCACAGCCCTGCGAGAACTCGTCGACCGCGCCCGTGAACATGCGCGAGACGTCGATCACCGCGCTCGAATCACGTCCGAACGCCTCGACGTTGTAGGCCGCGATGATCGAGGAGTAGCGAATCATGTCCACGGCCTTGTTGATCGAGCCGGTGTCGCTGGACACGTTGCGCAGGTTGGACTGCCGCATGAGCACGCGCGTGCCCACACGCTCAAAGCGCACGAGTGCCTGGCCGGCGGTGGTGCCGCCGCTGACACCGTTCGGCGTGGCGCGAATGGTGCGCACCACGATCATATCCTTGTTCAGCTCCGACGCCGGAATCTCGAAGAACCAGCGCCCGCGCACGTCATGCACGCCGAAGAGGCCCTGCTTGGACTTGGCAGCGGACGTGATGACGGTATTGTATGGACGGGGGACCGGATCGGTACCGGGGCCTCCGCCGGCCGTCGGTCCGCCGCCCCCGGGTGCGCCGGTGCGGGCGCCCGTGTCGCCGGGAGTGGTGGTGTTGCCCGATGGACGCGCTCCAGCGGTCGGTCGGGGTGTGGCCGTCGGTGCCGGTTGGCGACACGCGGTCACAAGGACCGCCGCCGACAACGCCGAGATGGCGAGAACGCGCATTGAAGCTGGGGTGAGAGGAATCCGAGGCAGGCAGTGGCGGTCAGCAAGCTGATCCGCCACGTTTGATAAACTAGCTTCCCGATCTGCGAACCGCGTCGCCCCCGATCGAGTGCCCACCAGCAACGCCTCCACCCTCTGGACCGCCTCTGTGCTCAATCCGCCGGTCAACGGCTCGTCGGGCGCGTCCGATAGTCGCGCCGTGGCCGTTGCCGCCTGGAGCCAGGACGGGAAGATCCTCGACGCGAACGATGCGTTCCTCGCCCTGGTCGGCGCGTCGCACGACACGCTCATGAGCGGCGACTTGTCGTGGGACGCGCTCGAAGATCCCGTCTCGGCGGTGTCCACACGCGTCATGCGCACGCTGGTGGCCGAAGCGGGCATGGCGCCGCCTTACGAAACGCTGCTCCGACATATGGACGGCACGACCGTACCGGTGCTGGTGGTCGTGACCACGCTCGATCGTGAACGCGGCGTGGGTTGGTGCTTCGCGCTCGACCTGCGCACGCAGAAAGCGACCGAAGTCGCGCTGCGCACTTCAGAGGAGCGCTATCGTCTGGTGACGCGCGCGGCCGGCGGCGCGATCTGGGAGTGGAATCTCGCCCGCGACCAGATCACCTTCATGGAGGGCATGGCCGACCGCTTCGGCTGGGATGTCTCGGGGCGCGCGATGCCGGTTAGCTGGTGGCATGAGCGCATTCATCCCGACGATGTGGGCGCATTGCTGGCCACCGCCGAAGAAGTGCACGAGAGTCGCGTCGGCAACGCC
>JBBQNT010000214.1:0-6742 GCA_038330215.1 Gemmatimonadales bacterium
GCTGATGTCGAGACCGGATTGCTCGAGCAGACTTTTGATGCCCGCGCGTCGCTGAACGACCTGCTCGCAGCGGAAAAGGTGATCGCCTTTCGCCTCTTCGAGGCGCTCGGCGTAAACCTCTCGCCGGCTGAGCGCGCCGCAGTGGAGGCCGCGAGGCCTGCCGCGAGCCTCGCCGCGCTGACTGCGTACGGGCGTGGCGTGCAGGCGGAGCTTGCCGGCGACAACCGCCGAGCGGTTGACGAGTTCTCGCGTGCGGCGGTGTTGTCGCCCGCGTTTGCGCAGGCGACGCAGCGAGTTCAGCGGCTGGAGCCTGTGGTGCAGGCCGAAGCCGCAGCCGCGACGCTGACGCCGGGCGTGCGTTCCAGCAACGCCGTCGCCGGGACGGTGGATCGCATCAATCGGCCGCTCGATCTCATCACTTCGTATACGCGGCCGTCCGGCGGGGCGAGCGATCCGGCGTTTCCGAGCACGCTCGTGACGGTGATCGTACAGGTCCGCCGTCCGTGAGACGAGTGATCGCGCGTAGCGATCAGCGCCGTCACGCGATGCTCTGCGTCATCGCGGGATTCGGCGCGATCACGCACGCGATGCCGCACTCACTCGACGCGCAGGAACGACTGGTCGGTAGCCGGTCGATCGGCGCCGCGTCGTCATTCGAGCGCATCACGTTCGGTGGCGGCGGGCTCGTGCAGTCTGGCTTCGCCGGTCTCGAATCGACGCGCGTGTTGACTGCGCAGCAGTTCACGCTACCCGTCAGCGCATCGTCGCCGCTGGGCAATGGATGGAGACTTGATGTCACCACGCTCTTCGCCAGTGGAAACGTCACGTTCACCGACAGTACCAGCGGGAACACCCGGTCTGCATCGCTCACCGGCATGAGTGATGTGCGTGCGCGCGCAACGGGACGTCTGCTGCGCGACGCGGTGCTACTCACGGTTGGAGTCAACGCGCCGACCGGCCAGACGTCGCTTACCGGATCACAGTTCAGTGCGCTGCGTGTGCTGTCTGCACCGTCGCTCGGCATGGGCAGCTCACCGGTGGGTGCTGGCCTCAGCGGCACCGTGGGGCTTGTTGTGGCGCAGCAACTCGGTGACTGGGCACTCGCATATGGCACGTCGTACGAACTGCGCGGGAGCTATCAGCCCGTCGCTGCGCTCACGGCGGGCAGTGAGTCGGCGGATTTTCTGCCGGGCGGTGTGTTCCGCGCATCGCTCGGCGCCGACCGATTGATCGGCGCGCATCGATTGAGTCTGGCTGCGGCCGCGGATGTATTCGCCGACGACAGGTTGCGTGGCGTTCCCGTGCGTGACTCGCCTGGAACGTCTGCCAGCGATGACACAGGCGAATCGCGCGTGCGGCTTGGCCCGGTGCTGAGTGGTGACGCGCAACTGCTCATTGCAACGTCACGTCTGCGCGAGCTGATCACCTACGCGGCGTATCGCTGGCGCGCACCCTTCGCGCGCGACGGACGCACGGTGGAACGCTCGAGCGGTCAGTATGTGGAAGCGGGCGTACGAGCGGTGGTCCCATGGGGACGCGTGCGTGAACTGATCCTGTCAACGGATGCGCGCTGGCACTCCGGACTCGGTGTGGATCAAGGATTGCCAACCGCCGGCGTGACCAGCGCAAACGCGTCCGCCGCGGTGCAGTTCACGCGCGGACTCCTCTCCGTGCAGCCGTTCGCGCGCGCGCAGGTTGGGCAGCTTCGGCAACGCGCTGCGCCTGTGCCCACTGACGGACAGTCGTTTCTGGGTATTGGTGGTGGACTTGTCATTGTCTCGAGGTTCTGAGGAGAACCATGCAAACGCTGCGACGTGTCCGGAGCCTGGCGCACCATTGCGCACGGGGAGTCGGCCGACTGACCATACTGCTCGCGCTGCTCGTATCGGTGAACGCCTGTTCGTCACTGAGTGACGCGCTCACGCCGGGCGAGCGTGACACCGGCGCCACGCTGGCGACGGTTGCGCTGCAGGCGAATATCTCGGCGCAGGTGGGAGCTCCCGGTGACGTGGTCTCGCTGCAAGTGGTGCTGTCCTACGTGCGACGGGACGGGTCCTGGGTGCGCACGGAATCGCTCACGCGCACCCTCTCGTCAGCGGAGTTGCAGTCGGTGCCGATCGGCGTGGATGTGGCCCCGTGCCTTGCGGATCCCGCGCGCGAAGGAGACGGCGGTTCATGTTTCGTAGTGCTGCAGCTTGCGCTGCTCGTCAATGGCAACACGGTCGACGAGCAGGTGGTCGGGCCGCTCCGGCTGACGCCCGGGCAGTCGGCCACCGCGCCGCAGCCAGTGACGCTCTTCGAGCTTGCCGGAATCGAGATTGCCGACGTGTCTGGTAATGCGATCGCGTCAGGGTCCACGATCGAACTGGCGCTTGGTGCCGAGCGTGCGCTGCGGGCGCAGGTGCGCGATACACGCGGACAGTTGGTGAGCGATCGTGTACCGGTGTGGAGCACCGATGCACCGCAGGTTGCCTCGATCACGAGCGCCGGAACCATCACCACGGTGAGTACGGGTACCGCGCGATTCACCGCCACTCTCGGCGCTCGCAGCGTATCGGTTTCGCTGACCGTTGTGCGTCCCACGGCCACGCTTGCGGTTGTCGGCGCGCCGGGAAGCGGACGTGGTACCGTGCGCTCCACGCCCGAAGGCATCGAATGTCGCGTGAACGGTGCGAACGTCACGGGCACGTGCAGCTTCGGATTTCCGAGCGATGCGAGCGTCACGCTGCGTTCCATCCCCGATGATGGCAACCTCTTCGCCATGTGGGGCGATGTATGCGCGTCATTCGAGGCAGACGGCTCATGTGTGATCACCATGTCGTCGGCGCGACAGGCGAGTGCGCGCTTTACGGTGTTGCGTCGCTTCACGGTCAGCGCCGCACTCTTCGGTGATGGACGCGGCCTTGTCACCGGCTCGGCTGGCATCGATTGCCTGATCGATGCCGGCACGACGAGCGGCACGTGTTCGGCGCAGGTGCCGGACGGACAGGTGATCACGCTCTCCGCGACGGAAGCGCCGAGTTCGAGCGGCGGTGATGACTCTCCGCAGTCGTTTGGTGGGTGGAGTGGCGCGTGCCGTGCCGTCGCGGGCAGCACGTGCACGCTGGTGGTGTCATCGGATGACCAGGAAATCGGCGCCGGCTTCTTCGATCAGCGGCGCCTCACCGTGAACGTGAGCGGCACGGGAGGCGGTTCGGTGCGCGCTGCGAACACGCTGCAGTGCACGCGCTCACTGACTGGTGAGACCAGCGGTGCGTGTGAAGCGCCGTTCGCGCATGCGCTGAGCGTGACGCTGACGGCTGAGTCGGACCAGAGCTCGCAGTTCACCGGCTGGAGTGGTGCGTGCACCACGTCGTCGAGTGCGCACTGCACGGTGTCCATGACCGAGGCACGAACGGTGACTGCGAGTTTCTCCCGTCGTCGCGTCACCCTCACATTGATCGCGGACGGCTCGCGCATGAGCGCCGGTCAGATTCTGCTCAACGATGTCGAGGCGTGCGCGGTGAGCGTGGGCGCCGGAACGAGCAACTGCAAGCGTGAGTTCGATGCCGGTACGAGCATCACGCTGCGGGGTGTTGCCGGAGCGCGGTCGAGTTTCTCCGGATTCAGCGGTAGCTGCACCGGAACCGCCGACTGCGAGTTCGTGATCAATGCGAACCGTGTCGTGCGTGCGGATTTCGCCGGACTACCCGTGATCGTCGCCATGGTCGCATCGCCGACCGCGAACGGAGCTGGCCGTGTGCTGGCCGCGGGCGTGACCGGTGGAATCGACTGCGAGTACAACGCAGGACTGCCCGGCGACGCAGGCTGTGAAATGCTGGTGCCGCTCTCCACGTCCCTGAGCCTGACGGCGACGGCAGATCCGGGCAGTGCGCTCGTAGCGTGGGGAGAGGCGTGCAGAGGGGTGATGACGCGCACCTGCACGATCGAGCCGACTGCGGCGAGCAATGTCTACGCTCGATTCGTCGCGGCCATCGACGTGAACATGGAGATCGATGGCCCGGGTGTGGTGTCGTTCGACATTACCGGCGTTCCGGCGCAGGAGAACTGTCCCAGTGCCTCGAACGCGACTTGCCGCTACTCGTTGCCGATCGGTATGACCGGAACCTTTCGCGCGACGCCGGCCGCTGGGTATGTGTTCATCGGTTTCCGCGGGCCGTGCATAGAGGGCACCGGTCTCGTGCAGACGTGCACGTATCGTGGATTCGGTTTCGTGCGGCGCATCGAGGCGCATTTCGCGCGGCGGTGAGGCGCATGGGGTTCAGATGGGAGCCAGGTCGCAAAGAAGAACGACTGAAACCCGAACCGTAAACGGTCAACCGCCACCGTGAACCGTGGTGCCGCGATGTCGGCGCGGAACGGTTGACGGTGGCGGTTGACAGTGAACGGTTTCGGTGGGGGACTGCAGCCGGCTGGCTGCACAGCTTCCCTTAGCGATCCTCGCGCGTGAACATCGCAACCTTGGCCTGCAACGGCTTGTACTCGGGCGCGAGCGCCACGGCAGTGCGATAGAGTGTCTGTGCAGTTTCCAAGTCCTTCTTGTCTTCGGCTTCAAGCGCCTGGCTCATGGCCATGAGCGCCTTGAACTGATTCGGATTCCGC
Source organism: Gemmatimonadales bacterium (assembly GCA_038330215.1). GTDB lineage: Bacteria > Gemmatimonadota > Gemmatimonadetes > Gemmatimonadales > Gemmatimonadaceae > JAABRT01. The sequence goes on from JBBQNT010000214.1 coordinate 4,603, forward strand.
GACGCGGGGATGGTCGCGCTGGCGGTCTTGAGGGCCGGCAGCTTGAGACCCGTGTTGATCTGCTGACCCAGATCGATCACCAGTTGCAGCAACTGATCGGCCTTGCCGCTGACCGTCTTCACGTACTCGATGGCGGACGTTTCGGTGTTGACCGCGCGCACGTCGATGCGAAGGTTGCGGTTGGGGTCGATGACAAAGCTGCCCATGAGCATGTGGCGCGCGCCGAGTGTCTTGCCCAGGCGAACGGCGGTCTCCTTGTCCACGCGATCGCTGTTCTGCAGATTCTGCTCTTCGAGCAGCGGTTGCAGGCGATCACGCTCGACCACGCGAACGGCGCTGTTCTGCGCGATCTCGTTGATGAGCATTTCCGCCATGCCCTTGCTCAGCGGTGCATACGAATCGAAATCGACCAGCGCACTGTTGGTGAAGTACAGCACGGCAAGCGTGGGGCGCGTATCGGTGGCAGTCTGCGCGGCGAGCGGCAGTGAAAGGGCCGTAAGCAGCGCCGGAAGCAATCGGCGGACAGTGCGACGAGCTGCGGGACTGGTCGGCATCGAAACACCTCGAAAAGGGAAAACGTCAGTTCGCTAAGTTCGCGCGCGTAGGCTCACTCGTCAATGGGATTTTTGCGTCATCATCATGTCAAAGACTTGCCCTGTATGTGGAACCACCTATCCCGATGCCGATGCGTTCTGTCCGAAGGATGGAACGACACTTCGTACGGATGAGTCTGCCGGTACACTCGTTGGCAGTGTGATTGCCGATCGCTATCTCGTCAGCAAGCTGCTGGGCGAGGGGGGGATGGGGCAGGTGTACCTCGCGGGTCACGTTCGACTGCCGCAGCAGGCCGCGATCAAAGTGTTGCACTCGAGCATGGTGCAGGATCCGGCGGCGGTGGCACGGTTCAACCGAGAGGCGGCGAACGCGGCGCGTATCGAACACGAACGTGTCGCGCGCGTGTTCGATTTCGGGGAAACGAGCACTGGACTTGTCTACCTGGCCATGGAGTTCGTGCCGGGCAAGACGTTGCGAGAGGTGCTCGACACAGCGGGTCGGCTTCCCCCCACCCGGGCGGCCAACATCGTGTATCAGGTAGCCGAGGGGCTCGACGCGGCACATCGCATCAGCATCGTGCACCGCGACCTCAAGCCAGACAACATTCTCGTGGTCTCCGATGATCAGGGGGGGGACCGCTGCAAGGTGGTCGATTTCGGGATCGCCAAGGCGTTCGACGACGCGGACAGCCGGAAGACGCAGCTTACGCAGGCGGGCGCGATCATCGGGACGCCGGAGTTCATGAGTCCGGAACAGGTGCTCGGCGAGCAACTCGACGCGCGAAGCGACGTGTACGCGTTGGGCGTGGTGGCGTACCATCTGCTCACGGGGGCGCTGCCGTTCTCCGCCGCCACGCCGGAACGCAGCCTGACGGCCCGGCTGATTCAGGATCCGCTGCCGCTCAAGGAATCGGCCCCGGATATCGATTGGCCGGCCGAGCTGCAGGCGGCCATCGATGGGGCGCTGTCGCGGGAGCCGGAGACGCGCACCCCGTCCGCACTCGAGTTCGCAGAACAACTGGTGGCGGCCACGGAACTCTGGACGGGCGAGTCGGTGCTGCGCGGGCGCAGTCCGAAGTCCAACTCTGGCCTGACGGCGGCACGAACCGCCGCAACGGCGGCCAGCGGGGTGGAGGCGGCGCTGCGCAGTGCGTCGACTGTGGGCATGAACGGGCCACCGGAATCCGTAGTGCGTGCGGCGGCAAAGGCAAGCGCCGCAGAGCCCACGACTGTCCCCGCAGCGGCGCGCGGCGCGAATCGTGCGCCGCTGCTGGTTGGAGCTCTGGCGGTCGTGGGGGCGATCGCGGCCGGTGTGCTGCTGATGAGTGGGCGTGACTCGACCAGCACGGGCAGCGAAGGGGCGCCTGATGCAAACGTCGATGCTGCTACTGGAAATGGTGCCGCCGGTGACGGGAACGCCACGGGCACGAGCGCCGAACCGCGGGGCAGCACCGCGCCGCCCGAACAAGGAGCGCGCGTCGCGGGCAATACTCAGCAGCGTGGCGAGCGTATTGTGGCCGCGACAGGGGTCACGAGCGCAGCGCCCGATGCTGCAGTCGACGCCGCCGCCGCCGCTGCGGCCGCCG
>JBBQNT010000215.1:0-6702 GCA_038330215.1 Gemmatimonadales bacterium
GCGGATTCTCGACGCCGATGCGCGTACGGACTGGTCAAAGGTGGATATCGAGGCGCTCAGGCAGCATCTCATCGATATGGACGACGTGACGATGCGCGCCGAAGTCATCGCGGAACGCATGGAAGGCGGCGTGAGCTATGAACGCCGTTGAACGCCGCTGATTGCGCCAATCTCAACTGAAAACTGTAAACCGTTCACTGTTACCGTCAACGGTTTACCGATCGTCGCTACTTGCGCATTCGACCGGCGGCGTTGCACGGGGCGGAGGTTCACAAACGTTGACGGTTGCGGTGAACGGTTGACTGTTCACAGTGGGGGAGGATGAGGAGATGGCGGCGCGGGGGCCAGCATCTCGGAACCGTTGACGGTTGCGGTGAACGGTTGACGGTTCACAGTGGGGGAGGATGAGGAGATGGCGGCGCGGGGGCCAGCGTCTCGGAACCGTTGACGGTTGCGGTGAACGGTTGACGGTTTGCGGTGGACTGCACGCCGCGCGCCGTTACGAGAGCCTTCGGTGCTCGGGCAGCAACGACTTGTGCATGGCCATGGCGGCCACGGCACCACCGGCGGCGGCCCGGATCGCCAACTGCGGACCCGGCGTGATGTCGCCGGCGGCGAACACGCTGCGCACCGACGTCGCGTAGTGCTCGCTGACCTCGATGTGCCCGCCCTGGTCGCGCGCGCAGCCGAGCTGCGCGCCAAGATCGTCGGCGGGAAACTGCGCCAGAGTGAAGAAGATCTTGTCGGCGTCGAGCTGCATGCCATTCGCGAGCTCGAGACAACTGATCTCGCTGCCTTGGCGCTGCAGACGCACAATCGGCTCCGTCAGCACCGTGATGCTGCACGCATCGAGCTTGTCGCACAGCTCCTGCTCGTCCAGCTCCGCCGGACGCCCGTTCGTGCAGATGATGATGTCCTGCGTCCACGTCGTGAGTGCCAGCGCCATGCCGACCGCGCGCCGCCCGTTGCCGATCACCACCACGTTTTTGCCGCTCGCTTCGTGTCCATCGCAGTCGGGACATACATGCGCGTTCGCACCGTACACATGCTCGAGCCCGGGCACGTCGGGCCACACATCGCGCAGCCCGATCGCGAGCAGCACGCGCTGCACACGCACGATGTCGCCGCCTTCCAGGTGCAGGCGAAACGCTCCATCGCCGTCAGGCTCCACGCGCAAGACCTCGCAGTCGACCAGCTGCACATCGTACCTGGTGCATTCGTCACGTCCGCGGCCGCGCAGCTCGGCCGGCAACACACTCGGCAAACCGAGATATCCGTTCACGCCGCGTGATTCCCAGTTGCGCGGATCGCCGCCGTCAATGAGCACCACCGAGTGCCCGTAGCGGCCGCTCCAGATCGCCGCGCTCAGTCCCGCCGGGCCGCCGCCGATGATGCCGATCTCGTACGAAGGCTCGCTAGCGGACAATGTCGCCGCTCCACCGCAACATGCCGCCCGCCAGCGACGAAACGCGTGAGAAGCCCGCATCCTCGAGCAGCCGAGCCGCGTCGGCGCTGCGCTTGCCACTCCGGCAAACGGTCACGATCTCGCGCGATGCATCGAGTGACGACAGCGCGTCGCGCAGCCTGCCCATTGGAATGAGTGTGACGCGTGGAATACGAGACTCCGCGGTTTCGTGCGGCTCGCGCACGTCGATGAGGTCGAAGTCGTCGCCGTTGCCCAGTCGCTCTGCGAGCCGTTCAGGCGAGATTTCCGCAACGGCGCGCGCGCTCGCGACCGAACCAAGGGCCGGCGTGCCACAGAACTGATCGTAGTCGATGAGTTCGGTGATCGTGCGCGTGCCGCAGGCCGGGCAGTTCGGATCACGCTCCACGCGCGCCTGACGGAACTGCATGGAGAGCGTGTCGATCATGAGCAGGCGGCCCGCGAGCGAATCACCCGTGCGCAATATGAGCTTGATCGTCTCGACCGCCTGAATGGTGCCCACCAGCCCAGGCAGCACGCCGAAGACGCCGCCCTCGGCGCAGCTCGGTACCATGCCGGCCGGCGGCGGTTCGGGATACAGGCAGCGATAGCACGGTCCGTCGTCGGTGGCGAAGACGGACGCCTGTCCATCGAACTGGAAAATCGCGCCGTGCACGTTGGGCTTGCCCAGCAGCACGCACGCATCATTGATCAGGTAGCGTGTTGCGAAGTTGTCCGTGCCGTCGAGCACGATATCGTAGTCGCCTATGATGCCGAGCGCGTTCTGCGACGTCAGCCAGGCCGCGTGCGTGATCACGCGCACAAACGGATTCACGTCTTGCAGGCGGTCGCGGGCCGAGTCGAGCTTGGCGCGCCCTACATCCTTCGTGCCGTGCAGGATCTGTCGCTGCAGGTTGCTCTCGTCCACAACATCATTGTCGACGAGTCCGATCGTGCCGACACCGGCGGCGGCCAGATAGAGCGCAGTGGGAGAGCCCAGTCCGCCGGCCCCGACAATAAGCACGCGCGCCTCGCGCAGGCGCTGTTGTCCCTCGGTGCCGACGCCCGGCAGGGACAGGTGGCGCTGGTAGCGTCGAATTTCATCAGGCGGAATCGACAAGGTCATACCGAAGGCTGAACGAGGCTCGCCGATTGCGCAATATCAGCGCATTCTATGCGTGTCGCGTTACTGTCGCGTGACGTGGCAGTTGTCCCGTTTCTCCAAGAGGGGAGCAATCATGACTGGGGTCCGTGTGCTGGTTGGAACGCGCAAGGGTGCGTTCGTGCTGACGTCGGATGGTGATCGCACGCAGTGGGCGGTGACCGGTCCGCACTTTCCGGGTTGGGAGATCTATCACATAAAGGCATCGCCCGTGGATGCGAACCGCATCTGCGCGTCGCAGTCGAGCGGCTGGTTTGGGCAGATCATTCAGCGCTCCGATGACGGCGGCACGACGTGGACGCCGGTGGGGAACGAGTTCACGTACGAAGGGGAGGCTGGCACGCACATGTGGTACGACGGCACGCCGCATCCCTGGGAGTTCAAGCGCGTGTGGCATCTCGAGCCGTCACTCACCGAGCGCGACGTGGTGTACGCGGGAGTCGAGGATGCCGCGCTCTTCAAGTCCACCGACGGCGGACTCACCTGGAAAGAGTTGTCCGGGCTGCGCAGGCACGGTTCAGGACCGCAGTGGCAGCCCGGCGCCGGCGGCTTGTGCCTGCACACCATCGTGCTTGATCCCACGAACGAGCAGCGCATCTACATCGCGATTTCCGCGGCCGGTGCCTTTCGCACCGACGACGGCGGTGAGACCTGGATACCCATCAACAAGGGGCTGCGCTCGGCGGAGATTCCCGATGAGGACTCGGAAGTGGGACACTGTGTACATCGCATCGCCATGCATCCGGCGCACCCCGACAGATTGTTCATGCAGAAGCATTGGGACGTCATGCGCAGCGACAACGCGGGTGATCAGTGGCATGAAGTGAGTGGCAATCTGCCTACGGACTTCGGCTTTCCGATCGTCGTGCACGCGCACGAGCCTGAGACAGTGTACGTGGTGCCCATCACGAGCGATTCACATCATTTCCCGCCGGAAGGCAAGCTGCGTGTGTACCGCAGCCGTACGGGCGGCAACGAGTGGGAAGCGCTGACCGATGGTTTGCCGCAGGAGGATTGTTATGTGAATGTGCTGCGCGATGCGATGGCGGTGGACCATATGGACTCGTGCGGCATTTACTTCGGCACCAGCGGCGGCCAGGTGTACGTGTCGAGCGACAGCGGTGATCATTGGACGGCGATCGTGCACGACCTGCCACCGGTGATGTCGGTGGAAGTGCAGACGTTGCCGTGATTGTGTTATACGTGGCGACGCTGAGGGCGGGTTGAATTGATAATTCGTGTCGTGTTGCCCACCCACCTGCGTGCGCTGGCGCAGCTGGGTGCGGAAGTCAGCGTTGAGGTGAGCGCCGACGTCGGCGGAGCTACCTCGCTACGTCGCGTGCTCGATGCCCTCGAAGCGCAGTATCCCATGCTGCGCGGCACGATTCGCGATCATGTCACGCACAAGCGTCGTGCGTTCGTGCGGTTCTATGCCTGCGAGCGGGATCTGTCGCACGACTCGCCCGATGACGAACTGCCGGCACGTGTGGTGTCGGGCGATGAGCCGCTGCTCGTGGTCGGGGCGATGGCGGGGGGGTAGCATCGCGCCAGGCGCGAAACGATCTGGCACGGACGGCCTGCACCCATCGTCGAAGGGCAAGCGCGTTTGTTTCAGCGGCACCGAGCGCACCGTGGTGGACGGGCCGTTTGCAGAGACCAAGGAGTTGATCGCCGGCTTCTGGATGTGGCAGGTAAAATCGATGGACGAGGCCGTCGAGTGGGCGCGTCGCTGCCCGAACCCGATGAACGATGGCGGCGAGCTCGAGCTGCGCCCCGTGTTCGAGGCGGATGACTTCGGAGTGGAGTTGACGCCCGAGCTGCGTGAGCAGGAGGATCGACTGCGAGAGCAGATGACACGGAAGTGATGACTCGCCGCTCAGCTCGGTGTTAGACCGCGCGCTCGATGCCTTCCGCGCTTTCGAGCGGCTGCTCCACTGAGCAGATTGCGCAGGGATCATTTTCGCCAACCGCTGCCGGAGTGCGCGACTGCATGAGCAAAACCCAGAAGCAGACCGACAAGGCAACCGCCAAGGAAACCGCGGAGGCGGCCGGCGAACTCAAGGCGGTCAGCTCGTCGGTGATTTACGAAGCGATTCGGCGGGAGGGTGATCATGAACTGGCGCGTTCGTTCAGCGCGCTCTGGTGGTCGGGTGTCATTGCCGGGCTTGCCCTGAGCATGTCAGTGCTGGCCAAGGGCGTGCTCGTCGCCGTGCTGCCGGACGCCCGGTGGACGCCTGCGGTCTCGAACTTCGGATATACGCTCGGCTTCCTGATCGTGATTCTCGGACGCATGCAACTGTTCACCGAGAACACCATCACGCCCATCCTGTCGCTCCTGCTGAAACCCACGGCGAAGAACTTCGCGCTCACGGGCCGGCTTTGGGCGATCGTTTTCGCGGCCAACATGCTCGGGTGCCTCCTGGCCGCAGCGGTGCTGGTATATGTGCAGATCTTGCCGGCCGAGAAGTTCGAGGGTGTGCTCGCCGTCTCGCGTCACTACGCGCAGGCCACGGCGATGCAACACATGTTGAGGGGCATGCCGGCGGGCTTCCTGATCGCGTCGCTGGTCTGGATCATGCCGCGCGTGGACGGCGCCGGCGAGGTGCTCATCATCGTGCTGGTCACGTACGTGATCGGGCTCGGTGGCATGTCGCACGTGGTGGCTGGAGCGACGGAGCTGTTCGTGCTGCTGCTGCACGGCGAGCTCTCGCTGGTGCAGACCACGTTGTACGGCATCGCGCCAGCGCTCATTGGTAACGTGATCGGCGGCAGCGGCATGTTCGCGGCGCTCACCTACGCGCAGGTGCGCGAAGAGGTCCCACGCTCGTAGTCGGTTGCTCGCGCAGCGCACGCCGCTGCATCGCGTCAGCGCTGATGTCAACTCTCACACGGGGGGGGGTACAACCCTACCTGGGTGTGAAGGGCAGTTCCCCACTCGGGGCAAATGGCCCGTGGAGCTCGAATGCACGAAATTGAAGGTTACCTCAGTTCAACCACAAACACTACAGGAGGCAATCATGGCTGAGTTGCATGTGCAACGAAAGGAACGGAGTTTGTGGCCGTGGATCCTGGCTGCCGTGATCCTGCTCTTCCTCCTCTACTGGTTCCTGTGGAGAGGTGATGACGGGATGAATGTGGGCACGACCGACGTGGCCGACAGCGCCATGGTGGGTGTCGCACCGAACACCGGCGCGATGACAGCGGTCGCCGGTCCCGCCGTAACGCAGTTCCTCGGATTCGTCGATGCTCGGTCGTCGCGATCGGCAAACATGGCGCATGATTACACCGCCGACGGCCTGCGGCAACTGGCCACGGCACTCGGCGAAATCGCCGCCGGCGACTCGGTAGGCGGTGTCGCAGTGCAGCCGCGCGTCGATGAGATCAAGGAGCGGGCCGATGCCATGCAGCGCAACCCGAACGCAACCCAGCACGCGCTGCAGACACGAGAGGCGTTCATCCTGGCATCAAGCCTGATTGCCCAGATGAACGGTAACGCGGGAAGCGCCGGCGCAGCGAACCTCAGCGCGCTCCAGAACGCCGCGACAGCGATCGAGCCGTCCACTGCCCTGCTGGATCAGGCAGACCGGATCGAGCAGTTTTTCATGCTGGCGGGCGAAGCGATTCGCAACACGACGACTGGCGCGTCGATGTAGGGAGCGTTTCCCCCCGACCGCCGAGAATGGCTGGTCGTCAATGACGGCCGTGAGTGGGCGTGTGACTTCCGGGCCGCGACGACTTCGCGCGACTTGGAATCGAGGTGCTGGGGGTGGAGGGGGTCTGACGGGACCTCTCCGCTGACTGCTCACGTTCTTGATAAGAGCGTTCGCCCCGATCGACGAACCGCACACCCAAACCGGAGATACCAGTCCATGCCCCTGTCCGTCAACGGCGAAGACCATGATCTTCCGAACGATCCGCGCACGAGCCTGCTCGATTTCCTGCGCCACGATGTCGGGCTGACCGGAACCAAGAAAGGGTGCGACCACGGGCAATGCGGTGCCTGCACGGTGCTGATCAACGACATGCGCATCAACAGTTGTCTCACGCTCGCCGTGATGCACGAGGGCGATGAGATCACGACGATTGAAGGGCTTGGCACGCCCGCGCAGATGTCCGC
>JBBQNT010000216.1:0-6667 GCA_038330215.1 Gemmatimonadales bacterium
GTGCCACGATCGTTCCATGTCAACCGGTTGTAGCGCAGCGTATCGTTGTCGAGCGCCTCGATGCGTGCATTGTCGAGGTTGACGAGGAACAGGCCGTTTGCATCGCGCACCGCTGCATCCACGGTGTACGCGAGCAGCTCGCCGGGCATGTTGAACTCGGCTTCGTCGACACTGCCAAGCAGCAGCGATTGGCCGTTGGAGAGGTTGTGCAAAATGTGATCGATACCGCGTGGCGCGTTGGCCGCGCGAGATGCTGCGGCGCCGGTTACGGCGCCCGCTGCTGCCCCCGCGCCTGCGCCGCCGGTTGCTGGTGCGTTTGCTGGCCGGCGACGCAGCAACAGGTGCGAGGAGGTTGGCGAGAAGCGCGCGGACGCTACGTCCTTCCATGAGTGCGTCTTGCCGGTGGCGAGTTCACGCAGCTCCCAGCGGCGTTGCACGGCGTTGGCGCCGCGGGCTGCGGGTGCGGGTTGTGCTGAAGGCGGGGTTACCGCTGGAGTGGTGACGGGTGGTGCGGTGGGCGGTGCCCCCGTCGGCGGTGCGCCCGTCGGCGGCGCGCCCGTGGGCGGCGTGACCGGTGCGCCCGGAGCCCCCGGTGCGCCCGCCGAATCACGGCCGCGCGGCGCGGGGCGGCGCGGCTGCACTTCCACCAGGTACGTGAGCCACTTGGCGTCGGGCGAGAAACTCGCCTGTGACGCGTCAGGGATCTCGAGGTCCATACCGCCCGCGACATCGCGCAGCATCAGTACCGGCTGGGCGTCGGCGGGCAGCGTGTTGGTGAATCGCATGCCGTAGGCAACGAATCGTCCGTCGGGCGAGATCTGGGCGCGGTCGATGGTGCGCCAGCGCGAGTAGTCGACAATCGAGAGGACCTTCTTTGCGGCGCTGGCGACGGGCGAGGTTTGCGCGCGGGCGGGTGTGACCGAGGCAAGCGCCGAGAGGGCGAGGGCGAGGAGAGCTGCGAAACGCATCATTGGCAGGGGATGGAGAGAGGTTGAGCCAATGTACGGGAGGATGAAGATCTGGGGCCAGCGGCGGAGTTCCGGCGTTCACAGCGCGATGTCTATGTAGCTTTTTGGCGACAACGTGTTGCGCGCTCACAACGCGAGTCGTAAATAGTGTCCGGTACATTCGGGCAACTGGAAGCAGATACGCGAGGACCCGCGAAGGTTGTGACGGAATGCACGCCGTGTGGACCGCGCCTTGCAGCAGTACAAAATGATTGTGACTCACGTTGCCAAGAAGTGACGATCGGCTTACCGCTCCGAACCCTCCGAACAGCCCCCATGCGCCGAAAGCTCCTCCCTCTCCTAGCCGCAGCAGCGGTGATCTTGAGCGCCTGCGGGGACGAGGCCGGTCCCATCGACCCGTCTCTCGATCCGATTGCCGTGCTTCGCGTGGAGGTCTCTCCGACCGTTGATACGATTTTCGCCGCAGACACAATACGGCTCACGGATCAGCTCCAGCTGTCGGCCGTGATCATTGGACGGGTCGGACCGATAACCACCGCGAACCCGATTTGGATCTCCGAAGACACCACTGTGGCGACCGTTAGCGAGAACGGCGTGGTCCGGCCACTTCGGTATGGCACGGTTCGAATTGCGGCGAGCGCAGCGAGGAAGGGCTACGCGACCATAGTGGTGGCACCCGCCGTGACGCGGGTGGCGGTCACACCTGGCATCGATACCATCCTTGTTCGCGATCCGATCGTGGCGGGAGATACGAGGCGCCTGACCGCACGGGCATTGGACGCGGCCGGCAGAACAGTGAACGGGACTCGGTTCGAGTGGACGTCGAGCAATCCTTCAGTGGCGGTTGTCGATAGCACGGGTCTGGTACGAGCGATCGGCATTGGAAGCACCACTATCTCGTCGAGCGCACCGTCGGCATCAGTTAAGGGAGCGTCCCCGATCATCGTTTCCTCGGTGCTAAAGGCCATATCCCTCGTGACGCCGGTGCAACAGGCGCTCGCCTTAGACACTATTCAGCTCACAGCAGCGGCATTCGACTACTCCGATTCCCGTGTCTCGGACGTGTCGTTTGTATGGCGATCTTCGAACACTGCGGTGGCCCTGGTGAATGACTCTGGGCGCGTGACCTCCGTGGCGCCGGGATCCGCCACAATTTCCGCGTCATCGTCATTTAGGACGGCTTCGGTGACGCTGACCTTCTTCGAGCGGAGATTGCTCAACGTGCAGGCAGGTGGCGACTTCTCCTGTGGAACGACGGCACTGGGACGGTTGTACTGCTGGGGTGATGGTTTCGGTGGAAAGCTTGCTACGGATCCAGATAGCTCGTGTTTTGGAGAGGACGAGGTGAGAGCGTGCACGTTGGCGCCGAAGAGAAACATCGGCGACTCCACCGATTTCCGAAGCGTTTCGCTCGGCGATGACTTTGGCTGTGCGCTAGCTCTGGACCGAAGGATCCTTTGTTGGGGTGTGAACTCGGAAGGACAGCTCGGCAACGGCGGCACACGATCAGGCTCGCTCCCTAGCCTTGCAACCGTCTCCAGCGTTCGATTCGACAGCCTCACAGCCGGCGATCATCACGCATGCGCGCTTACCTCGACGGGTTCGGCCTACTGTTGGGGCAGAGATAACAGTGGTCAGCTTGGTGATCGCAGAATCGTCAATAGTTCCACACCCATTCCCGTGTATGGCGATCACGCCTTCCGAGCAATCTCCGCCGGAGGCAACCATACTTGCGGAATTCTCACCAATGGCACGGCGATGTGCTGGGGCGACAACTCGCGCGGACAGTTGGGTAATGGTACGGCGGGCGGCTTTGTGGATCTGCCTGCTTCGGTCGTGCTCGGTGGCCAGTATGCGAGCATTAGCGCCGGGAATCAGCACACGTGCGCCGTCACCATCGAAGGCGTGGGTTATTGCTGGGGGGACAACTCGCGGGGCCAACTTGGAACCGTTAACTCGGCTGCGTTCATCAGCACACCCGCGGTCGTTTCAGGAGGCTTGAAATTGCTTCAGATCTCCGCTGGTGGTGCTCACACATGCGCCCTCTCCCTTGGCGGAGCCCCCTACTGCTGGGGCGACAATCGTTGGCGGCAGAGCGGCTTAAACGAGATCACCGGGGATCGCGTGCTGACGCCAAACCCGATCATGTTCGGAGCAAGCGGTGCGTTTCGAACCATTTCGGTAGGCGCACGTCACGCTTGCGCTTATGGAGTTGACGGTGAGGCATGGTGTTGGGGCTCCAACGTTTTCGGCGCACTCGGCAACGAGCTTCAGGCTGCGGGTCGGAGCACGCCGCAACGAGTAGTGCGACCTCGGTAACACCTCCTGGAACGGCGGCACGCGAGTGGCACCGTCTTGCGTCCGGCCCGACCGGGATGCCGAGCAACCCTGAGTTCCGCTCGAGCGCAGCGCGCAACACGGTCAGATCAGTACTGAAGAGAGTGCGCGCGCTCGGCCCGGCCTTACTCGTGGTGCTCTGGGCAGGCGCGATCGTGCTATCGCTGCTGGTGATGGCAGCCGGCGGCGTGCGGCGTGCGGCGCGCGTCGCGGGAGTGCGGACCGCCGCACCACAGTCGTTTGCCTCGGCCCGGCTGTGGCGCGTGGCGGCTCTCGCGTCACTGGTCATTGTGCTGCACGTCGCGCTGCTTGCGTATGGCGCGACGAGCGACCTCGCCAAGTTGGGCTCCCTCTCGTGGCTCAGCGGCACGGCGTGGCTGTTGGGGCTTTTGTACGGCGCGATCGGCGTGTGGTTGATGCTACTGATGTATCGATCGCGCGGCAGCGCACAGTCGCAGGGTCGCGACAGCGCTCGATAGCGGGCGCTGTCGGCCTGGTTCGCACGGGCCATGCTGCTCATGCACGTGATCGGCGCGAGCTATCCCGCCGCCTCGGGACACCTCGGCTGGCGGCCTTGGGCATGACGGCCGGAAGCGCCACACGTGACGGCGAAGGTCGGGCTCACGATCGCGTTCTGAGTATTCGGTGATGCTTACCCACCCCGCTCCAGCAGTCGCCGCAGGGCCGGCAGGTCTGCCTCGAAGCGATGCAGCAACTGCGCCACTGGCCCGTCGTCCGTGCGCACCAGCACGCGGAGCAGGTGGGAACCGTCGACCTGCTCGCGACGAGCGGCGCGGGCCAGGTCGCGTGCTTGAGCAAAGACCGACTCCACCTCCGCCGCGTGCGGCAGCAGCGGTGCGTCGAGGCGGTCGTGGTGCGGAAGCAACCGATCGGTGCACTCGGCCACAAATGCTCGCAAGTTCATGCCGCTATGCGCTTTCACCAACGATTCCGGCCCGTGCTGCGCGCGAAGCATCCCAAAGAAAAAATGTTCGAGGCCGACTGCGGCATCACCGCGTCGACGCGCATCATCCGATGCGAGCGCGAGATACTCCTCCATGCGACGTGTCATCGCGGGCTCCGGCGCAGGCGTCGCTTCGCGCTCGGCCAGCAACGCATCACCATCGAGACCCATGAGCTCCACGATCCTGCGGTAAGCCGGACGCGGTCGCCGCAGCCACTCGTCGCGAGCGAGCTCACGCGCCGACTGCGGCTGCCGCCAGTTGCTCACGTCCGGGTCGGCGCCGCAGGCGATTAGCGCCTCCACCGATTGCGTCCGGCCCTCGAGCACCGCGAGTACGAGAAATGGTATCTCCCACCAGCGGCTGTTCACATCGACGCCGCGATCGACGAGATGGCGCATCACCTCCGTCCGCCCGTTTATCGTCGCCACATAGAATACTTCGCGCAGCAACTCGTCATCGCTCGGTTCGACGATCCTCGGGTATGCCCCGCGAGTCACGGCCAGGAAGTCAGGTCGGTCACGCCGCGCTTCGGGACTCAGCCTGCCGCGCGCATCGAACCAGCGCGCCACGCCGGCCACGTCGCCGAGCCCGGCTGCGATCCACATCGCATCGCGCCGCTTGGCGCGTGTTGCGAGCAGGTCCACCGCTTCCATGTTCCACACGCGCAGCAGCGCATGCTCCAGCACGGACAGCCCGTTGGGAGCCACCCAGTTGGGATTCGCACCCTGATCCAGCAGCCACTGCAGTCGGTTGATGCGCACGGCAGAGAAGGGACGGCCCAACAGCATCGGATCGATCGCCGCTTGCAGGTCGGCGCCCTGCGAGAGGAGCCACGCGATGATCTCCTCGGGCACGCCCTGCTCCAAGTCTTCACGCTCACTGAGCGCGAAGACGAGCATGCGCTGTGCACCCGTACCGCGTGCCGGGTCTGGCTCCAGCAAGCCGGGGCGCTCGGCGACCACCTGCTGCAGTGCGCGCAGATCGCCAGCCTTGATGGCCCTCCAAGCCTCGTGGAACTCATGAATGTGCCAGGGATCCTGCTGGCTTATCAGTTGGCACGCCTCCGCTTCCTGAAGCAGCGCCTCCCAGTTGTCGAAACCTTCCATACGCGCGAGGGCCAGCCGCGCGTCATCGGGCGTGACCTCGCTGGAGAACGCTTCGTCGAGCGAGAGGCCGTACAGTCGCGGCACATAGGCAGCGAACGCGCGTCCGGCCACCTCACCACGAGTGCGATGCTCTCGCAGGAGCCTGTCGACGCTCTGGTGCAACTGATCGGGTGCAGCGATCATCCGGCGCCACCCCAGGGCCGTAAGCGACGAGTGGCGCTGCTTCGCCGAGTCGCCGAAGTATCGCACCAGCTTCGGCCAGCTCGCAAAGCCATACTCTCGCGCAATCACCAACTGTGCGTCGGCCAGCTTCACGCGCAACGGGTCGGCGGCGCTGATGCCATCGTGCCAGGCGCGCGCACGAACGAGTGCCTGCTCATGGCCAGCACGAAGCTCACGCAGCAGTTCCTTGGCTGCCTTGCGTTCGAACTCGAGGTTCGGGTTAAACGGCAGCGGGCGGGTATCGGACATGCGACCTCCTTTCGTGGTGGCCCCGTCCGCGTAGTGGGCCCGAAAGAAGGAAGTGGGTTGTACGTGTGCGTCGAATACATCGGCTGGGACTATCCCTTTCCGCGGACCGGCGGCGCACCGACCGCGCCTCCGGAGAAAGTCGCGGTGCGACCGACGAGCGTCAAGCTGGCGCCGTCCGCGCGAATCAGCTCGAAGCGCTTCGGTCACGCGACATCTGCGCTGCAACAGATCGTCAATCCCTAGCGCGTCGCTCGGGATTGCCCTACAATGCATCGGAGGTTCATGATAACGATTCTCATCTAACAGTTTTTCCCTGATGCGCGCTGCCATTTCGCAACTTCGGCGGTTCCTTTTCTGGTCCCATGTCGTGCTCGGCCTTTCGGGCGGCCTGCTCATCTTGCTCATGTCCATCACGGGAGTGATGCTCGGGTTTGAGCGTCAGATGATCGCCGCGATCGACGGCATGCCCACTGTGGCCGCGCCGGACGGCGCCGCGCGGTTACCGCTGGACTCCCTGCTCGCGGCAGCGGGCGTCACGCTGGCCGAAGTGCGCAGTGTCGCGGTAAGACGCCAAGCCGACCAGCCGGTGCTCGTGCGCTTTCGCGACCGTGAACGTGAGGCAGTCGCACTCAATCCGTATCGCGGCGTTGCGCTGGTGGTGAACGGCGAGCGCGAAGGACAGGCGTTCTTCTCCGGCCTGCGGCGCTGGCATCGCTGGGTAGGCACGACGGGCGGGCAGTGGAGAACGCGCATGAAGGCGGCAACGGGCGCCGCGAACCTGGGTTTCCTGTTGCTCGTACTGAGCGGCATTTGGCTCTGG
>JBBQNT010000217.1:0-6587 GCA_038330215.1 Gemmatimonadales bacterium
AAGTAGACCAATGGGAGACCATATGACCGACGACCTCCGCGCGCTCGGCGAGCGCGAACTCGATGTCATGGCGGTGCTCTGGGAGCTTGGCTCGGGCACGGTTACCGAAGTGCTCGAGCATCTCGGCGTACCGCTCGCCTACACCACCGTGCTCACGATGCTGCGCAATCTCGAAGCCAAGGAGTACGTCTCGCGCGAAGAAGAGGGACGCGCGCACCGGTACTATCCGCGTGTGGCACAGCAGGCGGCGCAGCACAACGCGCTGTCGCGTCTGGTCAGGCAGCTCTTTGGTGGTTCGCCCGAAGCACTCATCGCGCGATTGGTGGAGCAGCATGATGTGTCGCCGGAAGAGCTGGCGCGTTTGGCGCGTGAGCTCAATCGCTCTGGAAGGCGCGAGCGCCCGTCACCGTACAAGTCGGAGGATCCGGCATGATGCTCACCTGGATGTTAGCGGCGATGCTGTTCACGCTGTGTGTGGGTGTGGCCGCAGCCGCCACCGAGCGACTGCTACGCGCTCATGGGCGTGCGGCACGCGGTGTGTGGATTCTCGCACTGGCTGTGGCGGCGACATGGCCCGTGGTTGTGCCGGTGGTGGGCTCGCTCGTTGCATCGACCGAGGCAGTGTCATCGCCTGCGGTCGCGATCTCAAGCACGAGCAGTGCAGCTGCGATGCAGCTGACGCCCGACACCGAACTGTCCGCGTGGACGCGTGCGCTGGCGATCAAGCAGTTGATCGGTGCGCACATGCAACGCGCAGCAACACTGTTTGCGTCACGCACAGCGTGGATCAATCCGGCAGTGCTCACCGTGTGGGGCATGCTGAGCGGTGTCCTGCTGCTTCGTCTGCTGATTGCGGCACTCCATGTGCGTCGCCTTACGCGTAGCGCCACGCCCGCCGTCGTGGACGGCAACGCGGTGCTACTCGCTGAGGGTTTTGGTCCGGCGTCAGTTGGCTGGCGCTCTCCGCGTGTGGTCGTGCCGCAGTGGGTGCTCGCGCTCGATACACCGCTACGCGCGCTGGTGCTGCGACACGAAACCGAACACTGTCGTTCGCGAGATCCACGCTTCGTGTGGTGTGCGGCGATCGCGACGGCGGTGATGCCGTGGAACGCCGGACTCTGGTGGCTCGCGCGACGATTGCGGTTGGCACTCGAACTCGACTGTGACGCGCGCACGCTGCAACACGGCGGCGATCCGCGCACGTACGCCAAACTGCTGCTCTTCATGACGCAGCAACACGACGCGCCTGCTGCACATCTCCGGTTGGCGAGTTCGCTGGCCGCGTCGCGCTCTCATCTCGCCACGAGGATTTCAGCCATGCAACAGAACTCGAAGCTCATGTCTCGCGGCGCGCGACTGGCCGCCGTCGGTCTTGCCGCACTGGCCCTGATCGGTGCGGGCGCTACGCGCATCCCCGACACTCTTGTTGAGCCCAGCGCCGCGCATCCGGAGGTGCCTGCGGTGTCAGCGGTTGTGGTGGACACGGCGACACCTGCTCGCACATCCGCTGAGCGCGCGGGCGACACGATCTACTTTGAGTTCCAAGTGGAGAAGCCTGCGGCGATGCGCCGCGGAACCATCCACATGGTGTATCCACAAATGCTGCGAATGGCGCAGGTAGAGGGCACCGTGCTGGCGAGTTTTGTGGTAGACGAGCAGGGCGTGGCCGATGTGAGCACGTTCAAGGTGCTGCGCTCGGATCACCAGCTGTTCACCAACGCAGTGCGAACCGCGCTATCCAATTTCCTGTATGTGCCCGCCGAGATCAAAGGACAGCGCGTCAAGCAACTCGTGCAGCAGTCGTTTCAGTTCAGCTTGGCGCGGACGCCCGTTGATTCGACGGCACGCGGCGGCGCGGCAAACCGCACCGACGCAGCGGGCAAACCCGCCGACGCAGCGAGCAAACCGGCCGACGCAGCGAGCAAACCGGCCGACGCCTACTTCGAGTTTCAGGTGGAGAAGCCAGCCGCCATGCGTCCCGGGCCATCGACGATGATGTATCCACCCATGCTGCGTTCGGCCGAAGTCGAAGGTACGGTGCTCGCCAGCTTTGTGGTGGACGAACTCGGTGTCGTCGACCTGAGCACCTTTACAGTGGTGAAGGCCGATCATGAGCTGTTTACCCGTGCGGTGCGCACAGCGCTCCTTGAGATGCGCTTCGTGCCGGCCGAAGTGGGAGGCAGGAAGGTGAAACAGCTCGTGCAGCAGCCGTTCGTGTTCCGAATTCCGAAATAGCTCATGGGTAGTCCCCTCACTTTGAGTGGGCGCCAGACAGATGCTATCCATGCACAAACGCGACTTCAGATCACACCACGCACCAGACTCCAGAGCTGACTCACGCCGAGTACCGCAAAGATGAGTGCGCACAGCGCCAGCGCGATATTCGTAACCACGCCGTTACGCCACTCTGCCGGCACGCGCGTGCCGTTCAACAAGCCGAGCAGCGTGACGGCAAGAAACGGCATGAACAACGCACCGAGCACGCCGTACGCGAGGATGAGTGCAAATGGCCGGCCAAGCGGGAACAGCAACATGGGCGGGAACGTGAGCCACACAAGATAGAACCTGAAGTACTTCCCGCCCACGCGTGTATCGCTGTGCCCTGACGTGAGCCCGCGCATGTTGCCCCAGTAGTCGGCAAACATGAGTGAGACGCCGTTCCAGACGCCGATGAGCGACGAGAACGACGCGGCCCAGAATCCGACCAGGAACCCGGTGCCTACCACGGCTCCATATCTCGCGTTGAGCACAGACTGCAGGTCGAGCAATCCTTCGTCGCTCGCGCTCATGCTCACACCCGCCGACCGCACCACTTCCGCGCCCACGATCAGCATCGCGATCACGAACACACCGGTCAGCAGGTATGCGGCCGCATTGTCAATGCGCATCACCCGCATCCACGCCGGCGTATTCCAGCCTTTTTCGCGAAGCCAGTAGCCGTATGCGGCCAGCGTGATGGTGCCGCCCACGCCACCGGCCAGCGCGAGCGTGTACATCAATCCGTTGGTCCCGTCGGGAATCATGGGAATCAGCCCGGCAATCATCGACGGCACATGCGGAACCGCAATAATCGCGAGTCCCACCACGACGACGAACATCACGCCAACCAACGCTGCGGTAACCTTTTCGAAGAGGGCATAGCGACCGAACCACACCATGATGAACCCGAGCACGCCCATGAGCATCGCCCAGGTGGTGAGCGAGAGAACCGGGAAAGCCGCAGCCAGAGGTAGCGCCGACGACGACATCGCCGTTGCGCCGTAGACGAAGCCCCAGATGATGATGTACGGCCCGAAGTACCAGCTGGTCCACGCGCCCAGGCTGCGCCAGCCCTCGAAGATGGTGAGCCCCGTGGCGAGCGAAAAACGGCCGGCACCTTCCACCATCACGATCTTGATCGCCACACCGGCGACCACCGCCCAGAGCAGTCCGTAGCCGTAGCGGGTGCCGGCCACCAGCGTGGCCACCATGTCGGCCGCGCCGACACCAGTGGCCGCAACAACCAGACCGGGCCCCATCACCCGCCAGCGCACACGCTCCGGGCCGAGCGCGGGCGAGTGTGCGGAGGTGGGCACTCTCGCCCCGTCGCTCACGCCTTGGTCCCCGCGAAACACTGCAGCCCTTGAACTCGACGCTTCTCGTAGTGTACTTTATGCGACAAAGTTCGGTCACGCATAGTCAGGCGGTCGCACCAGTAAACCATGCACACACGACGCGAGAGATCGGGATGAGCAAGTGGAGCCGGCGCGTTCGAGCGGCGTTCGGAATCGGGGTGATCTGGGGAGCCGCCTGGTTTGCCGCGGGCATGTTGCTGCTGCTCGTGGTCGGACCCGACGCGGCCGATGTGCCATTTCCTCTCTTCTTCGGCCTGCTCGGCTTTCTGTCGGGCGCGACCTTCTCGTTGCTGATCGGACTGCTTGCCGGTCGTCAGCGGTTTGCGCAATTGTCCCTGCCTCGTTTCGCCGGATGGGGAGCACTCGGCGGCGCAATTATCGCTGCCGCCGTGCAAGCGGTCGCTGGACCGGGCGCCGATTTGATCGCGCTGGGAGTGGTGTTCGCGCTCGCTGGTGCCGCCTCGGCGTCTGCCACGCTCATGCTCGCCAGACGTGCACAGCGCCGCGAACTGCCCGAACCGCAAGAGCCTGCGTCTCTTGCTTCCGGTCAGGACTGATTGTGCACCGCTTGCCCGTTGATACGTCACTGAAACGCAATCAATAGCTCACGCCTTCCGCGCCAGACACTCGATTTCGACGCGTGCCCCAAGCGGCAGCCCTGCTACGGCCACGGTCGTACGCGCCGGATACGGCGCCGAGAACCGAGTACCGTACACGGCGTTCATCGCGGCGAAATCGGTCATGTCAACGAGATATACGTTGCACTTGATCACGTCATCCATGCTCAAGCCGGAGTCCTCGAGCACGGCCTGGATGTTGTCGAACACGCGCTGCGTCTGCGCGGCAAGATCGCCGTCGATAAGCTTGCCCGTAGACGGATCGATGGGTGTCTGGCCGGAACAAAACAGTTCGCTGCCGCTCCACACGGCGTGTGAGTAAGGACCGATGGCGGCGGGGCCGCGTGCGCTGACGGATACCTGACGGGACATGCGAGCTCCGGGAGATGTCGGGATAAGTAGGGCAATGAGCCCACCGAATGCTCGACAGCGCGCGGACGCAGCGCAACTCCCGGACGAGGTCGCGGGAACCGTGCGCGTGCGCAGCGACGGGCGCGACGTATCACTTCGCGAACGCGGCCAATCGCGATGCGTTCGCTGCGACGCCGGATGCCTACGCCCCGCAATACGGCGGCTACTGCGCCATGGGTGTGGTGGGCGGCGCCAAGTTCGATATCGATCCCACCGCGTGGCGCGTGGAGAACGGACGGCTGTACCTGAACAAGGATCCGCGCACGCAAAAAGTGTGGCTGCGCGACGTGCCGGGCAACATCGTCAAGGCCGATAGCAAGTGGCCGACCGTGGCGGGCAAGCCAAAGCGGTAACGGCGTGGAGGGTGCGCTTGTCGTACCCCCGACGCATACTCTCCGCATGCCTGCCAACGCCAAACTCATTCGCTGGTTCGATCTGATGGCCGCGCTGCTGCGTCGCCGCTTCCCCGTTTCGTTCGCTGATCTCTCTCGCGAGGTGCCTGCATACACGCACGAGGGTACTCCGTCGGAGACGCTGCTGCGCATGTTCGAACGCGACAAGGACGAGCTGCGCGCGGCGGGCATTGCCATCGAAACGGTGACGAGTGCGGATGGTGATGCGACGGAATACCGACTCAGAACGGAATCGTTCTACCTGCCCTATCTGGTGCTCGCCACGAGCGTCGCCGCCCCACCGCTCGCGACCCGCTCCTCGGGTACGAACTACGGGCGTGTGCCCACCCTGGCCGTGCTGCCCGACGAGACGGTGATGCTGCGGCGCGCGGCGGAACGGGTGCGCACACTCGGCGAGCCGCAACTGGTACAAGACGCGGAGCGCGCGCTTCGGAAGTTGCGCTATGATCTGCCGGAGGAGCTGGCCGCACCGGCAGGCCCGCCGCAGCAAGGTGACACCACGCTTTTCCCGTTGCTGCACGACGGCGTGCTGCGGCGCAAACAGATCACGTTCACGTATCACAGCATCGGGCGGGGCGCGACGGACGCGCGCACGGTGGAGCCGTACGGACTCGTGTATCTCACGGGCAACTGGTATGTGGTCGCGTACGATCCGGCTGCGCAGGGACGCCGCCACTTCCGCACCTCGCGCATGCAGAATGTGCGCATCAATGCGAAAGCGCCGGGCACGCCGGATTTTGTGGTACCGCCCGACTTCGAACTTCGGCAACACGCCAAGTCACGGCAAGCGTGGGAGTTGGGGACGGGCGATGTGGAGGCGATCAACGTGGCGTTCGTGCGGCAGCGCGCAGAAACTTCTGCGGCGATGCAGCTTGGTGCGGAGCTTGCGTCGACGGTTGCTGAGAATGCATACGCGCAGCGCCGATACTCAGTTCGGCGCCGCGACACATTCCTGCGATGGCTGCTTGCGTTTGGCGGCGACGCGGTGCCGGTGGCACCGTCGGAAGTGGTGAGGGACTGGCACACGCTGCTGCGCGCAACCTATGCGGCGCATGTCAACGCCGAGGTGAGCGCATGACGATCCGCGCGCAGGATCAGCTTGATCGTCTGCTGCTGGCGCTGCCACATCTCGCCGAAGATACGGAGCTGCCGCTCGCAGAGCTCGCCGCGCGCGTTGGCACGGACGAGCGCACACTGTTGCGCGATCTCGAAGCGCTGGGCACGCAGGACCGTGATGTCGCAGGATTCGTGGAGTCGGTGGAGCTCTATCTCGGCCCCACGGGCGTGGGAGCGCGCACGTCGTTCTTCAAGCGTCCCATGCGGCTCTCGCGTGCCGAACTGGCTGCGCTCGACCTCGGCCTCGGTATGCTGTTGCTCGAGCGTCCGCTGGAAGAACGCGCCACGATCATGGCAACGCGTGTCAAATTGCGGTCGGCATCGGTGGGTGCGCCGTCGAGTGGTGCACCGAGTGTGCACACGGTGGCGGCGGATGACGCGCAGTCGACCGTGGCGGTAGAAGCGGCACCGGAGCG
>JBBQNT010000218.1:0-6571 GCA_038330215.1 Gemmatimonadales bacterium
CGGCGCGATCATTGGGACGCCGGAGTTCATGAGTCCGGAACAGGTGCTCGGCGAGCAACTCGACGCGAGAAGCGACGTCTATGCGTTGGGCCTGGTGGCGTACCATCTGCTCACGGGGGCGCTGCCGTTCTCCGCCGGCACGCCGGAACGCAGCCTGACGGCCCGGCTGATTCAAGATCCGCTGCCGCTGCAGGAATCGGCTCCGGATATCGAGTGGCCGGCCGAACTGCAGGCGGCCATCGATGGGGCGCTGTCGCGGGAGCCGGAGACACGCACCCCGTCCGCACTCGAGTTCGCGGAACAGCTGGTGGCGGCCACGGAGCTGTGGACGGGCGAGTCGGTGCTGCGCGGGCGCAGTCCGAAGTCCAACTCCGGCCTGACCGCGGCACGAACCGCCGCGACGGCGGCCGGCGGGGTGGAGGCGGCGCTGCGCACTGCGCCCACTGTGGGCATGAACGGGCCACCGGACTCCGTCGTGCGTGCGGCGGCAAAGGCGAACACCGCGGAGCCCACCAATGCGCCCGCTGAGGTGCGTGGCGCAAATCGCACGCCGTTGCTCGTTGGGGCGCTGGCGGTCGTTGGGGCGATCGCGGCCGGTGTGCTGTTGATGAGTGGGGGCGGGGCGACCAGTGCGGGCAGCGAAGGGGCGCCCGTTGCAAACGTCGACGCTGCTAATGGAAATGGTGCCGTCAGCGACGGGAACGCCACGGCCACAAGCGCCGAACCGAGTGGCAGCACCGCGCCGTCCGAACAAGGAGAGCGCGTCGCGGCCAATACTCAGCAGCGTGAGGAGCCTATCGGGGCCGCGACAAAGGCCACGAGTGCAGCGCGCGATGCTGCGTCCGGCGCGCGCGATGATGCGCGAAATGATGCGGCTCCCAGCCCGGCGCTCGCGCCTGATCGCGGTACAGCGGCAACGCCGGCGGGCGTCAGCAACGCCAACATCGAGCGGGAGTTTACGGCCATCAAGGCGCGACTGCTCGCCGCGTCGGAGAGCGAGCAGGAGTCTGTGATGCGCGCCGAGATTCCGAAGCTGGAGCGGTTGCTGCCGCGTTATGGCACCGCGCAGGACAGCGTGTGGGTGTACGTGGCCCTGGTGCCGCCTTATGCGATTGTCGGCGAGGACGTCAAGGCGTGCAGCGCGCTGCGCACGGCGAACCGGCTGGCCCTCTCGCCAGAACAGATCACGGCCGTCTCACGACTGAAGAGCGCGCTGCCAGAGTGCTTGTGACCGGCGAATGACGGCGACTGGCGGCGACTGGCGGCGACGACCAGCGACCAGCGATGGGCGGCGTCACGCGACGAGTAACGATTAGCGCCGTCCCGCGCGCACGCCGAGCAGCCGTTCACCGGCGGCATGCAGCGTCTCCGCCTTCTTGGCAAAATGAAAGCGCAGATAGTCCTGCACCGGTTCGCGGAAGAAGCTTGATCCGGCCACACCAGCCACACCGATATCCTTGATGAACCAATCGGAGGCCTCGGCGTCGGTCGCGAATCCGAGCTCTGAGATGTCGACCATCACGTAGTAGGCGCCCTGCGGTTCCGTATACGGCAGTCCGGTCTGCTCGAGGTGGTTCAGGAAGATGGAACGCTGGTTCGTGTAGAACGCGCGAAGATCGGCGTAGTACTGGTCGGGAAACTCGAGCGCCGTCACCGCGGCTTCCTGCAGCGGCGCGGCTGCACCGATGGTGAGGAAGTCGTGCACCTTGCGCGCACCGCGAATGACATCCGGCGAACCCTGCACGTAGCCGAGGCGCCAGCCGGTGATGGAGTACGTCTTCGACAGCGAGTTGCACACGATCGTGCGATCGAACGCGCCCGGCAAGGCATGCACGTAGGTGTGTTCGTGCGGCGCGTACACCATGTGCTCATACGGTTCGTCCGTGATGATGTACGCATCGTACTTGATGGCCAGCGCGACGATGGTTTCCAACTCCTCGCGCGTGAACACCTTGCCCGTGGGATTTCCCGGGTTGCAGAGCACAATCGCCTTGGCGCCCTTGGCGAACGCGCGCTCGAGCTCCTCCGCGTCGAAGCTGAACGTGGGCGGACGCAACGGCACCCACAGCGCTTCGGCGCCGGCCAGAATGGTGTCGGCGAAATAATTCTCGTAGAACGGCGAGAAGATGATGACCTTGTCGCCGGGATTGCACGCGGTCATCATGGCGACCATCATCGCCTCGGTGCTGCCGCACGTGACGACGAGATGCTCGTCAGGATCGATGGGCACGCCGCTGGTGCGCGTGATCTTGCGGGCCAGCGCCTCACGGAAGCGCGGTGCGCCCCAGGTGACGGCGTATTGATGGAACGGCCCCCTCGCTGCCTCCACGAGCGCATCGAGCAGTGCCGCGGGTGGCTCGAAATCCGGGAAACCCTGCGCAAGATTGATCGCGCCGTACTGGTTCGCCGTGCGCGTGGTGTTCCGGATAACCGACTCGGAGATGGACGAAAGTCGCTGCGACGTGTGGGGCATGGCGGGAGGGCAGGGTGGGCAGAAGGTGCCTCAATCTCGAACGCACCCCCCAACTACGCCAGTCGGGCCGGTACCGCTGAGAGCCGCATGCGCGCTGCACGCCTACCCGGACGGAGAGGGTAGCGTTCGAAGAGAGTCATGAGGCGTGTCAGCTGTGCGCGATGTTTTCGAGTGCCTGCTCGAGCGCCTCGCGACTCATGGTCTCAAGTGGCAACGCCAGCATCTGCAGCATGCGGTAGCCGACCGCCTGTCTCGTGAGTTCGAACGCTCGACGCCTCGCGATGTCCCCACCGTCCGCCAGCGAGGGATCCGGATATCCCCAGTGAACCCTGACCGGCGCGCCTGACGCGCCAGGAAACACGGGACACGGTTCCGCGGCGGCACTATCGCACACCGTGATGACGATGGAAAGCGGCGGCGCCTGCTGGCCGGCGAACCGATCCCAGCTTTTGCTGCTCACGCTACTCGTGTCAATGCCGGCGCGTTGCAGCACGTCGAGCGCCATGGCGTTGACCGTTCCACCTGGCGCGCTGCCCGCGCTGTGCGCACGCACATCGCGTCCCAGTTTGCCGGCCCAGTGGTTGAGCATGCATTCGGCCAGAACGCTGCGCGCGGAGTTGTGGGTGCAAAGCACCAGGATGTTCGTCGACATGGCATCAGAGCTATCAGCAGCGCCCGGGTGCAGCAACCGGCCCTGCCGGGCGAACCGCCATTGTTACACCGGTTCGGCAGTTGTGAGCAGCGACCGGCGTGCATGACATTCGGTACCGGGGCAGTGATAGTCTGTGAGGGAGAACTGACGACTGGGGCCGAGGGGGTGACCTTTGGTTACTGAGTGAAACGCGGCGTCGTCTGATGAGCGAGGCAATCCCGCCGTCCCTGTCCAGCCGCGAGGCGCCGTGCATCGTTCCCGTCGTGCGTTCACCCTGATCGAGATGCTGCTTGTCGTGGTGATCGTGGCACTTGTCATGGCGATCGCCATGCCAAAGTTCACGGTCGTTCGTGAGCAATCTGCGGCGCGGTCTGCCCGACTGATGCTGGCGTCCGCGTTTTCCGCGGCGCGATCGGCCGCCGTGCAAAAGGGACAACCGTCCAAGCTCACGATCAGTGGATCGTCGGTCTACGTCACGGTGCTGTCCGGGCTCAACAAGCAAGAGGTGTCCATCCTGGGCCCCATGCGATTCAATGCGAGCACCGGCGCCGCGCTGACGTCGATCGACGGCGTGACAGAAGTGACGTATGACCCGCGCGGAATGATCACGCCTGCGCTGGCGGGTGTCATTCGATTCGAACTCGCCTCCGGGACGGCCAGCGACACGCTCTGTGTCTCGGCGAGTGGACTCATCATGCCACGGGATTGTCGCCTATGAAAGCGCGCGCAAATCGCAACATGCTCACGCCACGTCGCGAACGCAGGCTGCGACGTGGTGCTACGCTGGTCGAACTCATGGTGGCGATGCTGCTCTTGAGCGTCGGCCTCTTCAGCGTACTCGGCACCTCAGGCAGCGTGGTGAAGCAGTTAGGGGGGGGACGCAATCAGACCGTTGCCGCCGGCATTGCGCAGGCACGGCTCGACTCCCTCACCAGCATTGGCTGTCAGTCGCTCACGCCGGGGAACGCGACCACCAGCGGCACCAGCACTCGGCGCGACATCACAGAGTCATGGACGGTGGTTGACGGCCGCAACATCAAGACCATCAAGATCACGATGACGGTGCCCGGTCGCATGGTTCCCATTCTCTACGAGACGATCATCCCATGCCGAGACTGAGTCGCCGGGTGCGCCGGGGTGTAACCCTGGTTGAACTGCTCATCGCCATGACGATCCTGGCGGTGATTGCGTCGTTGGTGGCGGCCACCATGCTTGGACAGCAGCGGCTCTTCCAGCAGACGTACGAAATGGTGGGCGTGCGCCGCGAGCTGCGCACCGCCATGAGCCTCGTGCCACGGGATGTGCGCGGGCTGTCGAGCGTAGGCGGAGACGTCAGCTCCTTCACGGCCACATCGCTGACGTTCCGGTCCACGATCGGCGCATCGATCGTGTGTGCAAAGAGCGGGGCCAACACGCTCTTCCTGCCGCCGGAGAATCTCGCGCACAACACCCTCACAAGTTTCGTGACGCAGCCGGCAGCGGGTGATACACTCTACGCCTTCGATGAGGGAGCGCTGCGCGGTGCAGAAGACGATACGTGGATCGCGCTGACAGTCAGCTCGGTAACGCCCGTGCTCACGCAGTGCATGGGCGCGCCCTTCACTGATCCGCTCGCCGACGTAGCCAAACCGCGCTATCGGGTGGTGGTCGCCGAGGCCGTGCCTGCGACTGTACTCGTGGGCGCCGGTGTGCGCTTCACGCGGCATGTGGAGTACGCGCTACAGGAGTCGAACACCACGGGTCGCTGGTATCTCACGCAGCAGTCGCGGCGCAGTGGGGGATGGGAGACGCCAGTTGTCGTAAGCGGGCCGTACGATGTGCCGGCCAGCGGTGGCCTCGAGCTCGTCTACTTCGACAGTACCGGTGTCGAAGTCGCGCCTGGCGGGGCATCGACCTCGCTGGCCCGTGTGGACCTCACCATGCAGGCCGCAGGCCTACCCGGCTCCGCGCCCGGTTACTCGGGGGGGCGCGCGACCCCGCGAGACTCAATCGCGCTTCGAATCGCTATCCGGAATCGTCAATGAATCCAGCCTCTGAAGAACTGACCAGCGTGTCCGAAGACGCAAGCGCGTCGGCGCGCACGCCTCGCGAACGTCGCGGCACGGCACTGCTGCTCGCACTGTTTGCGATGGTGGTGCTGTTGCTGCTCTCACAGGGCGCCCTGGTGGCGTCACTGCACGAGTTTCGCGCGGGCCGGAATACGCTCGTGGAGCAGCGCGCGTTTGCTGTTGCCGAGTTCGGCATCAACCGCGAAATCGCGAGCTGGCCACGTGAGCGGAATTTGCCGCCACCAACTGGCCTGGCGTTCGGCGCCATCGATTCGAACTCGGTGTTCGTTTCGCAGGGTGACACGGCCCGCGTGAAGGTGACGCGACTGAACGATAATACGTTCTGGGTCGTGTCCACGGGACGCGCATCGATCGGCAATGCGGCCCTGGAGTCGCAGCGCATGACGCACATGCTGGTGCGCATTGCGTATCCCACGATCACGCCGGGAGCCGCGATTGTGACGGCTGGAAACATCACGGTGAAGGGGAATGCGTACGTGACCGGTGAAAACACGGATCCGGCGGGTTGGTCACAGTGCGCGCAGATTGCCGGCAGGGACACTTTTGCGATCGCCTACGCGCCCGGCGTCAGCGTGAGTATTCAGAAGCCGACCTCGGTCGTGAACGGCACGAATGCGGACCCCGCCGCTGCTGACTCAAACACGTACGTGCGCTACGGAACGGAAAGTTGGAACTCCCTGGTTGCGAACGCCGACATCAAGATCGCGGGCGGCACCTACCAGCCGCTACCGGTCGGCACGGCGACCACGTGCGACTACGGTGCGTCGATGAACTGGGGTGAGCCGTTCCGTGGCGCGGGAACGATCGCAGGGTGCATGAACTACTTCCCCATCATCTATGTCGATGGGGATGTGCGCATCAACGGCAATGGGCGGGGCCAGGGCATCCTGCTGGTGAACGGTGACGTCTCCATCAACGGCACACTCGACTGGTTCGGTCTCATCGTGGCCCGTGATGACTTCGATGCCGGTAATGGTACGGCCAACGTTTACGGCAGCGTCATGTCGCGCAACGCACAACTCGACAAGGACAACGTGAGCATCGGCGGCACGGTTGACCTGCACTGGTCAAAGTGCGCAGTGGAAAGCGCGCTTCGTGGTTCCGCAGTGCTCACGCGGACGCGCGAGCGCAGTTGGGTACAGTTGCAGTAGCCCAAAGCCGAGCTCGACTCGAGCAGTAACGGGATCCCGTGCGGCGCATCAGGCGCCCGCACGGGATTTGCGCATGCGGAGATCCAGTTCCGGGGTGGCGATCGTACATCCAGCACGCAGCGCTCCGGCGCCGCCGGTCTCGCACTTCCCGCGATACCCCCCCTCTATGGAGACTCCTGCCTCATGAGAACCTCATCAATCCATCGACTGCTCGCGCTCGTCGCAG
>JBBQNT010000219.1:0-6473 GCA_038330215.1 Gemmatimonadales bacterium
CAGCCGGTGCCGTAGGCTACGGGCCCGGCTCGATGCAGACACACGTTGTGAAAGCCGCGCAACGCGTCGCCATCGCGCACAATCACAATGGACTCGCGGCCGATATCAGCCGTGAAGTACGAACCATGCGACGCGACGAGCTCGGTGCGACCCACAAGCTGCCACGTGCGCGCGAAGATGCGATCGCTTTCGAGTTCGAGCCAGACGGGATCGGTGTACAACCGCGCGGGAGGCGTTTCCGCGCGCGTGACGTCGGGGTCGAACGGGAAGCGGATCACTTGATGTTGGTGCCGATGCGCGACCAGCGAATGTCGGTGAGGAACGGCAGTGCGCGGTCGCTGTCATTCGCTCTGTACGAGTAGTACACAAACGCGGGCCGGCCGCGCACGTTTTCGCGCGGTACGATGCCCCAGTAGCGTCCGTCCTTGGAGTCGTAGCGGTTGTCGCCGAGCATGAAGAGATGGCTGGCGGGAATGACGAGCGGGCCCCAGTCGTCGAGCGTGGGCACGGGCGGCGGATCACCGATGCGGCTGCCGCGGATTTCGTGCGCGCGCTGCCATTCAAAGAGCGGAATGGAGAACGAACCGTCGGCGCGCGGATTCTCGCGCATGGCGTCGGGCTGCGGCTGCGGTGTGCCGTTGAGGTGAAAGAGTCCGCCGCGCATGTGCACGGTATCACCGGCCACCGCGACCAGTCGCTTCACGAGCGTGGGATGCGGGTCTTCGGGCTGGTCAAACTGATACGGTGACTTGAACACGATCACATCGCCGCGCGCGGGTTCGTCGTAACCCGGCAGGTTGATGTTGGTGAACGGTACGTGCGGCCCGTACGCGAGCTTGTTCACGAACAGCCAGTCGCCCACGAGCAGCGTGGGGATCATGCTGCCGGACGGAATGCGATACGCCTCGAAGAGGAACGTGCGAATCACGAGGAAGATCGCGAGCGTCCACAGGACTGCCTTGACGTTCTCCCAGGCGTTGCCTTTGGGTGCCTTGGCGCCGGTCGCGCTCGCGCCGGACGACTTGGTCTTGCCATCACCGCGCAGCGCGGCCACCGAGTTCACGGGGGCGTCGGACTTGGACTTGGACGAACGGGCCACGGCAGGAGGAGCAGGAGGCGACAGGCTCAAACGACAAAGGGGCGCGCCCGTGTGGGTCACGCCCCCTTATCACGCGTTACGTAAAGATGGTCAGGAGAGGTGCTTGCTGACCAGCGCCGTCATCTCGAACATCGTAACGGACTTCTTGCCACCGAAGACGGCCTTGAGCTTGTCGTCGGCGTTGATCTGCCGGCGATTCTTCGCGTCCTGCAAATTGTTCTTCTTGATGTAGTCCCAGATTTTCTTGGTCGCTTCGGTACGCGGAAGCGGCTTGCTGCCGATCACGGCGGCGAGATCAGCAGATGGCATCATCGGCTTCATGAACGCCGCATTCGGCGTGCGCTGCTTGGCGGCGGCCTTTTTCGGGGCTGCCTTCTTCGGAGCAGCCGCCTTCGTGGCCGCCTGCTTCGGAGCTGCCTTCTTCGCAGCTGCCTTTTTCGGGGCCGCCTTCTTGGCGGCGGCTTTCTTCGGGGCAGCCTTCTTCGCCGCCTTCTTCGCAGACTTCTTCGCAGGGGCCATGGAATCTCCAGAGTGGGGTGCCAGTCGTGTCGCGCACAACTTGCGTGACGCGCCACAAGCTATAGAGCGCGGTACGGCGCGCAATAGGGCATTTCACGATTTTCCCCTCTGGGAACGCGCTTTTTTCACTCTCAGCGTGCGCGTCCCTCGCCTGGCTGCGCGCTTTGCTGCGCGTCAGGGGCGCCAGTGAGGTGCGTGTTGAGCCATTCGGTGATGACGCCCAGCACACGTTTCACCGGCTCGTGCGAGCGCAGCGACGCGTACCCGCGTGGGTCGCCAAGCGTGTCGGCCACGAGCAGGTGGTTGACGCCGGGCACCATGTGCACAGTGACAATTCGTGAGCTTTTCCCTCTGAGCAGACGGGACAGCTCGCGTGCATGCACGGGGTCCACCTGCCGGTCGCGCAGTCCGTGTACGAGCAGCGCGGGTGCGTCGTGCGTCCATTCGCGGACCGACGGATCGTGCGCAAACCACGCCCGCAGCCATGGATCCACGCGCGCCACTCGCTCGGCGTCCCGCTCGAGTTGCGCCAGCCACTGCTCGCGCGCGATCGACGAAACTTTGTTTGCACGATCCGTCACATAAACACGCCGTTGCGCGCGCGCGAGTTCGCGGCCGGATCGCGCGGGCGCGCCCAACAACACGAGTGCGGACACGTCATTTCGCTCAGCGGCGTCGAGCGCGGTGAGTCCGCCGTCGCTGTGTCCGACGAGCGCGATGCGGTCGGCGCGCACGTCGGGGCGCGATCGCAACCAGTCGATTGCAGCGTGCGCGTCCTTCACTTCGTCGGCGGGTGTGGCGGAGTACGCGACACCACCGGAGCGTCCGGCGCCGCGGTCGTCGAGGCGAAGTACGGCGAAACCGCGCCGCGTGAGTGTGTCGGCGAGCGCTTCGAACAGGCGGTAGTGGGGCAGTCCTGGGACCGAGAGGTTCCGGTCCTGCGGGCCGGCGCCGCTGATGAGCAGGACGGCGGGTGATTTTCGCGCAGTGCCCGGCGGGCGCGTGAACGTGCCGGCGAGGGAGACGCCGTCGTGTGCGAAGACGGTGATGTCGTCGGCGATGTAGGGACGGGCGGGCGATGCCGCAGTGGCGGGCGATGCCGCAGTGGCGGGCGATGCCGCAGTGGCGGGCGATGCCGACGCTGCGGAGTCCGGTTGCCACGCGAAGCGCTCGATGCGCAGCCGGCGACCGGGTGCGACGCCGCCGAGCACGTGGCCGGTCACGTTTACGGCGAGTCGCCACTCACCGTCGGTGGTGCGCGCGCGCGCGGAGTCGGCGCCGAGTGCGGTGATGGTCACTTCGCGAATGTGCTCGGACCACGGGAGCGCGACAACCGGTGCGCGCAACGCGTTCCGCCCATCGTGGTGCCAGGCGAGCACGAGCTGTTCGAGCAGTGCGGCAGATGCGTCGTGCCAGGCGCGGGTGCCAGGTGGGGCGGCGACGGCGTGCATGTTGACGGGCACGCCGATCATGTCGCCGTTGGTGACGTAGAGGGAATCGGCAGTGGAGAACACGCGCCAGTGCCCGCGTCCGCGCGCGATGTCCCAGCGCTCGAGGTTGGAGTCGTGGCGCGCATCACGCTGCACCACGATGCGCTGTCGTTCGTTGCGTCGCGGCAGCAGGAGTTCGGTGTCGAGCCAGGCGGGAGCGGACTGCACATGCTCGACGGCGATGGTATCGCCGGCGTCGGTGCGGAGCAGGAAGGCGTAGGAATGCGCGAGGTGCGCGCTGGAGCCGGTATCCGCAGCTGTCGAGGGACGTGTGTTGGCCGGGCGTGCATCGGCCGTCTGGGGGCCTCGTGGCGTGTCGCGTGGCGTGTCGCGTGGAGTGTCGCGTGGCGTGTCGCGTGGAGTGTCGCGTGGC
Source organism: Gemmatimonadales bacterium (assembly GCA_038330215.1). Lineage (GTDB taxonomy): Bacteria > Gemmatimonadota > Gemmatimonadetes > Gemmatimonadales > Gemmatimonadaceae > JAABRT01. The sequence continues at coordinate 3,482 of JBBQNT010000219.1, forward strand.
GTGTCGCGTGGAGTGTCGCGTGGAGTATCGCACGCGATCGCGGCGAGCAGGGCGGCGGCGAGTAGACGGTTCGTGAGGCTGACAGGCATACGTAACGGCGGCGCGCAGCGGGGCTAGCGGGACTCGGCGAGTTCGCGCAGCAGGGCGATGTCTTCGACGTCCCACGCGTCGGGCGTGTCGTCGTCATCGGCGATATCGGGAACGGCCTGCGGCGTTTCGAGCAGGCAGGGGATGCCGCGCGCGCGTTTGTCCTGCAGCAACCAGCCAAACGCCTCGGCACCGATGGCGCCCTGCCCGATGCGCGCGTGGCGATCGCGGTTGGAGCCGAGCGCACCTTCGCTGTCATTCAGGTGCAGGAATGACGGGCCTTCGCCGGTGGCGTGTTCGAATGCGTCGAGCACAACGGTGACGTTCTGCCGCGAGCCGGCGAGGTCGTAGCCTGACGCGTACAGGTGACACGTGTCGAGGCCGTAGCCGGCGCGCTTGCGCAGATGCTTCGGGAGGGCGGCGAGCATGGCACCGACTTCTTCCGGTGTGCGACCCACGGTCGTGCCGGCGCCGGCGGTGTTTTCGATAAGCAGGCGCGTGCTGCCATCGGGCACGGCGAGCAATGCGCGGCGCATCGCTTCACTCACGCGTGCGACGGCGGCGTCGCGGTCGCCATCGGTTGCGGCTCCCGGATGAAAGCACACCCCGCCAACGCCGAGTGCGGTGCTGCGCTCGAGCTCCTTGGCCAGTGCGGTGGAGGCTCGTGCCCACTTGGTCTCGTCGGGCGTGGCGCAGTTGAGCACGTAGCCGGCATGCACGATCACGTGCGACGGATCGATGCTTGCCGCGGCCAACTCGGCTTTGAATTTTTCGAGTCGGTCCTGTTTTACGGACACCTTGTCGTTGTAGAACTTCGGGATCGCGCTGAAGATCTGCAGCGCCTGCATGCCGGCGCGTCCGGCGCGTTTGGCAGACATGGGAATGCCGCCGTTGTCGATGCAGTGCGCGCCGAGCAGGAGGGAGGGGGTGGCCATGTGCATGTCAGTGAGTGGACGTTAATATGTGCATATTAACTGAAATTGATTGTTTCGCTTAACATACTTAACTTAGGCGAGCATACGTTGGCCTCTACCCGGCGAGTCGGCAAATGACCGAAGCGATGACCATCGCGAGTCCATGGACGCCATATGGGCTTCGGGACGACCCGTATTTTCAGCAGGCGTTGGAGCCTGTGCTCGACCCGAAGGCGGGCCGTCCGGCAACGCTCCATGTGGGCCGCGCCGAAAACCTTAGAGAAATCGCCAGCCAGATCGTGGGCAACAGTAGCTCCCGTGCAATAATCCAGGGCGCAGCGGGTGTGGGGAAAACGAGCCTCGTGAGTCGCATCAAGGCGACCCTCACTACGCATGGCGTGCTCAGTCACACGGATCCCGTGCGCGTTCAGGGAAGGATGAGTGCGCGAGATTTCCTTGGCGAGGTGCTTCGTGTGCTGTTGCTCATTCGCGCGACCGATCTGAGTCAACAGCCCGCCACTTCAGCAAGGAAAGCGTGGATCGGCGGCAAGCCGGGAGAAAAGTCTGAGGCTGCGGCATCACGCGGCTGGAAGACGAGCAAGGCCGAGGAGGCGTTCTGGGTACGCGTCAGCCGGATCATTGAGGGCGAGGACAGTCTGGCCGGCGGACTCACGGTGGGAACCGTGGGTGCGCAACATGAGCGCATTCGCATTCAAGGCGAGCTTCCAAATCTATCACTATTTCGGGAGCTGCAGCAGGCGTTGATGTACCTCTCCCACGACGGCGCCCGAAGAATCCTTATCCACGTCAACAACATGGAGCGCCTTTCGGTAGAGTCGATAGCGAGCGCGCGGGTGATGATGGGCGACCTCCGTGATGCGTTTCTCTTCATGCACGGTCACTGGCTGTTCGTCGGAGCGACCGGCATCGAGCACACCGTGTTCGGGGAAGACGCCGTCGAGAGCATCATGACCCTCTCCGTGACACTCGCTCCGCTTTCCCCCGACGAGGTCGTTGATCTGCTGCAACGTCGCTACAAGCACCTGCAGCAGGGCATCCATCTCACACCGCCAGTATCAGACGAAGCGGCACGCACGCTGTACGCTCGGTACCAGGGGCAACTCCGCGGGTTTCTGAAACTGCTTAGTCGTGCCGTGCAGCGACGCGCGGTGCTCGGCGCGGTGCGCCCGCTTTCAACCACCGACGTCGTGCGACTGTTGGCAGACGAGTATTGGGCACGCTCAATGCAGGGTGCTACGCTCAATCAGGTGACCGCCACCAACCTGGAGCACCTGCGCACGCTGCTCGCCGCAAAACCCTTCGACACGGAATTCCGCGCGACAGACATCGCAAAGTCAGCCGAGCTCACGCCGGCTGCAGCGAGTCACATCATCGAGCAACTCTCCAGGCACGGTGTCATCGGGCTCGTACGCACGAAGGGAAGAAGCAAGTACTACCGCATCACCGACGGTGACCTGACGGTCGCGCTTCGGATGGAGTGACCGCGCACGAGTGTCGGGTCAGCGCACGACAGCACGCCGACGAAGGAAGGTAGTGTCGCCGCCTGCAGGTGGGGCTTCGTGCCAGCCGATCACGATCGCGGCGCCCTGTGCGACGACGAACGGATTGGCGGCGGGGTTGAGTCCGGCGTTCACGTTCAGTCGACCTTCGAAGATGTGTCCGGCGGTGCGCGAGACGGCTACCGCGATGCGCGGACGTGCGCCGCTGTTGGGGTCCTCGTACACCACGGCCACGAGATCACCGTCGCTGCCCACGCGCACATTGCCGAGCCGTTCGCCGTACACGATGGGGATGGGGGGTTCGAAGAGGGCGCGCGGATCCATCTGGTGCGCGTAGAAGACACCGGGACCCTCGGGACCGACGAGTGCGTAGCCCACGTGCACGTAGCCGTTCGCACCGTCCACGGAGAGCCCGGGCGCGGGGCGCGCGCAGCCCACGGAGACACCCTCGGGCACGTCGCGTGCATCGGT
>JBBQNT010000220.1:0-6461 GCA_038330215.1 Gemmatimonadales bacterium
CACCCGCAGCCGGTCGAAGGGGACGCGGCCCTTGGCGCGCATGAGTGCGAGCACATCGGTGGTACCGAACGCCATCGCCTCGAGGGCGGCTCGAACCAGATGCGCCGAGGTGGTGCCGCGTGTGAGTCCGGTGATGGTGCCGCGTGCGTGCGGTTCCCAATCGGGTGCACCGAGCCCCGTCAGCGCCGGCACGAAGTAGACGCCGTCCGTGCTCGAGACCGAGCGCGCGATGGCCTCGGTCTCGGCTGCCGACTCGATGAGCTTGAGGCCATCGCGCAGCCACTGGACGGCGGCTCCCGCGACGAAAATCGATGCTTCGAGCGCAAAGACCGGGTTTCCCGCCGCATCGCAGGCGAGCGTGGTGAGCAGCCCGTCGCCAGACTCGGGCCGTGTCTGGCCGGTATTGAGCAGCAGGAAGGCGCCCGTGCCGTAGGTGTTCTTGCCGCCACCGGCGTGCCACCCACCCTGTCCAAACAGCGCCGCCTGCTGATCACCCGCGACACCCAGAATGGGGAGCTCGGCGCCAATGGCATCGACGGTGGTGGTGCCAAAGAAGCCGCTGGATCGCCGCACATCGGGCAGCAGCGCGGACGGCACGCCGAAGAGCGCCAGCAATTCGTCGCTCCACATTCGCCGCGTGATGTCGTACAACATCGTGCGCGATGCGTTCGTCGGGTCGGTGGCGTGCACGGCGCCGCCTGTCAGATGCCAGATGAGGAACGTGTCGATGGTCCCAGCGGCGAGCTCGCCGCGTTGCGCTCTCTCCGCCGTGGACGGCTGGCCAAGCAGCCATTCCAGCTTGGTGGCGCTGAAGTAGGGATCGTTGACAAGCCCGGTGAGCTGCTGGATACGGTCCGCATGGACATCGAGCGCGCGACAGCGATCGGCGGTGCGCCGATCCTGCCACACGATCGCGCGATGCACCGGTTCACCGGTGGCGCGGTCCCAGAGGACGATGGTTTCGCGCTGGTTCGTGATGCCTACCGCCTTCGGCATTACCCCGGCCTGTGCAATCGCCTCGCGTGCCGCCTCGAAGGTTTTGCGCACGATCTCCATCGCGTCGTGTTCGACCCAGCCCGGCTGCGGATAGTGCTGCGTGATCTCCCGATAGCCGCGCCCGACAATGCGCCCGTCGGCCGACATGACGAGACAGGTGGACCCGGTCGTTCCCTGATCAATGGCCAGCACGTGCATCGGGCGTCTCCTCAGATGGTGAACGGTGGTTCGAGCAGACCGCGATCGGTCACGTAGTGCGTGATCAATGCACGCGGCGTGATGTCGAAGGCAGGATTGTATGCAGCCACGTGCTGCGGCAGGACCTGCGTCGTACCGGAGAACGCGATCTCTTCACGATCACGATGTTCGATCTCGATGCCGGCGCCCGTTTGTGTGTTCGCGTCGAAGGTGCTGCCGGGCGCGCACACATGGAAGGGCACGCCATGTTCGCGTGCCGCAAGCGCCAGCGCATACGTGCCGATCTTGTTGGCGACATCACCGTTGGCGGCGATGCGATCGGCTCCAACGAAGACAGCACTGATGCGCCCGGTGGCCATCAGCGACGCTGCCGCGCCATCGGGCATGACGGTCACGTCGATACCTGCGCGCTGTAGCTCCCACGACGTGAGCCGCGCGCCCTGCAGCAGCGGACGCGTCTCGTCAGCGAACACGCGAAAGGTGACGCCGCGTGCATGCGCGACGTACATGGGTGCGAGTGCCGTGCCGATACCTGCCGCCGCGAGTGCGCCGGCGTTGCAGTGCGTCAGGAGCTGCGCACCGGGCTCGATCAGCGGCGCACCAAACTGTCCGATGGCGTGGCACATCGCGCGGTCCTCGTCGCGGATGCGCGTGGCCTGCTCGCGCAGTACAGATACGAGCTGCTCTGGCGACGCGTCGTCTCCCAACCGTGCGGCGCACGCCAGCATGCGCTGCAGCGCCCACCGCAGGTTCACGGCCGTGGGACGCGCCGTTTCGATCGCGGCTGCGAGCACTGCAAGCCTGGCCCTCGGTGTGTCGAGCGGCGCTCGCTCACTCGAGAGCGTGGCGTGCGATTGCGCCTCACGCGCGAACACGGCCGCGAGCCCCATGGCCGCCGCCACGCCGATGGCCGGCGCACCGCGCACAGCGAGCGAGCGTATGGCGCGCACGAGCTCGTCGAGCGTACGCACGTCAAGGTACGTCTCTTCGAGCGGCAGGCGTCGCTGGTCGAGCAGGCGGAGCGACTGGCCATCCGGTGACCAGGAGACCGTCTCGAACGGCGGGAGCAGCGGCGCAGCAGGAATCGGCATGCGGGAAGTCTAGCCCGCGCGCGTTCGGTACGGGTGCGAGAGGCGGGCCTGCGGCGCGGACGTACGGCACGGGTGCGAGGCACGGGTGCAAGGCGCGAGGCGCGAGGACAACGCGGATTGGGCGGGCGGCTAGATTGCGGGCACGCCAGTTGCCAGCCCCTCAGACTCACGCCGCATGTCGTACAACAACCTGACCTTCGACGTTGCCGACCGCATCGCCACGATCACGGTGAACCGGCCCGACAAACTGAACGCGCTCAACGACGCGACGATGGCCGAGCTGGGCGATGCGATCGACGAGGCCAATCGACGGGACGATGTCGGCCTCGTGCTGCTCACGGGCGCAGGCCGCGCCTTCGTGGCGGGCGCGGATATCTCGGAGCTGGCCAGCCAGAGTCCGATAGAAGCGCAGCGGCGCGCGCGTGTGGGACAGCAGGTGTTCCGGCGCTATGAAACCAGCCCCAAGCCGACCATCGCCGTCGTGAACGGCTTCGCGCTGGGCGGTGGCTGCGAGTTGGCGATGTCGTGTCACGTGCGCATTGCGAGCGACAAGGCGAAGTTTGGTCAGCCGGAAGCCAAGCTCGGCATCGTGCCGGGATTCGGTGGTTCACAGCGATTACCGCGCCTGATCGGACGCGGCGCAGCGCTCAAGTTGCTGCTCACCGGCGACATGATCGACGCCGCCGAAGCACACCGGCTCGGCCTCGCCGACGAGGTCGTGCCTGCCGCCGAGCTGAATGAACGTGCGCGCGCGCTCGCTGTGGCAATGCTTGGCAATGCCCCGCTGGCGCTGGCCGGCTGCATCGAGGCCGTGAACCGAGGACTCGACAGTACGCTCGAGGAAGGCTGTCTCGCGGAAAGCGATCTGTTCGGTGTGCTGTCGGCAACGGATGACATGCGCGAAGGCATGGAGGCGTTTCTTGCCAAGCGGCCTGCCAGCTTCGTCGGTCACTGAGTTCAGCGCGCGCGCATGCTTGAACAACTCGTCGTGCGCGATTTCCGGAATCTCGCGGCGATTGACCTCGAGGTCGACGCGGCCGGACTCGCGATTGTGGGCGACAATGGTCACGGCAAGACGAACCTACTCGAAGCGGTGGCGTACCTTCGCCTGCTGCGTTCATGGCGCGGCGCACGCGATGCGGATGTGGTGCGCTTTGGCGCGACAGCGTTTCATGTGCGTGCACAACTTGGCGCGCCGGCACGTGTGCACACGGTTGGCGTAGGCTATGAGCGCGCGAGCAAGCGCAAACGCGCCACACTCGACGGCGTGGAGCAATCGCGGCTCGCCGATGCACTCGGCGCGCTGCCGTCGGTGTGTTTCTCTCCGGCTGACGTCGTGCTCGTATCCGGCGGTCCGGGCGAACGCCGCCGCTTTCTCGATGTCGCGCTCGCGTTGACATCGCCGCCGTATCTGAGCGCGCTGCAGAACTACCGAAGCGCACTGCTCAGACGCAACGCCACGCTGCGCGAGTTGCAGCGCGCGAGCCGGCACACGGGCGGCGCCGACCAGCATGTGGCAGTATGGGAGCCGGCGCTGTGCGAACACGGTGCAACGCTGGTGATCGCGCGTCGAGCGTGGGCGTCGGCGCATGCGGTGCCATACGCCGAGCTGTGTCATGCGATCGGCGAATCGAAGCCGAGCGAGCTGCGTTATCAGGGCGCGGCGAACGATGCCGATGACAGCGAGGTCGAATCGGCACTCGCGGCACAGTACGAAGCGCAGCGCGCGCATGAGCTCCGACGCGGAGCCACGCTCGTAGGTCCGCACCGCGACGAGTTGCAGCTGCTGCTCGGCGGACGTGAGCTTCGCACCTTCGGGTCGGCGGGGCAGCATCGCACGGCCGCGATTGCACTGCGGCTTCGTGAGTCGGCCACCGTGCAGGCGATGCTGGGCGCGCCTCCGTTGATGCTGCTCGACGATCCCTTCGCGGAACTCGATACGCGTCGTTCGCAGGCGATTTTGTCGTTGCTCGCCGTGACCGGCGTTGGCCAGGTGCTGCTGGCCGTGCCTCGCGCGGAGGACATTCCGTCGGCGTTCACGGCGCTGCCACGTCGCGTGATGGACCAGGGTGTGCTGTCGTGAGGGATGATGGCGTGAAGCGAAAACCGGCCAAGCTGGGCGACGTGCTGGCGTCCGTATTGGAGCGCGCCGGACTGACCGACCGGCTGGCGCAGGCGCGCGCGATTCCGGAATGGCCCGCGCTGGTGGGACCGCAGATCGCCGAGGTGACGGAGCCGGTATCGCTGCAGCGCGATGGCACGCTGGTGGTGGCGGTGCGCACCAATGGCTGGATGACGGAGCTGTCTCTCATGGAGCCTGAGCTCCTGCGCGCGCTGAACGCAGACACGAGCCGTCCGCCGATTGTTCGGCTGCGCCTGGTGCTGGCGCGCGAGCCGCTGGGTTGAGCGCCGCATCGCGCCGGAAGTGCGCTGCAAGTGCTTGTATTGCAAGCACTTAGAGATGAGCCGCGAAGTTGCTTTCGGGTCTGCATCGGGTTAGATTTCGGGGTTCCCCTGCACTTGTCAGCGTTTCCCGATCCGGCGTCCGCTCCATGGGCGCATGCCGATCACGGCGTCTTCATGACGCCGAGGCAACGCGTCGTCTTCCCGCCACACCAGCTCTTCCATGGCCAACGAGAACGCACAGCCGAACAATAACGGCTACGGCGCCGGCAGCATCCAGGTCCTCAAGGGTCTCGAAGCGGTCCGCTTGCGCCCGGGCATGTACATCGGGTCCACGTCGTCGCGTGGCCTGCACCATCTCGTCTATGAAGTCGTCGACAACTCCATCGACGAGGCGCTCGCGGGACACGCGAGCAAGGTGACGGTGGTCATTCATCCCGACGATTCGATCACGGTGGAAGACGACGGACGCGGCATCCCGGTGGACATTCACCCGGTGGAGAAGCTGCCGGGCGTGGAGCTGGCCATGACCGTGCTGCACGCGGGCGGCAAGTTCGACAAGAACACCTACAAGGTGTCTGGCGGCCTGCACGGCGTCGGTGTGTCCGTCGTGAACGCGTTGTCGGAGCAGCTCAAGGTGTGGGTGAAGCGCGACGGCAAAGAGTATTACATGGACTTCAACAAGGGCATCACCACTACCAAGCTCAAGACGCTGCGTGATGTGGGCCCGACGGAACGCGGCACGCGCGTGTGGTTCAAGCCCGACCCGACAATTTTCACGGAAACGCTGCGCTACGACTGGGCGACGCTGGCCTCACGGCTTCGCGAACTGGCGTTCCTGAACAAGGGTATCTCCATCTCGCTCACCGACGAGCGTGTGGACGAAGAACGCGCGGAGACGTTTCACGCGGAAGGCGGCATTCGGGAGTTTGTCGCGTATCTCAACGCGTCACGCAAGCCGATCCACCCCGAGGTGATCGCGATCGAGACCGAGCGCGACGACATTGCCATCGATCTGGGCCTGCAGTACAACGACGGCTATTCGGAGTCGGTGTTCTCCTTCGTGAACAACATCAACACGCATGAGGGCGGCACGCATCTCACCGGCTTCAAGAGCGCGCTCACGTCGGTGATCAACAAGTACATCGAGAAGTCCACGGTCCTCAACAAGAAGGACAAGGACATCCGCCTCAGCGGCGACGACGTGCGCGAAGGCATCGTGGCCGTGCTCTCGGTCAAGGTGCGCGAGCCGCAGTTCGAAGGGCAGACCAAGACCAAGCTCGGCAACTCCGAAGTGGAAGGCGCCGTGCGCAGCGTGGTGAACGAGCTGCTTACCTCGTATCTCGACGAACATCCGAAGACGGCCAACATCATCATCGAGAAGGCCGTGTCGGCCGCGCGTGCTCGTGAAGCGGCGCGCAAGGCACGCGACCTCACGCGGAAAAAGTCGGCGCTGGACGTGGGCAACCTGCCCGGCAAGCTGGCCGACTGCTCACTGTCCGATCCGGCGCTCTGCGAGATCTATCTCGTGGAGGGTGACTCGGCCGGTGGTTCCGCCAAGCAGGGCCGCAAGCGTGACTTTCAGGCGATCCTGCCGCTCCGTGGCAAGATCATCAACGTGGAGAAGGCGCGCATCGACAAAGTGCTGTCCAACGAAGAAATTCGCACGATCATTACGGCGCTGGGTACCGGCATTCGCGAAGAGTTCGACATCGCCAGGGCGCGGTATCACAAGGTCATCATCATGACCGACGCCGACGTCGACGGCGCGCA
>JBBQNT010000221.1:0-6411 GCA_038330215.1 Gemmatimonadales bacterium
TGCGCCGCTCGTGCTGCTCGATGTGGGCACCGGACTTGGCGACATTCCCAGAGCTGCCAAGGCGCTTGCGGCGCAGCGCGGCGTGCAACTGCTCACCATTGGGCTCGAGCTCACGCCAGCGCTGGCACACGCGGCGCGCGGTGCCGCCGATGAGGCCATTTGCGGCAACGCCATGCGCCTGCCATTCGCCAGTGGCAGCGTGGATGTGGTGACCTGCTCCCAGGTGCTGCACCACTTCGAAGACGCGCAGGCCGACGCGCTGCTTCGCGAGCTGACGCGCGTGGCGCGATCAACCGTGATCGTGAGCGACCTCCGCCGTAGTTGGACCGCGGCGGCGCTGCTCTGGGTGGTTTCGTTCCCGCTGCGCTTTCATCCCGTGAGCCGTCACGACGGGATCGTGTCCATTTTGCGCGGGTACACCGCTCCAGAGCTTGGCCGAGTGGTGACGACAGCGGTGGGACGCGTGCCCGCCGTGCGCAACCGACTCGGCTGGCGAGTCACCGCGATGTGGTCCGTCCGGTAGCATTCAGCAGCGCACCATTCGCGCGAACTCGCGTCCGCCCCATTGCGGGGCGTTCCTCCCACCTGACTCTCCGCCTTGAGCGATACGCCACTGCAGCCACCATACGAGCTCGGCCCCGTGCCGATGGCCCGTCGTCTCGTCACGATCGACGAGCAGGTCGTGCGCGCACCCGTGGCGCGCATTTTCGAGATCGCGCGGCTGGTTGAGCACTGGCCGGCGTATCTGCCGCACTACCGCTTCGTGCGATTCCGGTCGCGTGCGAGCGATGGAGGCGGACTGGTTGAAATGTCGGCCAACCGACCCTTCGGACCAGTCGGCTGGCCCACGTGGTGGCTGTCGGAGATGGCGGTGGACCACGACACACCGCTCATCCGCTTTCGCCACGTCGGCGGCATCACCACGCGCATGGATGTCGCGTGGGAGTTCGTGCCCGTGGACGGCGGAACGCGTGTGCGCATAGTGCACACCTGGGAAGGGCCGCGCTGGCCGATCATCGGTCCCTTTGCGGCTACCGCCGTCATCGGTCCCGTGTTCGTGCACGGCATTGCCTCTCGCACGCTCGCGGGATTGGCCAAGGCGGCAGAAAAGGGTGACGTGCTCGTGCATCAGCGCCGCGAGATGGCGCCGGCGGACAATACCCGCGTGGAAATGGCCGATCGCTCCGGACGTCCTGCGTGAGGGCCGGACAACGTCGCGTCGCGATCACCGGCATCGGTTGCGTCACGCCCATTGGCACCGGCGTAGACGCGCTCTGGAACGGACTTCGCGCCGAAAAGAGCGCGGTCACGTCGATCACACGATTCGACGCATCGATCTTTCGCAGCCAGTGCAATGCGGCCGTGATTGACTTCGATCCGCTCGACTACCTGGACGAACGCCGCGCGAAACGACTTGATCGCTTTGGCGCGCTGAGTGTCGTCTCGGCCATGCTCGCGCTCAAGGATTCCAAGCTCGATCTCGACGCACTGGACCGCGATCGAATCGGCACCATGATGGGCACGGCCCTCGGCGGTGTCGGCTATGCGGAAGAACAGGCCGGCCGGTTCATGCAGGGTGGATTGCGCGCCGTGGACGCCACGCTTGCACTCGCGGTCTTCGGAGGCGCGGCGAGTTGCAACATTGCCATCGAGTTCGGCATCACCGGCCCCAACTCCACCAACGCGATGAGTTGCGCGTCCGGCACCATCGCCATCGGCGAAGCATTTCGGCGCGTGCGTGACGGCGAAGTGGACGTGATGCTCGGCGGTGGCGCCGAGGCGCCGCTGGCCACGCTGTGCTTTGGTGCGTTCGCCCTTATTCGGGCAATGAGCACGCGCAACGACGAACCGGCCCGCGCGTCGCGCCCGTTCGACCGGGATCGCGACGGTTTCGTGATGGGCGAAGGATCAGCCGTGCTCGTGCTGGAGTCGTGGGATCATGCCGTGGCGCGTGGGGCGCACATCTACGCGGAACTTGCGGGCTATGGCACCACCAACGATGCGCACCACATGACCGCGCCGCTGCCCGACGGCACGCAGGCCGCTCGCTGCATCACGCTTGCGCTGAACGACGCGGACATCGCCGCAACCGACGTGCACTACGTGAACGCGCACGGCAGTTCAACCCCGCTCAATGATCCCACGGAAACGCTGGCGATCAAACGCGCGCTCGGCGAGCATCACGCGCGTTCGATTCCCGTGTCGAGTACCAAGGGATACTACGGCCACGCGCTTGGCGCGTCAGGCGCGATCGAGGCGGCGATCAGTGCGCTCGCGATCGATCGCCAGTGGATTCCGCCAACGTTGAATCTCGAGAATCCGGATCCGGCGTGCGACCTGGACTACGTGCCGCAGCATGGGAGGGACGCGTCACCCGATGTGGTGCTCAGCAACTCGTTCGGGTTTGGTGGGATCAATGCGGCGCTGGTCCTGCGGCGGGTGTGAGTGGTGGGTACGTCGCGGTAATATTGCGGTAAACGCAGAGGTCACAGGGGGCGGGGAGGTCGCAGAGGTCATGAACTACTCGCGACTGCACCGCTCACTAACGTTTTCTTGGTAGCTGTAAGCCTGCCTGACTGCGCCTCTCCACCAGCGTGCGGTCCTCTGCGACCGCCCCGCCCTCCGCGACCTCTGCGCCTACGGACGTTCCTCACCGCGATCTCACCGCGATCTCGCCGCGATCTCACCGCGATCTCACCGCGGCCTTACCGCGGGTACTTGGCCTCGTAGCGCTGGATGCAGTCCTGGATGACCGTCATGGCCACGGTGCTCTGACGCCAGCCGTCGATTTCCACGCGCTTTCCCTCGAGGTCCTTGTACACGCGGAAGAAGTGCTCGACTTCCTTGAGGTAGTGCTGCGGCAGGTCAGCGATGTCGAAATATTCCTGGTGATAGGGATCTTCGCTGGGTACGGCGAGAATCTTCTCGTCCGGATCACCGCGGTCGGTCATGAGCAGCACCCCCACCGGACGCACCGTGATCAGGCAGCCGGGGAATGTGGGCTCGTTGATGAGGACCAGCACGTCGAGCGGGTCGCCGTCTTCAGCGAGCGTGCCGGGGATGAACCCATAGTCGCCCGGATACTGCACGGCGGAGTAGAGCACGCGATCGAGCTTGAGCAGCCCGGTAACCTTGTCGAGTTCGTACTTGTTGCGACTGCCCGAGGGAATCTCGATGACGGCCGTGACCTGCTCGGGCGGCTGCGGACCGGGCGGAATGTCGTGCCAGAAGTTCGACATGCAGAAGCTCGGACGGGAAAGGACCTCAACGTCGACGTGGCGCGTATCGCCACGTCACATGCACTAACCGGAAACGTGCGAACCACGGACGCAGCTCATCGACGCTGCAGCACCGCCGCCGCTTCGATCGCGAAGTAGGTGATGACCATGTCGGCGCCCGCGCGCGTAATCGACAGCAGCGACTCCATCATCGCGCGCTCACCATCGATCCAACCGCGTTCCGCCGCTGCGCGAATCATGGCAAACTCGCCGCTCACCTGGTAGGCGCAGAGTGGAACGCCCGTGTCACGCTTCACGGCCTGAATCACGTCGAGATACGCTCCGGCCGGCTTCACCATGAGAATATCGGCGCCTTCTGCCACATCGAGTCGCGCTTCCTTGAGCCCTTCGAGCACGTTGGCCGGATCCATCTGGTAGCTGCGGCGGTCGCCAAACGTGGGCGTGCTCTCAGCGGCCTCGCGAAACGGCCCATAAAACGCCGACGCATACTTGACCGCGTAACTCATGATCGGCGTCTGGTCGAAGCCGTTGGCATCGAGCGTGTCGCGCATGTGCGCAATACGGCCGTCCATCATATCGCTCGGTGCCACGATGTCGGCACCGGCCTGCGCATGCGACAGCGCCTCGGCAGACAGCAGCGTGAGCGTGGCGTCGTTGTCGACGTAGCCGTCGGACGTGAGCACGCCGCAGTGGCCGTGATCGGTGTACTCACACATGCAGACATCGGTGACCACGAGCAGGTCCGGATACTCGCGCTTGATCGCGCGCACCGCTTCCTGCACGGGGCCGTTTTCGTGCCAGCCGCTCGAGCCCGTGGCGTCTTTCTCGTCGGGAATACCGAACAGCAGTACACCACCAATGCCGGCTTTTGCTGCGGCCTCCGCGTCGCGCAGCATTTCATCCACCGACGTCTGCGACACGCCGGGCATGGACCCGATCGGCGTGCGCAGTCCCGTTCCGCTGCGCACGAACAACGGCAGGATCAACTGTGATGAATGCAAGTGTGTTTCGCGCACGAGGCGCCGAATGGCATCGGTGCGCCGCAACCGCCGCGGACGCACGCGCGGGAACGCTCCCATGGGCGCGCGCTCTTCATCCTGCGTGGCATGCAGGAACGGATCGCTGCTGCTGCTCATGCGCGGCCTCCGCCGGCGGCGCGCAACTGGTCGAGAATTTCGCCCGCGCCGGCGGCGAGCAGTTCTTCGGCGAGTGCCCGCCCCGTTGCTGCCGGCGATTGCCCATCCACCTCACGTGATGCGCGCAGCACAGTGCTTCCGCTCAGGTCGGCGATGCACGCATGCAGCATGAGCACATCGCCCTCCTGCACCGCCGCCGCGCCAATCGGCACCTGACATCCACCCTCGAGTGTCGCCAGCAGCGCGCGCTCGGCAGTGATGGCGCGGCGCGTGGGTGCGTGATCGAGTCGTTCGAGCAGCTCGCGCATGGGCTCGTCGTCTTCGCGCGCCTGAATGGCAATGGCACCCTGCCCCGGCGCGCTCAGCCACTCCGGCGGATCGAGCAGGCTCACGATGCGTTCGCCGAGTCCGAGGCGCTTGAGTCCCGCTGCGGCGAGCAACGCCGCGTCCACCTGACCTTCGTCGATCTTTCGCAGACGCGTGCCCACGTTGCCACGCAGCTCCTGCACATCGAGATCCGGACGCAGCGCGAGCAACTGCGCGCGACGGCGCAAACTTGACGTGCCAATGCGGGCTCCGTGCGGCAGATCCGCGAGCGAACCTACCGAGCTGCCGGCCGTCACAACCAGCGCGTCGCGCGGATCTTCCCGCTCCAGCAGCGCCACGACCGTGAGACCGTCGGGATCGGCCGTGGGCAGATCCTTGAGCGAATGCACCGCACAATCGGTACGATGCGCCCGCAGGTCGGCCTCCAACTCGGCCGTGAACAGCCCCTTCTCACCGATCGCCGACAGCGGCCGGTCGAGAATACGGTCGCCTATGGTCGTGTATTCGGTGAGCGTGGAGTCCACGCCGTGCGTGCGCAACAGGGCTGCGACTTGGTGCGCCTGCGCCATGGCCAGCGCCGACGAGCGGGTTCCGATGCGGACTACCTGAGTCATACGGCCGGGAGAAGTGTCAGGAATGATTGACAGGCAAGATATCCGCGTCGCGCCCGTGCGTCGATGTCGAGGGGCGCGTGCGCTGGGCCGTGACTAAATCTTCCACTCGATGAAGTAGCTTCCAGAGGCTACTTTATTGAGATGCGGACCGTCGGCCTCAAAGTTCTGAAAAACAAGCTCAGCGAGTACGTGCGCATTGCCGCCAGCGGCGAGACGGTCCTTGTCACGGACCGCGACCGAGTGGTGGCAGAGCTGCGCCCTCCGCAAGACCGCGGGTCGCTCACATCTGATGCACTGCTGGCCGAGGCCATGCGGCAAGGATTGCTCTCGGCGCCGATGGTCGTAGGAGAAGGCCCCCCATCTCGCGCTCCCATCGTGCCACTCGAGCAAGTGCTGCGCGAACTGCGGAGTGATCGCGACGAACGATGATCTACCTCGACACGTCTGTCGCACTGGCGCAGCTGCTCTCCGAAGATCGCGTGCCACCGGACTCCCTGTGGGATGAGACACTGGTGAGTAGTCGGCTGCTCGAGTACGAGCTGTGGAATCGTTTGCACGCTCGCGGTTCGGTCGCATCGCACGGCGATCACGCGCGTTCAATCCTGCAACGGTTGGCGTTTCTCGAGTTGGCGCCAGCGGTGTTGACGCGAGCGCTTGAACCGTTTCCCGTCGCCGTGCGCGCGCTCGATGCGCTGCATTTCGCGTCGATCGAGTTCTTGCGGGCGCGCCGTCAACAGGTGGCGCTTGCGAGCTACGACCCTCGCATGCTCGAGGCCGCTCGCCGTCTCGACATCCCGATTGCAGAAATCTGATTTGGGCTGGAGCGCGGGATCGCGCTTAGCATCACCGTGAGATACTGATGACG
Organism: Gemmatimonadales bacterium; assembly: GCA_038330215.1. Taxonomy (GTDB): domain Bacteria; phylum Gemmatimonadota; class Gemmatimonadetes; order Gemmatimonadales; family Gemmatimonadaceae; genus JAABRT01. Next base: position 6,182 of record JBBQNT010000221.1, read on the forward strand.
GTGTCGATGGAATGGTGACGGAGACGGTCGGCGCGTTCGCAATCGTGCCAGATGCGACTTCCCTCCATCCGGACCGCTTGCGCAACCCTCACCGCCGAGGCGACACTATGGGTATGCCCGCGACAGCTACGTACTACACGGTGGACGAAGTGCTCGCGTTCCCCGACGACGGCAACCGGTACGAGCTGGTGTACGGTGAGTTGCTCGTGAGCCCCACGCCGAGGCTGCTG
>JBBQNT010000222.1:0-6296 GCA_038330215.1 Gemmatimonadales bacterium
AGCTCCGGACCGAACCGCGTGCCGCTGGCGAGCTCGATCTCGGTGACATCGAGGTGGTAGTAGCCCGTCTGCCGGAAGTTGTCGCTCAGGCTGCGGAACTCGCGCCAGCTCACGTGCGGGTTCCAGTGCCGGAACCAGGCCCACTCGGGATTGCGGAACCACCGCATCAGGTTCACCTCGGTGAGGCGATAGCCGGCCGGACGACTCATGAAGCCGACCTCGGGACTGAAGTCTTCACCCACCTGCGTGAGACGTGCGCTGTTGCTCCAGTCGCGAGTCTGATAGGCGCCACGCACACTGTATCCTAAATCGTCGCCACTGAGTCCGCGTGTCTCGGTGCGTGCGCCCCACGTATCGATCGTCCACTCCTGACCGATGCCCAGGCGTCCGTCAAGTGCATACGTGCGATTGGCATCGGAAGCGTCGCGCACGTTCAGGCGCTGCACGAACATGCCGCCAATGCGGGAGCGTGTACCGACTTCCTTGAGGCTGCGGGCAACGGTGAATGACTGTCCATCGCTGTCTTCGGTGGGCGCGTCAGTCACCATCTGAAGCAGACCCACCGTGGCGCCTCCCACCCGTCCGGAGAGCCGTCCACCACCCAGGATCGGTTCCTGATTGCCGGCGTTGTCGATGCCGATGCGTCGCGTGAAGAAGAGGTCCACCGCCTGCGGCGTGCCCGCAGAAAATACGCCTGCGTTCTCCAGAAAGAACGGACGCTTCTCGGGAAAAAAGATCGGGAAGCGAGTGAGGTTCACGCGCTGATCGTCAACCTCGACCTGCGCGAAATCGGTGTTGTACGTGAGGTCGAGCGTGAGCGCCTGCGTTACGCCGATCTTGGCATCCGCTCCGAACTCGGCGACACGCTGCGATGTGGAGCGCAATGCCGCCGGTGCGGCGGGCCAGGTCTGCTGCGACGAGCCGAGCACGTACGGTGTGACCGTCTGGATTCGGCGTTGCGGCACCTGCACGCCTTCAAGCGTGCCGGCCAGTGACAGGCGATACAGGTTGAACTGACGCGGAATGAACGACCAGTAAAGTTCTTCGTTCTTGCGCCGGATGCTGCGCGACATGTTCATGCCCCACGTCTGTTCGCCGCCGCCCTCGTAGCGGATTGCGAAGAACGGAATGCGGAACTCAGCGGTCCATCCGAGCGAGTCGACCTGGGTTGCAACACTCCAGCTGGCATCCCAGTTGAGGTTGAATCCTCCGCCGCCACCGGCTTGCGCGCGCGTCTGGCCGCCCGTGAAGGAGCCACCGCCCTCGCCTTCGCGTATCACCTGGCCGTCGTACTCTATGCCAGCGGGCGTTGTGGCGAACACAAATCCGTTCTGCTGGTCGCGATAGGTGTCCAGGATGAAGGCGAAGTAGTCGCTGTTGGCGAGCTGCACGTCACGCACCTTCTCGCCTGGCACGATGAGGTGTGGCTCGCGGTCGAACATGCGCGCGCCTACGTAGAGATAGCGTCCGTCCGTCGCGATGCGCACCTCGGTGCGCTCGGACGCGGGTACTCCCTCGTTCAACTCGCGCTGGATGAAATCGGTGATCGGCTCGACTGATTGCCAGGCGGCATCGTCGAGACGACCGTCGATGGCCGGCGGTGTTGTGATGGCGGTGGTGCGCGCGTTCGGACGCGGACGTTCCCGCGCGGCCCGCGCGTAGGCCGCTGCCCTGGCGGCGTCGATCGGAGGCGCGTTCTGCGCGACGAGCGGAAGGCTGAGCAGGGAGGCCGCGCAGGCGATGGCGAGCCGTGCGGACAAGGGGAGGCGGAGGCACGGGAGTTGGGTCACGCCGCAATAATACCAACTGGGTGGGCGCGGCGCTCGAGCCCGCTGCGCGCAGTAGACGGTTTGCGAGTGCGCAGTTCCGCTGGCTGACTATCATACTGCAGGTGCCCGTTGGTTCAGCCACGTTCGCCCCCTCCGAGCTCGCCATGCCCCGCCTCTTCAGCGCGCTGCTGCTCTGCGCTATTTCCGCCTCACTGGCGATCGCTCAGCCTGCGTCGCCGGATGATCGCCCGGCACGACTGCGCGAATACCTTGCCGCGGCATCGGCGCTGGGCCACATCAGCGGGAGCGTGCTCGTCGCTGAGAACGGGAGGGTGCTCATCGACACGGCGTACGGTTTCGCCAATCTCGAGCTCGGCGTTCGCAACACGCCCGAGACTCGCTTTCGCGTCGCATCGATCACCAAGCAGTTTACCGCGATGGCCATCATGATGCTTGCGGAGGACGGCAAACTCGCGATTGAAGATCCGATCACCAAATGGCTGGACAGTGTTCCGCCCGCGTGGAGCGGCATCACGATCCATCATCTGCTGCGTCACACGTCGGGAGTTTCCGACTATGAGGAGTGGTTCGAGGGATACACCACGCAGGCGTATTCCGACTACATGTCGCAAGCACACGCTCCCGCGCGCATCGTACGGGATGCCAGGCTTAAACCGCTCGATCATGAGCCGGGCACGAAGTTTCGCTACAGCAACAGCGCGTACATCTTGCTGGGTTACATCATTGAACGCGCGAGCGGACTGGCGTACGACCAGTTTCTTCATCAGCGCATTCATGAGCCGCTGGGCATGTCAAAAAGCGAGCAGGATCGTTCGGAGGTGATCATCGCCGATCGCGCGCAGGGCTATCGTTTGCGGCCAACGGCTTATCCGTTGGCCTATTTCAACGGTCTCGAGCCAGACGACCAGCACAATGCTGTTTATCAGCTGATGGAACCCCCGCAGGCTGACGCGGCACTCATCACTACGGCGCGCGATCTGTACAAGTGGGACCAGGCACTTTACCGCGAACAACTGATCGCGCGGCCTTTGCTCGACTCCGTCTTCGCAGCGGGAATTGGCGACTACGGCTACGGCTGGTTCGTCGCGTCAGGGCCGAACGGACGCACGCACGAGCACAGCGGCGGACTGCCCGGCTTCTCCGCCTACATCATGCGAATCCCGGAGTCGCGACGCACCGTCATTGTCCTGCACAACATTGAGCACGCCGGTCCGATCCCGGACGACCTCGCCACGATCCTGCGTGGCGCACCCGTGGCACTGCCGCGCGCGCGCACACTCGTTGCAAACGATTCGGCGCGCGACGCAGCACTTGCAGGGATGTACCGAAATGCGGCAGGTGATTCGGTGCGTGTCTTCGTTGAGAACGGAGTCATGGGCGTTCAGCAACCCGGCAAGTTTCGCGCGCGCCTCCTGACAGAAGGCGACGACACATACTTCGCACCGCAACTGCGAAGCCTCGTGCGTTTTGTCACGGCCAACGGACGCACCACAGTTACGGTGCATGATGCGCTTGGCAACGTACTCGTGGTCGCGGAGCGCAGTGCGCCGGCACCCCACTGATGTCAGGTGGCGTCGCGTCTCGCCAGACACGCCCCCATGTGGACAGCACGCAGCGTTGAGGATGCGCGGCGTAGGCGGCGGAAATGTGCGGTCACTCGCGCTCTGCCTGACCGCTCTAATCAGCTCGACCGCCTGTTCTGAGCGCGCCCCGGAAGTTGCCACCGTCCCCGTCTGGACCACGAGCCAGACACCGCTACTCGAGATCAGCGATGACGATGCCGCCGGCGATGTCCTACTCGGCAACGCGGTACACGTCGCGCGCACCCCCGATGGCGGCGTCATCGTGTCCGATCAGGCACTCGCGCGCTGCGCATCTTCTCGTCCGATGGACAGCTCGTTCGAACCGTCGGTCGACGAGGCTCGGCGCCTGGGGAGTTCGAGATCATCCGCCAGGCGTTGCGCTGCGGTGACTCGTTGTTCGTCGAAGATATTGCGACACGCCGCGTCACGGTACACTCGCTCGATGGCGTACTCGGTCGCACTATGTCGACGAGCGACTTTGCTGCAGGCACCGACGCCTTTCGAAGTGCCTGCAACGCGCAGGGTGACTTCGTGCATCACGCCTGGAATGTTTTCGACCCGTCGTTGCGAGGTCGTCAACGCCGTCCGCTGCCCGTATGGATCACGTCTACGAGCCGAGCTGAGCGTGTCTCGCTGGATGATGCGGGCGGCCCCGAGTTCATCGGTTTCGGCGAAGGTGGGTTGCCAGCGTTGTTGCGCCGCTCGCCGCAGATCGCCATCGGGCGACGTCATGTCTACGTTGGCACGTCGGATAGTGCAGCGGTGCGAGTGTACCAACTCGATGGCACCGCCGCTGGCACCCTGCGACTCCCCGAGCGCGATCTCCGAGCCACGCCAGCCGACTTGGAGCGTGCAAAACGCGTGGACTCGCTCGGCCAGGATGCGGTGACGCAGCAGGAAACGCGCCGCATATGGGAGCTGGACACGCCGCCGAGCACGCTGCCTGCGTACGATGCGATGATGGTGGACAGCGACGATCATCTGTGGGTCAGGAATCATCCTTCGGCAGGCAACGACAGCACGCCATGGATCGTGTTCAGTCCGAACGGCTCACACGTTGCGACGGTTGTGCTTCCGAATAGCCTGAGCGTGCACGATATTGGCGCGGACTACATCGCTGGGATCGTTCGTGATCCGGAGAGCGGACGGCATGCGGTTGTGGTGATGTCGCTCAATCGATCCGCGAGGTAGCATGTCCTGGTTACACCTTCTTACGGCGCTCATGCTGAGTGCAATCTTCGCAAGAAGCTACAACGACCCGACGAGTCCGCCGCGCGTGCGCCTTCGCCAGCAGCTGGCAGTGGGCGCCCGAGGACGGGTGCTCGGGTGGTTGTCGATCACCGGGTTGGTCGCGATCCTGCTGGGCAACATCGTCGTCGCTCTGCAGGGAGCATTCAACATCGTCGCCATCCCGTGGTGGGTGACGGTCGTGCTGGTCGGTCTCGGCGTCGTGGCATTCCTGCTGTACGTCCTCCTGGGTCCGTTTCTCATGCGGCAGCCGACGAGTCGATGAGTCCATTCACAACCATCGCCGTTGTCGCACACGATCACCCCGGAATCCTCCTGGTGAGAACTGAAATAATTTCTGGATCAGTTCTCGGGGGCAGGGCGCCTATCGAATGCTTACGGCACTCTCGACGCTCAGAATGTTGGCGAATCCCTGATTGGCCAATGATGTGCGAATGATGCGTCGCTCCCAGCCGGAGCCGGTGCGCATCCAGAAGACCCAGCCGAACGACATTCCCACGGGCGTCACGTGAATGTTGTCCTTCACAGTGCCCGTGCTGCCCGGCAGCTGCGACTTGACGCCGACCACCTGCTCGGAGATGGAACGACAGATCGTTTCGGACGCGACGTTGGTGGTGAGATGCGCAAATGAATAGCCGCCGCTCGACTCGAACGAGTACGCATGGCAGCCGCTGAACGGACCCGTCACGACCCAGCTGATCTTGTCACCTGAGGCGATAGGCGGCGTCACGGACCCGAGGTCGTACGAGTCGCCGGTCGCCGCGTCCCGCTGTCCAGACAGCCATGGCAGGTAGAGCCCTGCGCCATCCGTCGCGCCGAAGATGCGCAGCGAGGATGAGGCGGCCACGAACTCCGCATCAGCGGTCCCGGTGATCTGGTGCACGCCCTGCACGAGGTTGCGCTTCCCCATGTTCATGGTCGTGGGCGCCTGAATGCTGATGGCCCGCAGCTGGTTCATGCCCAGCATTACACTCAGCGCCTTTCCGGTCATTACTCCCATACGACACTCCCGCTGAACAGTTGACTGAGGATGGGACGGTCAATCCGACGGGTGGATTATACGGCGAGGTCACCGGCCGCGCGAACGGCGGCGAACTGAAGTCGCTGATGCGTCGCGTCCGTCTCTCTCGGTGAACACCCAAGTCCGACGCTGTAACATGGAGCTGGACCGTGTGTCATCGGAGCGGGTGCTCAAGAGCATCACCGAGCACGCGCAGGTGCGACAGGAACTCATCGAGTTGTTCGACGTGGTGGCGGAACGCATCCCTCACGTGACTGCCACGCTCGAGCAGTACGAGACGGTGCCGCTCCGCGTCCACGCCAGGTACACTCGGCTCGATATTCTGGCGGCGTGTGTGTGAGTGACCGCGTTGATGTGCGCGAGTGGCGCGAGGGCGTGCACTATTCCGAGGACCTCAACGCCGACGTGTTTGCGTTCACGCTCGACAAGACCAGCGGACAGTTTTCACCCACCACGCGCTACCGTGACTACGCGATCAGCCGCGAACTAATCCGTTGGGAAAGCCAGTCCATGAGGCGCGAGTCGAGCCCGACGGGCGTCGCTCGCGCGTTGCTTCCGGCGTTGCTGTGTGATCGCGAGGCCCGCCAGTCCCAGTCCCAGTAGCGCCGCGGTGGCTGGTTCGGGAACGGCCACCGGATCGGCGAACACGATCGG
>JBBQNT010000223.1:0-6296 GCA_038330215.1 Gemmatimonadales bacterium
TGGACCCCGCGTCGCCGGCGCGGCACGCGATATCTGGGCGCACGAGACATGCACCGAAGCTGGCTCGAAATCACCTGGCCGAGCCTGTTGCGGCCGCGGCTTCCGTCGGCACCGCTTACGCTAGCCGTCAACGACGTGCGACTGCCCCTGAACTCATCTGCGTCGCGCGCCGACATCAGCGATGCGCTCGGCGCCGACGCGCGACGGCTTCGCGCGGCCCGACTCGCTCGCCTTGCCATGCGCACGGTGACGAGGGCCGTGGCAGTGGACGCAGTTCGGGAGAAGCACGGCGAGGCGGCGGGCATGCTCGCCAGCATCTTCGCATCCGCACTCGAACGCGCCGATACGCGGGCTTGGCACCTGCTGCCAGGCAGGCTCACCGTCTTGCGCGTGGCGGTGCCCGCCGGCGAGCTGACGCCCTCGCTGATGGTGGGCGCGGGAGCGAACGCCACCCCGCTCGCACTCACTCCACTGCTCGCACGGGCCGGTGCGGTGCACCTGCTGCCCGCGCGCGTGTGGCGTGATCCCGCGGGCAGTACGGCTGCGGCACTCGTCGCGCAGGACGCCATCGACGAGGTCCGCGCTCCGTAGCAGACGTCTGCTACGGGAGTTCGTAGCGGAGTGGATCCTCGCGTGCGATTTCGGTTGACGTTTTGGCAACGCGCGGCGTTCGGGAGCTTCCCGGACGTCTGAATCGTTGTGTCCGTGACGCATCGGTGTCGCGAAATCGCCCAGTCGACGTGAGACGACGTGAGACGACGGCGCAACCAATAATCCACATTCATGACTGTTCACCAAGCCACGCGAGCCGTACGGCTGCTTTCGGAAGCGCTTCATCTGGATGTGGATCCTTCGGCCTGGATCGCGCTCGATCGTCGAGTCCGAGGCGGCGCGCTGTCGCACCAGTTGCAGAAGATCGGCCAAGCGCTCGACGTCGCATTTCTCACGCGCACCATCGAGGTCTCTCACATCGCCAGGGCGGTGCGCGATCGTGACATGCCAGTCGTCTTCGTCGCGTCGGCCGATGCCACTTCGGGCGACGTGCTGGTGCTCACCGAATCGGCTCCGCGCCGTGCGGCGTTGTGGCTGGTCGCGCCGGAGGGCGAGTCGCGCATCCTCGTCGAGGAGTCCTCGAGCGACATCGTGGACGAGGTCCGGCGTCGCCTGGGCGAACGCTGTTTCGCTCTCTCGCCTCTCGGACTGCGGCCAAGCGCCTCGCCTGGCGGTGCGGCGGAGGTGCTGGAGGCCGACGAAGACACGAGCGTCGAGGACGAAGCCACCGCGCACGGATCGCAGGCGGTGTCGCGGTTGTGGGAGCTGCTCTCGCGCGACAAACGCGAGATCATCCTCGTGTTTTTCTACGCCGGTCTCGCCGGCCTCTTTTCGCTCACGCTGCCGCTCAGCGTTGGCGCCATCGTACAGCTCATCCAGGGCGGACTCATCCTGCAGTCCGTCACCATCCTGATCGCCTACGTCATCGCCGGCACAATCATCGCCGGCGTGCTGCAGGTGCTGCAGCTGGGCGTCGTGGAGCGCATCCAGCAGCGGGTGTTTGCGCGTATGGCGCTCGAGTTCACGTTTCACCTGCCGCGCATTCGCTACGAGACCTTCCTCAAGGAAGACCTGCCGGAGAGCATGAACCGCCTGTTCGAAGCGGCACTCATCCAGAAGAGCCTCGCCAAGTTCCTGCTCGACACATCGCAGGCGCTATTGACGATTTTCTTCGGGCTCATTCTGCTCACGTTCTACCACCCGTACTTCACACTGGTGGGTGTGCTGCTCGTCCTGACGCTGGCGCTGATCTTCTGGGTGACCGGTCCGAAGGGACTGGCCACCAGTCTCATGGAGAGCAAGTACAAGTACCGCGCGGTGCACTGGCTCGAGGAAGTCGCGCGCGCATTCCATGCGTTCAAGTTCGCCGGCCGTTCGCAGCTCGCGCTCTCCCGCATGGACGAAATCCTCACCAAGTACCTCAAGTACCGCGACAAGCACTTCCGCGTACTGGTGCAGCAGGCGGTCGCCATCGTGGTGTTCAAGACGATGATCACCGCGGCGCTGCTCATCGTGGGCACCGTGCTGGTGGTGAACCGGCAGATCACGCTGGGGCAGTTCGTGGCGTCCGAGCTGGTGGTGGTGACGGTACTCGCTGGCGTTGAGAAGCTGGTGCTGAGCCTGAGCGTGGTATACGACATGCTGACCTCGGTCGAGAAGGCGGGTCACGTGACCGATTTTCCCGTGGACGCGATTGGTCGGACCTCGCTGCCCGTCACGTCCGCCGGCATGCTCATCGAGGCGCGCAACCTCACCTACGCCTACGCCGACGCGGGTTCGCTCGTGCTGCACGACATCTCCCTGACGCTTGGCGCGGGACAGCGCGTGGCGCTCACCGGTTTCAAGGGGGCCGGCCGGAGCACGCTGCTGCGGCTGCTGAGCGGGCTGGTCGTGGACTACGAGGGCACGCTGCTGGTGGACGGCGTTTCCATGCATGACATCGATCGCGAGGCGATGCGGGAACGGGTGGGTCAGGTTCTCTCGCTCACGGATCTGTTTGAGGGCACGATCGCGGAGAACGTATCGGTGGGCCGCGCGCACATTGACGAAGCCGAGGTGTGGGACTCCCTGCATCTGGTCGGCCTCGCAACCGAGGTGCAGGCCATGCGACACGGCCTGAAAACGCGCATCACGAATGGCGGCCGCTCGTTGCCGTCGCACATCGCCACCAAGCTGCTCTTCGCACAGGGCATCGCGGGGGCGCCGCGGCTGGTGCTCTTCGACGACTTGTTCATGAACCTGATCGCCGAGGATCGCCGGCGGCTGCTGGACATGCTCACCGATCCGTCGCGCAACTGGACGGTCATCGCGGTGTCGCATGATCCGGTGCTCATGGAACAGTTCGACCGCGTGATCGTGCTGCGTGATGGAGCGGTCGCGGCCGATGGTCCCTTAGACGCGGTGCGGAACGACCCGTATTGCGTTCGCTTGCTCGATACGCATGTTCGTACCGGCGAGCTCGCGCGCGGTGTGCGTGAGCGTGACACGACAGGAGGTGACGCATGACCCCGCGCCCGTCCAAAGTGCCGCAAGACGGTGAGAAGTTCGACGCGGAACGATTGCCCCTGCACTCGTCGCGCCTGCTGTACGAGTCGCAGTCCTACAGAGCCGTGTCGCGATGGATCCTCGGCATCTTCATTGCCGTCATCCTTGCGTCCTTCCTGCCGTGGCAGCAAAGCGTGCAGGGCACGGGCACGGTGAGCGCACTCAGTCCGGCGGATCGCCCGCAGGATTTGCCGTCACGCATTGATGGTCGCATCGAACGGTGGTTCGTGACGGAGGGCCAGTTCGTCACGCGCGGCGCACCGATCGTGCAGATCTCCGAGATCGCGGACGCGTACCTTGATCCCGCGCTCGTGGAGCGCACGCAGGAGCAGCTCGACGCGAAGCGCGCCTCCAATCGTGAGAAGCAGGCGAAAGCACGGTCGCTGGAGGAGCAGGTCGACGCGCTCGAGGACATTCTGGTGCTCAAGCTCGAGCAGGCCCGCAACCGGGTCACGCAGTTGAGCGCCGCGGTCGTGCAGGCCACGCTCGAGGATTCGATCGCCTCCGATCAGCTCGCGCGGCGCGATTCGTTGTACCGGTCACCGCTCGGCCTCGTCTCGCTCAACGACCTGCAGGCCACGCGCATGCGTTCGCAGTCTGCCAGTGCCGCGTTGGTGCAGCGACAAAATGAACTGCTCAACGCAGAGATCGAACTGCGATCGCTCGAGGCCGATTACCGCGAGAAGATCCAGAAGGCGCGCTCGGAGCGCGCGGGTACGCTCGCCGAAGTGGCCGATGGTGACTCGGAGATTGCACGGCTGCGCAATCGCGTGGCGTCGCTGGAGGTGCGTCAGTCGTACTATCGCATCGAGGCGCCACAGGACGGCTATGTGGTCAAGGCCGTGCGACAGGGCGTGGGTGAGCTGGTGAAGGCGGGGGAGCCGATCGTGACGGTGCAACCGGCCACGCCCCGGCAGGCAGTGGAGATGTATGTGCGCGCGATGGACGTGCCGCTGCTGGAGCCGGGCCGCAAGGTCCGCCTGCAGTTCGACGGATGGCCAGCGCTCCAGTTCTCGGGCTGGCCGAGCGTGGCCGTCGGCACCTTCGGCGGCGAAGTCGCGGTGATCGACAAGGTGGCGAGTGTGGACGGACGCTTTCGCGTGCTCGTGGTGCCCGATCCGAGCGAGGAGCCCTGGCCTGCGCAGTTGCGCGTCGGTTCGGGTGTGTACGGTTGGGCGTTGTTGGACACGGTGCGCGTGTGGTTCGAACTATGGCGGCAGTTGAACGGCTTTCCGCCGGCGCTCGAGTCGTCGCAAGCGGCCGGTGGCGCAGACGCGCGCGGGCAGGCGCCCGCGTCGAATGCATCGCCAAACGGTGGGAGCGGCAAGTGATCATGCGCGCGCGCCACTTCGGTTTGGTCAGCGCGCTGCTGCTCGTCGCGTCTGCGTCGAGCACGAAGGCGCAGGTTGCTGCCCGCGCCGACAGCACGGGAATTCCGTATCCGTACGCCGCGTTCATCGCGCAGGTAATGGCCGATCACCCGGTCGCACGCCAGGCAGACTTGCTCGCCGAGGATGTGCGCAGTCAACTGCGCACGGCGTGGGGCGCGTTCGATCCCACCATCACGGCCACGTGGGACCAAAAACGATTCTCCGGCACCAACTACTACGCGTATGCAGACGTGGCGCTCAAGATTCCAACGCCGATCGGAAGCGACATCACACTCGGCTTCGAGCGCGCAGGCGGTACGTACTTCAACCCGGATCGTCGCACGCCCGACATCGGGCTGCTCACCGCCGGCATCAGCATTCCGCTTGGCCAGCGCATCATCACCGACGAACGCCGAACTGCACTCGCGCAGGCGCAGGCGACCCGGGATGCGGGCGAGGCTGATCGAGTGGCGATCTACAACAATCTTGTGCTCAACGCGGCGCGCTCGTACGGCACCTGGTATGAAACCTGGCGCCGCCGCGAGATCGCGCGAGAGGGTGTGGAACTCGCACAGTTCCGGCTCGACGCGGTTGAGGCGAATGTGCGAAACGGCGTCAGCCCGGCCGTAGACACGCTCGAGGCGTCGCTCGAGGTACAGCGCCGGGACGTCGCAAGGCGCGAGGCGGAGGCGGCGTACTTCGAGGCCGAGTTGCGGTTGACGGCGTATCTGTGGGACGCGAACGGGGAACCGGTGTTGCTCGCCGACTCCGTGGTGCCCTCGCTCACCGGACTCGAAGCCGACGCGCTCACGCCAGTTGACAGCACGGCACTCATGCAGTGGCTCGAGGCGGCCCGCCTCGGTAATCCGTCACTGCGCAAGATCGACGCTGATGTCCGGAGCGCCGAAGCGACCCGTCGTCTCACCGGCCAGCAGTTGATTCCGTTCGCCGAGGCCAGCGTGTACGCGATCAGCGAACGCGGCACAACGCCACCCGTCTTCGATCGCAGTGAATCCGACGACAACTCCAAGGCATCGCTCGAGATTCGCTCGCCGCTCCTGTACCTCAAGGAGCGAGGGCGCTTTGGCAGTGCCGGGGCACGACTGGATATTCGCCGGGCAGAGCGCGACCGGCTCGAGCGCGAGGTGTCGAACGCGGTACGCATCGCGGCCAACGAACTCGACGTGTTGCGGGCACTCGTTGCCATCCAGGCGGGCAATGTCGGTCGGGCTCGCTTGCTGCGCGACGCAGAGGCGGCGAGATTTTCGAACGGGGAAAGCACGTTGCTCATCGTCAACCTGCGCGAGCGAGCGGTGCTCGACGAAGCGGTTCGACTTGCTCAGTTCGAGGCGCGTGTTGCGGCCGCGCGTGCTTCACTGGCCATCGCGATCGGCGATGTTCGCGCCCTGCCGGGCGTGCTGGGCGAACCGTAGGCCGATCGGAAGCAACCCTTCACGCGGGTCTATGCTACCATGAACTGGTCACTCGCTACCATGCGCCATTGCGCTGCCATCACGCTGGCCTTCCTCGTCACCTCAGTGGGAACACTTTCCGCACAGGATTCAGGGATGCGCGGACGGGTGTCAGCGGGCGTCGCATTCAACGCTTCGAATCCTCGCGGGGAGTTCGACGAGGTCGCGAATGGTGGGTGGGGACTCGGCGGCAATGCGCTCGTGCGAATGGACCGGAACGCATTTCTCAACTGGCGAACTGACGCTTCCTTCCAGATCAATGGCCTGTTGCGTGAGGTCGTTTCGCAGGGCCTGAGCGGCGGATCTGACAATCAGGACAATCGGAGATCGTCATCGAACAACGTGGTGTCGTTCGTCA
>JBBQNT010000224.1:0-6285 GCA_038330215.1 Gemmatimonadales bacterium
GGTCAACGCGGGACCCGGACCGCGCGTGGTGTTCGTGGACGCACCCACCTACTTCAATCGAACAGGACTCTACGGCGAACAGGGCCAGGACTACGCCGACAACGCGCGTCGCTTCGCGGTGTTCTCGCGCGCGGTGCTCGACGGCATCACGCGACTGATCGCCGGTCCGGTGCTCGTGCACGCGCATGACTGGCATACGTCGCTCGCGCTCATGTACATGCGCACGTACAGCGGCCTTCGTGAGCGCTTTGCCAACACGCCAAGCGTGCTTTCGGTGCACAACGCGGGCTATCAGGGACACTTTCCCGAAAGCGTGCAGTACGACTGCGGCATTCCGCCCGAAGTATACAACTGGCGCATGGCCGAGTGGTACGGACGCGTGAACTACCTCAAGACCGGACTCGCGTTCGCCGATGTAGTGGTCACTGTGAGTCCTGAACATGCGCGCGAGTTGCGCACACCCGACGGCGGATTCGGGCTGCACACCACGTTCCAGTGGCTTGGCAATCGCTTTCTCGGTATCACCAACGGCATCGATCAGGCCGAGTGGGATCCGGTGCGCGACGATCAGATCACGGCCAACTACTCGCGCGAGGATACGAGCGCGAAGTCGCGGTGCAAGGCCGCATTGCAGCGCTCGTTCGGATTGCCGCAGCGACGTCGCACACCGCTGTTCGGCATGACCGGTCGCATGGTCACGCAGAAGGGACTCGACCTCATCCTCAACTCGCATCTCGTCTGGAACATGGACGCGCAGTTCGTGTTGCTTGGCCAGGGCGAGCCGCGCTATGAACGCGCGCTGTCGCAGCTTGCTGCAGCGCGTCCGCAACATGTGGGCGTGCAGCTGGATTTCACCGATCGCCTCGAACACCGCCTGATGGCGGGCGCCGACATGTTTCTCATGCCGTCGCAGTATGAACCGTGCGGCCTCACGCAGATGCGGGCGCAACGCTACGGCGCGCTGCCGATCGGTCGCCGCGTGGGCGGCATCGCGGACACCGTCGAAGACGATGTGACGGGCTTTCTGTTTGACCCGTTCAACTCGGCGGCGTTCGATCACGCGATCTCGCGCGCGCTCGCCCGCTTCGGCGACCAGAAGGGCTGGGCGCAGCGCATGCACACGGCGATGGGACGCGACTTCGGCTGGGAGAGCTCCGCCGAACGCTACCTGCAGGCGTACGAACTGGCGCATTCCGTGACCCGGAGCCGGAGCTGACGATGTCATCGTCGCGCGCACCGTTGGTGCGGTCGGTGATCGTGCACGCGCATTGTTACCAGCCGCCACGGGAAGATCCGTGGCTCGAGCTGGTCGATGTCGAACCGTCCGCGTCGCCCGATCACGACTGGAATGCGCGCATCGATCGCGAGTGCTACGCGCGGCTTGCAGCCACCGAGGTTCGCGTTGCGCCCACGCGCACCCACGATGACCTGCTTTCGGCCGACGCGTCGGCGGCGCTGGCGGGCGATGCGCGCGCGCGCGCGCTGGCGGCGCTCAACCGCGAACTCGGTCCCCCACCCGCTCCCGATGCACCGGGTGGACTGGCGCGCATCGTCAACTGTTATGCCTGGTGCACATTCGATGTGGGCGCCACGCTGTGTGAATGGCTCGAGCACAATGCGCCGTCCACCTATGCGGCCATGCTGGCCGGTGATCGCGCGAGTGTCACGCGCTATGGCGGATACGGCAACGCCATCGCGGCGCCGTATCATCACATCATCCTGCCGCTGGCATCGCGCCGCGACAAGGTGACGGAGGTGCGCTGGGGAATCGACGATTTCACGCGCCGCTTCGGCCGCAGACCTGAAGGATTCTGGCTGCCTGAGACGGCGGTCGATGCGGAAACGCTCGACGTGCTCGTGGAACACGGCATCAGATATACGGTGCTCGCGCCGTATCAGGTGCGGAATCCCGATCCCACCGGCAGGCCGCTGCGTTGGCGCGGCTCGTCTGGCCGTGAACTCGCGCTGTTCACGTACGACGGCAACCTCGCTGGTGAAGTCGCGTTTGGCGGGCTGCTGCGTGATCCCGCCGCGTTGGCGATGCGACTCGCGCCGCATGATCCGGACGCCATCGCGCACGCCACCGTGTTGGCCACCGACGGCGAAACGTTCGGCCATCATCATCGCGGAGGTGACGTCACGCTCGCTCGCGCGATTGCCCGCATTGCGGCGCGCCCTGACGCTCGCATGCAGAACTTCTCGTCGCTGCTCGCGGAGTTCCCACCGCTGCATGACGCGGAGCTCGTGGCGCCGAGTGCGTGGAGTTGCGCGCACGGTGTGGAGCGCTGGCGCAGCGACTGCGGCTGCAAGCTCGATCCCGGCGCGAACACATCGCAGGCGTGGCGTGGTCCGTTTCGACGTGCACTGACGTGGCTCGCGAATGAAGCCCACAACATCTACGCGCTCGAGGCCACGCCACTGTTCGCCCGTGATCCGTGGGAGGTGCGCAATGCCTACGGCACCGTGGTGGCGCTCGATGGCGCCGTGATCGAGTCGTTCGTGCGCACCGCGATGCACGCCGACCGGCGGGACGAGCCAGTGGCCGTGCAGCGCGCGCGTGAGCTGCTGGAGCTCCAGCGCGCCGTGCTGCGACTGTTCACGTCGTGTGCGTGGTTCTTCGACGATGTGGCGCGCATCGAAGCGCGACAGGTCATGCGCTATGCGGCGCGTGTGCTCGACCTGAGCGGCCGCTCCCCGCGGCTTGAAGGCGGATTTCTGGAACGACTCGCGGATGCGCGCAGCAACGATCCGCGTGCAGGTACCGCGGCTGATGTGTTCGTGCGGGGCGCCCTGCCGCATCGCAGCACCGAGTCACGCGTTGCAGCCTCCGCCGCCGCACTGCTGGCCGAGGGGCTGCTGCACGCCACACTCGGCGCGGCGCCGCGACTGGGCGCGTACGATATTGAGGTGAGCGTCGGCGATGCGCCTGACGCACCCATGCAGGTCATCATTGCGCACCGGCGTACCGGCCGGACCGATCGCTACGAGGCCGTCGCGCTGCGGGGCCACGGCAGCGGTGTCCCGAAAATGTCGCTGCGCGCGGTGGTGCGCGATCGGCTCGATACACCGGTGCTATACGATGTACGCGATTTTCCCGAAACGGTCGCCCGCGCGCTGCTCATGCCGCACGCGCTCACGCCGTTTCCAGACCCGCCGTTCAACCACGAAACGAGCTGATGCAGATCTCACCCGACGAAATCACCCCCGGACTCGTGGTCCGGCTCGACAGCACGATCCTTCGCTCGCTCGGTGGTAGCCAGACCAACGCGGTGATCGGCCCGGAGGGTGATCGCGCGGTGATGGGCACGATCGATTTTCTGGTGGTCGGCGTGGACCTGCGAACGCGCGTGAGCACCGCAGTGCCGCTCTTCCACAAGACGGCCGTGGGCAACCAACCGCTCGAGGAGAGCCGGAAGTCGGGATCTGCCGCGGAATGGCTCGGCACAGACGTGTACTTCTCGCGCTGGCAGCACTGGCGAGTGCCCGCAACCGACCTGGTGACTGCCTCGGCGCAGGATCCGGCATCGCCGGGCGCGCGTCGCCACTACGCGGCGGGCGACGGCCCCACGCTTGACGACATCAAGGTGTGGGAGAGCCGCAATCGCGCTGGCTACCGCGACCTCTAGCGTTCGGACGGCGCCGCCACCGCTGGCGTGAGCTTTGCGCGGCGCCCCAACGTTGCCCTACCCTTCGGCCGGCGCACCCACGGGCGGCGGCACCGGCACCGCGATCGTGCCTGGCTTCGCAGCCGTCATCGGCGCGTCCACACGATCGAGCGCCGGACCGAGATTGACGTCGCACACGCCCTCGGCCGTCTCCGTGATCAACTGATCGACCACAGCGCGAAGATCACCCGTACGCGCATAGGCCGCGAGCTGGCGTTGCGCGCTCGAGCCGTGCTGCAGAATGTGAAACGCGTACTCCACTTCCTTGCGTGTGCCAAGCTCGTCGAGCACGTCATCGAGAAACCACTCGATGAGCTCGCGAATGGCCTCGGGCGCGGGTAGCTCAACACGCTTGCCGAAGTCGATGAGTTTGCCGCCAAGGCCCCAGCGTACCGCGCGCCACTTGTTTTCCTCGATGAGATCGGCAGCGTACACGCGGAACGTCAGGTTGTCGCGGCGCAACTTCCACATCTTGGCCACCACTGCCTGCAGGATGGCCGCCACGCAAATGGCCTCGTCCACTCGCGTGTTCACGTCGCAGACACGGAACTCGAGCGTGGGATACAGATGATGCGGACGCACGTCCCACCAGATCTTGGAACCGTCGGGAATGCTGCGCGTCTCGATCAGCGTGTCCACCACGTTGGTGTATTCAGACCAGCCGTTGAAGATGCGCGGTACGCCCGTGCGAGGAAAGTTCTTGAAGACGATGCTGCGATAGCTGTGCAGCCCCGTGTTGCGCCCAAACCAGAACGGCGAGCTCGTGGAGAGACACAGCACGTGCGGCAACACATAGCGCGCGGCATTCAGACAGTCGATGCGGAACTCGTTGTCTTCGATGCCGACATGCACGTGCGTCCCGAAAATGAGCAGCCGGTGGGCGAGGTCCTGCAGCTCGGCCTTGACACCCAGATACCGCTCCTTGGGTGTCATCTCCTGGTTCATCCAGTTCGAGAACGGGTGTGTGCCTGCACTCGCAATGGCCAGCCCGTGCTGAGCTGCCGCACCGATCACCGCCTTGCGGTGTTTCGTGAGTTCCTCGCGCAGTTCGGCGATGGTGTTGCACGGCCTGGTGCCGATTTCCACCTGGCACTGATGCAGTTCCGGCTTCACCTCGAGCATGAGCGGATCGTCCGACCGGATGAGCGCTTCGAAGCCGGGGGTGAGATCGCGCGTCACCGGGTCGATGATCTGGTACTCTTCCTCGATACCAACGGTGAGCGACGGTGCCTTCATCAGGACTCCGAAAGAGATGCGACGACTGGTTCGGTGGCGCGGCTGCGCTCATTCCAGCGAACGGCCGCCGCAATGAACGCGCCGAACAGATGCCGGGTGTGCGGGTCGCTCATTTCGAATACCTCGGGGTGCCACTGCACTCCCAGAATGAAGGCCTCGCCGGGAAGTTCCAGCGCCTCCGCCAGGCCGCCCTCGGCATAGGCGGAGACGACCAGCCCGGCGCCGAGTTCCTTGATGCCCTGATGGTGCATGCTGTTCACCGTGAGCGAGTCCGCGCCGTCGGACAGTTCGAACAGGCGCGTCTTCGACTCCAGCGACACGGTATGCGCGAGGTGCTGCCGCGAATAGCCCGCATTCGGGAAATAATCATGCTTCTGCAGTTCAGGACGCTGCGTAGCCAGATCCTGATACAGCGATCCGCCGCGCGCCACGTTGATGATCTGCAGGCCCCGGCAGAGACCGAGCAGCGGCTTGCCGTCTTCCATTGCCCAGCGCGCGAGCTGGAGTTCGACACGATCGCGCGCCGGATCGAGATTGCCGCACTCGGGAATGATCTCCTCACCGTACTGCCGCGGATCCATATCCACGCCGCCCGGAATGAGAATGCCGTCCAGCCGCTCATAAATCGCGCGCAGTGTCGGCAAGTCGTCGTCGAGCAGCGGAATCATCCAGGGCACACCACCTACCATGGTGGTGGCGATGAAGTAGCGCTGGTTCATTACCCACGACTGTGGAAGCGCCGGTGGGATGCCGTCGATCGAATGCAACGTCTGCGTGGTCAGGCCGATCGTCGGCCGATACGGGGTCCCGCTCATCTGTCCTCCACAAGGAACGTAGGGACGTTGGAGCCCCCGCCTGCTGTCACGTTCAACAACGGATCCGTGGCGATGCGTGTGAGGCATCCTTCCACAACGGTTTGCTGCGCAAGGAACGGGGCCGTATCGACCATTCGGTCGCCGATGTGCAGACGATCGTCGATCCAGGACGGGAAAGGCTCCGACGGCAATACCACGCGCTCCTGAACGATATACGGGTGGTCCAGCGCTGTCTGCAGGGCGGCGGCCCACGCATCGTCGGAGACGGTCCAGCCGAGCACGATGCCCTTGCCGCCGTAGTCGTCGTTGGGTTTGAGCACGAGACGCTCACGATTGTCGCGAATGAACGGCAGCAGGTCGACCTGGGCGCACTCGTGCTTTGTGGCCCGCTCTTCAACCACCCGTGTCCACGGCACGTGACGCGCCACCGCCGATCGTTCCTCAGCGCTCAGCAGCGAGGCCTGACGTTCGTCGCTCACCACTGCGAGGCTCGCCTTCTTGTGCAGCAGCTTGCAGCGAAACGGATTCACCATGCACACGGCGCCGTCCTGGACCGCGCGCACCACGGG
>JBBQNT010000225.1:0-6242 GCA_038330215.1 Gemmatimonadales bacterium
CAAACGCCGATTGCGTGACGCGAACAAGCGCAACCGACCGTCACTCGTATATCGCGTGCCGGCGCGCGCTTGGCGCGGCAGCGTCAACGCCATATTCGTTGCGGAACTCGTCGATTCGCTTCCCATCATTCCAACGGACAAGCCCGGCAGCATGGTGACCGACGCTGCGTACTCTGCACCGTTCGCCGACGGTGGCAACGAGCCGCGACTGGCAGTTCGCACCTATGACCGCCTGCTCGTGTTCACGACCACGAGTGCGGGCAGGCCTGGAGCGCTACTCGCCGAGTGCTCGCTCAAGTCGCTCGACGAAAAGCAGGGCGAAGGCATCGCCTGGCTTCCGGACGGGCGCGTGCTGCTGTCGTCCGAATCGCGCGGCGCCCCCTTGTACGCGGCGCGCTGCCCGTGATGCAGTGCCGCCGAGTGGCCTTCGGTCGCGCGGCGCGGTAAGCTTGCAGTGGCAACTGCACGTGGCATCGAACGCGACGCGAAGTGCGTGGCCGTCGAAACTTCCGAGGGCCTCCCGCCCGTAGTGCCTGCTCGAACCCACCCCGAGAGGAAGGCATGACCACCCGAGAAGATGTCGAGTCGTTTCTCGACCGCATGACCGCTGAAGGCGTCTCGCACGAAGAAGTCGAACAGGGATTGTGGACGGTCCGGCCGGGCGGTGCGCTCGAGTTCGACGTCGTAGTGAGCTATACGCCGCCCGTGCTGCTGTTGCGCGTCAAGGTCATGCCGCTTCCCGCGGATCCGGCCGAAGTTGCGGCCCTGAGTCGCCGGTTGCTGGAACTCAACGCCACCGACCTGCTGCATGGGTCCTACGGCATCGACCGGGACGCGATCGTGCTCACTGAAGCGCTCGAGCTCTCGCATCTCGACTACGAGGAGTTCCTCGCGTCGTACGAAAGCATCACTCTGTCGCTGGCGTCGCACATGCGCGAGCTGGCCTCATTCCGCGAGGTACGCTGACCGATGGGCATCTTCGATCGAATCTCGAGCCTGATCAAGTCGAACCTCAATGATCTCATCTCCTCCGCGGAAGATCCGGAGAAGATGCTCAATCAGATCATTGTGGATATGCGCAACCAGCTTGCGAAGGCCAAGCAGCAGGTGGCAGCCGCAATCGCTGACGAGAAGCGCCTCAAGGACCAGGCCGACAGCGAGTTCAAGCTCGCCGACGACTGGGAGCGGCGCGCCATGATGGCGGTGCAGCAGGGGCGTGACGATCTCGCCAAGCAGGCGCTCATGCGACAACAGGAGCACCTGGAGCACGCGCAGTCGCTGGCCATGACGTGGGAAACGCATCGCCACGAGACCGAATCGCTCAAGCAGTCATTGCGCGACCTCAACGACAAGATCGAAGAGGCCAAGCGCAAGAAGAACCTGCTGCTCGCGCGCCAGCGTCGGGCCGAAGCGCAGCAGCGCATCTCGCAGACGATGTCGGGGCTGTCGGACAAGTCCGCGTTCGAAGCGTTCAACCGCATGGAAGAAAAAATCACGCAGAACGAGCGTCAGCTCACCGCTGCCAAGGAGATCGAGGAGGAGTTCACGGGCGACAAGCTGAGCTCCGAGTTCAAGCAGCTCGAGCGGCACGCGGGCGGTGCCAGCGCCGACCTGCAGCTCTCGGCGCTCAAGGAACGCATGGGCATGCTCTCGGCGGGGTCGTCGGCCCCCACGAAGCAGCTCCCGGCGGGTGCGAAGGAGGAAAAGGAGGGCGCCGCACCGGCGTCCGACGCCAAGCCCACGGCCGAAGCCGAGCTGATCGCCCAGATTGAGGGGTTGCGCGAGGGACGTCCGGGCAACTGAGTTAGGCGTTCCCAGTTTGACGTCCTTTCGCTGCCCGGTATGTCTCGTCCGCGACGCTTCCTGATTCTCGCCGAAGGCAACTTCGGCCCGCTGTCTTCGAAAACCGCCAACGCCTTTATCCGGTACGTACCGCAAGATGTCGTGGTCGTACTGGACAGCGCGGCCGCCGGCCGAACCGCACACGACGTGCTCGGCTTTGGTGGTGGCATTCCCGTCGTGGGCACGTTCGATGAGGCCATGCGGCATCAGCCCACCGCGCTGCTCATCGGCATTGCGCCTCCCGGCGGACAGTTTCCGTCGGCGTGGCGTACGCTGCTCGTCAGCGCGCTCAAAGCCGGACTCGATGTCTGGAGCGGCCTGCACACGCTGCTGGGCGACGACCCCGAGTTCGCGGCCGTGGCAAACGCGAACGACGCCACGATCCACGACCTGCGCCGCGCCCCGGAAGACCTGGATGTTTCCTACGGCCGCGTGCGCGACGTCGACGCGACCGTCATCCTCACCGTCGGCAGCGACTGCAACATCGGCAAGATGACCACGCAGTTGCAGATCCAGGACGGCGTGCGCCAGCGCGGACATCGCGTGTCGTTTGCCGCCACCGGACAGACAGGCATCCTCATCGAGGGACGCGGCATCGCCGTGGATGCGGTCGTGGCCGACTTCATCGCTGGCGCGGCCGAACGTCTGACCATCGAAGCCGCACAGGACGCGGATATCGTGCTGGTGGAAGGGCAGGGCTCCATCGTGCATCCCGCCTATTCGGGCGTGACGCTCGGGCTCATGCACGGCTCGCTGCCGCACGCCATGATCCTGTGCGCACAGCCAAGTCGCACCACGGTGAACAGGAACGCGTGGGTGCCGATTCCCACGTTGAGTGAACTCATCCGACTGTACGAGCAGCTCGCCGAGCCGCTGCGTCCGGCGCCGGTGATCGGTGTCGCGCTCAACACCTACGATCTGTCGGACATCGAGGCGCGTGAGGCGATCGAACGGGCGAAGGCGGAAACCGGACTGCCGGTCACTGATCCTGTGCGCTATTCATCGGCGCCACTCGCCGATGCGCTGGATGCGTTTCACCGGGAACGCATCGAGGCGATGTCGTCGCTGCGGTAACGACACAGTCAGCAAAGTTTTGGTGAAGGGGAAGGCAAGGCCGCGCAGTATGCTGCGTCCATGTCTTCCGCTTCGCTCGTATCGCACGACGTCTGGCAGTTCGCCATCCCGCAGCTCGTGGTGAGCGCGGGCTCGGGTGGCGCCATGCTCACCATCACGCTGCTGCACGCCACGGAGCTCGTGCTCGAGCCAGCACGTGTGCTCGTGCTGCACGATCCGGTTGGGCTCGCCGGTGAGCGCATCCTTGCGCATGTGTACCGCGAAGCAGCGCTGCGTGCGTCCGGCGCCGACGGCGATGTGCTGTCCGGCGGCGTGCACCTGCAGTGGCTCGTGGTCAGGCCGCCCATCACGCGCGTCTGGGATGCCATGGATACGCTCGATGATCGCGCTTGGCGGGCGGTGCAGCGACGCGCGATGCAGAGCGGACGCGCAGGCACGCATGCCTTTCCCCCGGCGACACCGCCGCTTGAAACGCGTGCGCCACGTGTCGCGGAAACGCTTCGGCCCCCCGTCGTCGCACCGCATCGCACACGGGGGCACGCGCTGATGCTGCTCAGTGAGTCCGAACGACCCGACGCGCTCTCCACGCTCGCCGCGGCTCGCCTGCTCACGCGGGCGTTGCGCCGAGGTTGGGCCGTGCTCGCGTGTGCTCGCGAGGGACCTCGCCCGTCAGGCCCGGGGCCGCCGCCGGCCGAGCGTGCATGGTGCGACCGCGTCGTGTGCCAGGGCGGCGTGCTGCGTCCCGTGGCGGCACGCTAGATTAGCTCAGCCGGCCGCACCAGTGGCCCCGCCAATCGCAGGTGCCTTGCGCCCGACATTCTCCCGTTTGTCTGCCATGTCCGAGTTCCGCCTGTACAATACGCTCACGCGTCGCGTCGAGCCGTTCGCGCCGGTTGATGGTCATACTGTTCGCATGTACGCCTGTGGACCCACGGTCTACAATCCGGCGCATCTTGGCAACTTCCGCACGTTCCTGTTCGAGGACCTCATGCGGCGCACGTTCCGCCTCCACGGCTGGGACGTGCTGCAGGTCATGAACCTTACCGACGTCGACGACAAGATCATTCGGAAGGCTGCGGCCAACGCGCAGACGATCACGCAGGTGACGGAGCCGTTCACCGAGCTCTTTCACACGGACCGCCTCTACCTGCGCATTCAGGACGCCGAGGTGTATCCGAAGGCCACGGAACACATCCCGGAAATGATCGCGCTCGTGCAGACGCTTGTGGACAACGGCACAGCCTACGTCGCCGACGATGGATCGGTGTATTTCGCGATCGATCGTTTCGCGAACTACGGCCGGCTGTCGCAGCTCGATACGCGCGAGCTCAAGGCGGGTGCCCGCGTGGCGCAGGACGAGTACGCCAAGGAGAACGCGCAGGACTTTGCGCTCTGGAAGGCGGCCAAGGATGAGGACGAAACCACCGGCGCGGCGTGGGATTCCCCTTGGGGACGCGGACGTCCTGGCTGGCACCTCGAGTGCTCGGCGATGGCCATGAAATACCTCGGCGAAACCTTCGACCTGCACGCAGGCGGAATCGATCTCATCTTCCCGCATCACGAAGACGAGATCGCGCAATCGGAGGCCGCGACCGGCAAAACGTTTGCGCGCTGCTGGTGCCACGGCGAGTTCCTGCTCACCGACGGCGCCAAAATGGCCAAGCGCGTCGGTAACGTGGCTACGGTCGTCGATCTTCGCGAGCAGGGAATCGATGGCGCGGTTTACCGTCATTTCGTCTTCAACGCGCACTATCGCAAGCAGCTCAACCTCGGCGACGATTCGCTCGATCAGTCGCAGGCGGCCGTGCGTCGCATCGGGACGTTTGCGCGGCGGCTGCGTGAGGCGATCGGTGGTACTTCTGAGCTGGCCGGGGCCGCGCGGCGCGCCGAAGGTGAGTTTCGCGCAGCGTTGTTCGACGATCTCAATGCACCCGAGGCGCTGGCGGCACTGTTCACCTTTATCTCCGAAGCCAACCGCGAGCTGGATCGTGGTGGCCGTGATGAGGTGGCATTGCACGAGGCACGTCGAGTATTTGCGGTGATGGACGGTGTGCTCGATCTGGTACCAGTCGCAACAGAGACCGACACCGAACTCACGCTGTGGGTCGAGGATCGCATCGCGGCCCGCAAATCCGCCCGCGCATCCCGCGACTTTGCCGCGGCCGACTCCATTCGCGATGAACTGGTCGCTCGCGGCATTCAGATCGAGGACACCGCGAACGGCACGATCTGGCGCGCCGGCTAGCCGTCGTTCGGCCACCCCCGCACCAACGGGAAACTCGCGGCTGGCCTAGGAATCACCCCCCATGCCGCTTGATTTTACGGGGCCGGAGCAGTTAACCTGACAGTCTTGCCCGGATCGTTCAGGACGCCGAGTTTGGCATCCTTGTGGCCTCGGCGGGTTGACGATGCCGAGTTGTGCTGACGTAGCTCAATTGGCAGAGCACCTGATTTGTAATCAGGCGGTTACCGGTTCGATTCCGGTCGTCAGCTTGTGGTACGGTGTGCCCGCGAAGCAGTAGCGGGCATGCAATCCGGTGGGGTACTCAAGTGGCCAACGAGATCAGACTGTAAATCTGACGGAGCAATCCTTCGAAGGTTCGAATCCTTCCCCCACCACTTCGTTGCTGCAGTCGGGCGCGTTGGCAGGACCAGTATTGCGGGAGTAGCTCAGTTGGTAGAGCGCTAGCCTTCCAAGCTTGATGTCGCGGGTTCGAGTCCCGTCTCCCGCTCTGTTGATTTATAAGGACTTACGCGAAAGGGGCACCGGTGTCGGTGCCCCTTTCGTGCATACGGCGAGCGAAATGTGCGCGGACTTCGGTGATTCGCGTTGCCGTTCTCTTCTGGCGAATCTCTCGGCACAGCCGTACAGTTGCAGTCCGTCGCGTGCTTGCCGTCAACTGTCTCAAGGGGTAGCTCATGGAATGCACTCTCGCCGCAGTATCGGATTTCGCGTACACCGATCGGGCGACGGGTAAACAGTACATTCTTGGGATCATTCGCTATATCTGGGCTGCGCGCGTCCCGACGACTCACGGACGCCTTGCGGTGACGTTCGCGCTCGAAGAAGAGACACGTAGTACCCGGCAACCTGTTCTGGCCCGTCTGCACATTCAGGATGCGGACGGCGGTGACATTACGCCTCCGTCTCCGGAGATCCAACTTCCCTTCGTGGAAATCGGACCCGCGTCGTTCGGTCGCAGCCTTTGCCAGATTACGATCGAGCTCAACAATATTGCGCTGGCGGCTTTCGGTGACTATGCGGTCCTGCTTAAGCGCGGTGAGACCGAAGTGCTTGCGCGAGCTCGTTTCTCGGTGCAACCTTT
>JBBQNT010000226.1:0-6237 GCA_038330215.1 Gemmatimonadales bacterium
GGCGCGCTTTCGTCCGCGAGAAGGTTTGGAGTCCGGTGCACGCACAATCGGTCGCTGTCCGCGTTCGAGCAGTTCCCGTGCGTGCGCCCGACTTACTTCCCGGTCGGAATCACCGCCAAGCATGCGCGAGAGTTCGATCACGCGCTCGTCATCACACACGACGTGCGTATCGGCAGTCGTGAGCCCCCCGCTGCCCGCCGCGATCTTGCGAATCACGACATGATGATGTGCGCTTGCCGCGATCTGTGCGAGATGTGAGATGGCGAGCACCTGGTGATGCGTGGCGACCTGGCGCATGAGTGCGCCCACTTGCCATGCGACGCTGCCTCCCACTCCCGCATCCACCTCGTCGAACACCAGCGTCGGTACCTGCTGCAGCCGCGCGAGCACCGTACTGAGGGCGAGCATCACGCGCGCGAGCTCGCCGCCCGAGGCCACGCGATCGAGCGCGCCCTCGGCGAGTCCCGTGTTGAGCGCGGCAACGAACTGCACCTGCTCGGCGCCAAACGCACCGGGCTCACTCAGCGGCGACAGCCGGACCGCAAACATACCGCCCGGCATGCCGAGCTCGGGCAGCAACACGCTCACGGCCGCTGCAAGTTCGCGTGCGGCAATAGTTCTTTTCGAGGTCAACTCGCGCGCGGTCGAGTCGCGCTCCCGCTCGGCCTCCCGCAACGTCGCCGACGCGCGTCGCGACGCGGCGTCGGCATCATCCACCAGCGCGAGTTCTGCCCGACCCTCCTCGAGCGTCGCGAGCACGTGGGACAGTGACGGTCCGTACTTGCGTGTGAGCTGGTGCAGCACGGCGCGACGGGCGTCGACTTCCTGCAGGCGGCGAGGATCACTGTCCACAGACTCCACGTAGCTCGCAAGTTCGCGGGCCAGTTCTTCGAGCGCGAAGTATGCACTGTCAAAGGATGGCTGCAGTCGCTCCAGCCCGGGATCGATGCGCTGCAGCGACAATAGCCCGCGCCGCACGACGTCGAGCTGCGAAAGTACCGCGCCGTCCTCCCCGGCCAGAACGTTGGCGGCCTGCGCTGCGCTGGCGCGCAGCTCCTCCGCGTGGGCGAGCCGCCGGTGTTCCGCCTCCACAACATTGTCATCACCGGGCCGCGGGTTTGCGGCCTCGATCTCCTGCACCAGAAATCGCAGGTAGTCTGCACGTTGCTCGGCGGCTCGGCGACGACCCTCGAGCGTTTCGAGTTCGCTTCGTGCCTGCAGCACTCGTGCGTGCGCAGCAGCGATGCGCGCGGCGAGCGACTGAGCACCGGCGAACGCGTCGAGCACATCGCGTTGTGCCGACGGATCGAGCAGTTGCTGTGCCTCGTGCTGGCCATGCACAGCCACGAGTTGCGAGCCGAGTTCACGCAACACACCCACGGTGACCGCGCTACCGTTCACCCAGGCGCGCGAGCGGCCGTTCGCAGCGACTTCGCGCTTGAGCGTGAGACACTGCTCGTCGGCGTCGATGCCGCGCTCGTCGAGCCATGCGAGCAGGTCTGCGCGCGCGTTGGTGTCGAACGTGGCTTCAACAACGGCCTTGTCCGCCCCTGGCCGAATGCGATCGGCGCCAGCGCGCTCTCCGAGCAGCATGCTCAGTGCACCAACAACCAGCGACTTGCCCGCGCCGGTTTCGCCGGTGAGCACGTTGAGACCGGTGGCGAGTGGGAGCGTGACCGCTTCAATGACGGCGACGTTACGAAGGCGCAGCTCGAGCAGCACGCCGAGTGATCCGCTAGACGGGCGCGACGATGCCGTCGCGCTCGGACAGCCCGCCCCAGCCGAGCTTGTGGCGCAGTCGAACGAAGAAGGAGGTGCCGGGGAAGCGGACAATGCGAACCGGGGCGCTGGCGCGACGAATGCGAAGAGTTTCACCGGACGTGAAGGTAGTGCCGACCTGTCCGTCCACCGTCACCAAAAGTCCTTCCGGCCCATCTTCTGCACGCACCGCGACTTCGACATCCGGCGGCAGCACGAGCGGGCGCATGGCCAGCGTGTGTGGCGAAACGGGCGTCACGATGATGGATTCCACCGTCGGCACGACAACGGGTCCTCCGGCCGAGAGGCTGTAGGCGGTGGAGCCAGTTGGCGTGGAGATGACCACGCCGTCGGCGCCGAGCGCGCCGATCGCTTCACCGTCCACGTGCACGGCAAAGCGCACGACACGCGCAAAGCCTCCCTTGTGCAGTACGACATCGTTGAGGCATCGCCAGTTGCCGCGAGGCGCGCCGTCCACGCCATACGCATGGGCGTCGAGCGTCATGCGGTTCTCGGCCGTGAACTCGCCGCGCGACCAGAGGCGCAGTGCGTCCTCGAACTCATCACCGCCGCATGACGTGAGAAAGCCGAGGCGACCAAGGTTGACGCCGAGGATGGGAATGTCACGTCCCGCGAGATAGCGCGCGCCACGCAGCAGGGTGCCGTCCCCACCAAGCGTGAGCAGCAAGTCGAGCGACTCGGGGTCGCCCAGTGCTTCACCCTGTTCCGCGATCTCGTAGAGCTCTTCTTCGAAGGCGAGCGTGGCGCCGAGCGCGGGTGCCAGATCGAGCAACGCGCCGAGCACGCCGGGAAGCCCGGCGTATCCGCGATGTCCAACCACGCCGATGCGCATCAGCCGGCCAGCGCTTCGGTCTCGCGCAGTGCGCGAACACGCTCAACGACACCAGCCACATCCAGTCCGCACTGCGCCAACTGTCGCGCACGCGATGCGGCGTACACGATGCGATCTGGTACGCCGTGCACGGACACACGCACGTTCGGAGCGAGACGGCGAATCGTGGCGCTCATGAACGCACCGAACCCGTTCACCACGGTGCCCTCTTCGAGCGTCAGTACCATGGTGTGATCCGAAAGGACCGCATTGAGGGTCACTTCGTCGTACGGCTTGAGATAGCGACAGTTCACGACGGTGATATCAAAGCCATCGGCCGCCAACTGTTCGGCGGCTTCGAGCGCCGTGTGCACCATTGTACCGACGGCGAGAATCGCAAGTTCGCGGCCGTGTCGCGGCACTTCCCACGTCGCGTATGGCACCGCGGGAATGTCCTTCATGGCCACGGGCACATCTGGCGACAAGTCGCGTGGATAGCGCAGGCACAACGGTCCGTCGTGCTCCACACCGGCTCGCAGGAGACCGAGCATTTCCGTACCGTTCTTAGGCGCCGTAACAGTCATGCCGGGCACGGCGAGCATGTATGCAATGTCATAGAGCCCAGCGTGTGTTTCACCGTCTTCGCCAACGAGTCCAGCGCGGTCCATGCAAAACGTCACCGGCAGGTGCTGAATCGCCACATCATGGATGATGTTGTCGTAACCGCGCTGCAGGAACGTGGAGTAGATCGCGACGACCGGCTTGATGCCCTGCGTCGCCAAACCCGCGGCGAACGTCACCGCATGACCTTCGGCAATGCCGACATCGAAGAAGCGTGCCGGAAACACCTTTCCAAACGGGCCTGTCCCCGTGCCGCTGGGCATGGCCGCGGTGATGACCGCGAGCTCCTTCACTTCTTCGCCGAGCTCGGCCAGCCCCTTGCCAAACACGGCAGTGTAGTTGGGATTGCCCGCCTTGGCTGCGGCACGCTGTTTGCCAGTAGCCGGATCGTGTCCCGGCGGCAGCGCATGCCACTTCTCACCGTGCTCACCGGCCGGAAAGCCTTTGCCCTTCTGCGTGATCACATGCACGAGACGCGGACCCTTGAAGTCACGCACGGCGCTGAGCGTTTCAATCAGCGCGTCCATGTCATGCCCGTCAACCGGACCGAAATAACGAAAGCCGAGTTCCTCGAACAGCACGCCGGGGGTGAGGAATGACTTCACGCTCTCTTCCCACTTGCGAACGAGCGTACTCACGCCGGTGAACGGCGACGGCGCCGAGTCGACGAGGTCGCCAATCTTGGAGCGCAGGCGGTTGTACAGCGGGTTGCGCTGCACCGAGAGCAGATACTTGTGCATCGCACCGACATTGGGCGCAATGGACATCTCGTTGTCGTTGAGAACGACAATGAGATCGCGATCGGAATGGCCGGCGTTATTGAGCCCCTCGTACGACAGGCCGCATGACAGCGCGCCGTCACCCAGAATAGCCGCGACCTTGAAGTCCTCACCGCGAATATCGCGACCCGCAGCCATACCAACCGCCGCCGAGATTGCGGTGGCCGCGTGACCCGCGCCAAAGGTGTCGTATTCGCTTTCTGTGCGCTTCAGAAAGCCGCTCAGCCCGTTCTCCTGGCGCAGCGTGTCAAGGCGATCATTGCGGCCGGTCAGCAACTTGTGCGGATAGCCCTGATGACCCACGTCCCAGACCAGCAGATCGCGCGGGGTATCCAACACGGTATGCAGCGCGATGGTCAGCTCGACGACGCCCAGCCCCGCGCCGATGTGCCCGCCGGTATCGGAGCACACTTCGATCAATCGCGCTCGCATTTCGGCGGCGACGGTGCGCAGCTCATCGCGCGTGAGGCCGCGCAAATCCGCGGGAGATTGAATGCGATCGAGGAGGGCCATGATCTTTCGGAGTTAGAGTTGCCGGGACGGGAGGGTCGGACGAGACCGTCAGTTCCGTCGCTCGACGATGTACCGCGCCAGCTGCTCGAGCGTGGGCGTAAGCAGCCCCTCCGCCGCGAGTGTCGCACAGGCTTCGTTGATCAACGCCGTGGCGCGTTCAATCGCTCCCTCTACCCCGAGCAGCGCCGGATAGGTGCTCTTGGAGAGCGCGAGATCACGTCCGGCAGTCTTCCCAAGTTCGTCGGTGGTCGCGGTCACGTCGAGCACGTCGTCGCAGATCTGGAACGCGAGACCGATGGCCGCGCCATAGCGCGCCAGCGCGTGACGCCGCTGCGCACTCGCCCGCGCTGCCTGAGCGCCGAGCGTAACGGAGGCTGCGATCAGCGCGCCGGTCTTGAGACGGTGCACTCGCTCCATCGAATCGAGCGACAGCGCCACGCCCTCGGCTTCGAGATCGAGCAGTTGCCCGCCGATCATGCCACCGGCGCCAGACGCCTCCATGAGGGTGCGCACCACATCGCCCGCCTCGCCCGCGGAAAGCTCCAGCTCGCGGGCGGCGCGGTAGGCGCTGCGCGCAGCCAGTGGCACCATCGCCAGTCCAGCTGCCGTCGCCACCGGCACGCCATACACGCGGTGCACCGTGGGGCGACCGCGACGGACATCATCATCATCCATGCACGGCAGGTCGTCGTGCACGAGCGAGTAGGCGTGCACCACTTCGACCGCCGCCGCGAGTTCGTACGCGTCGGCAGGTCCACCACACGCGCGACTCGCTTCGAGCAGCAGGATCGCGCGCAGGCGCTTGCCCTCGCCCAGCAGCGCATACCGGATGGCTTCTGCGGTAAGCGGCGCCACCGAGGAGAGCCACCGCGCGCAAAATGCGTCGAGTGCTCGCTGCACCGCCACGCGATCTTCGGCGAACCGGCTGGCCGACGGCAACGGAGCGGGCATCGGGGTTGGCGCACTGGCGAGCGCGGACGGTCGAACGAGTTGCTCAGTCGTCACGGTCAGTCAGGCTGAACGATCCGTCGGCGGCGGCGACGAGTTCCTGCACACGCCCGTCGGCCTCGGCCAGGGCGACGTTGGCCGAACGCAGGCGCGCGATGCCTTCCTCGAACAAGAAAAGCGCGCGATCGAGATCGAGGTCATCGCGGTCGAGATCGCGGACGATCGCTTCCAGCCTGGCTACATCTTCTTCGAACGTCATGCGCGCTCCACGTCTGATGCCGGGTCGGCCACCGGGAGGTCCGGCCGGGCGCGGGTCGCGCCGGCCGTGGCCGAAACGATGCCGTCGCGCAACCAGAGCTCGAACGCCAGTCCGTCGGCGAACGCTCCCACCTCCGACAAAGTAGCGCCCTCGGGCGTACGCGCCACCGCGTAGCCGCGCGCGAGCGTCGCGAGCGGACTCAGCGCCTCCAACTGGGCCGCCGCCGTGAACAACCGCGCTTGTCGCCGCTCCGTCACACGCTGGGCGTTCATCACCAGTCGCCGCTGGATGTTTTCGACGCGTGTGGTCACGCGATGCTGCCGTCGTAGCGCGGTGGCGGCCAGTTGGCGGCCCAGCGCACGCAGCCTGGCCCGCTGGTCCAGCACCGCCGGCACGGCGGCCTCGGCCGCGGCGCTGGGCGTCGCGGCGCGAAGGTCCGCGACCAGATCGCAGATCGAGATGTCGGTCTCATGCCCTACGGCCGAGATCGTCGGGATCGGACAGGCCGCGAGCGCACGCGCCACGCG
>JBBQNT010000227.1:0-6222 GCA_038330215.1 Gemmatimonadales bacterium
TCATCCTTGCGCAGCTCCACACGCTGCTCGCGATCCGTTCGCCCACGCGCGCGTTGCCACGGTGCTGCGGCTCGCAGCGTTTCCAGCAGGTGTAATCGTGCGCCACCGCGCGGCATTCCGCTGCGCGCGCCACGCGGACGACCGCGCAGTAGACTCACCGTCTCTTCTCCCGCCTTGCCCTGCACACCACGCTGCGCTGCAGCGCGCGCGAGCAACTGTTCCAGCACACCAGGCGGCAGCGTGGACGCCACCGCGTCGCGCAGAATGTCAGCGGGCGGGCGCGTGTCAAGGCTCGCTTCCTGATCGCTGTCGGGCGGTGTGTCGGGCGGCGGTGGTGACGAGTCGGACTCTGGCGGCGGTGATGGTGGCTCCGGCTCCGGCGTTGTTGGCTGCTCTGGTTCGTTCGAGTCGGGCTGCGATTCCTGCTCCGTCTGTGTGTCCGGTTCTGCATCCGGCGGCATCGGCATGCGCACCGCACGCGGCAGCAGCACCAATCGCGCCGCGGCCGCGGCATCATCCTCGGTCACCACGTCGCGCGCGTACAGTGCAGCATGAGCGCGCGCTGCACGCCACGCAAACAGTGGCGCACGCAGCGACTCGATCCCATACGCATCGGCCAACTCGCAGAGTCCTTCAAGCCACGTTGCGCCGTCCGCAACTTGCATCACATGCTCGCGCGCTTCCTGCGACGCGCGCATCAACGCGTCGCGTGTCTGCACTGATGCTGCAAACACATGCATGCCCGATACCCGAAACGCCAATCGATCGGTAATCGCAACAGACATCGCTTCGTCTTCGGCGCTTTCGTCCAGACACACCAGCGCAACGCGCGCGTCGTGCCTGGCCGCAATGCCCTCGCGCTCCACGCGCACCGCATGCAAGTCGAGCATACCAACCAGTGCCGCGGTTACCGGTCCCGATGCGCGTTCGGCCATGGGCAGCACGACCACTCCGCCATCGCTTGCCGCCAGCACGCCGGTCTCCACCACCAGGCGCCCCGTCGAAAGCGTCGCCGCCAGATCCACGCCGCCGAGCAGCCGATCGTCGGACACACTCGCCGGCACTCGACGCACCGGCGCACCAGCTGGCAGACACGCGTGCAATAGCTCCACCCACGCCCGCGCTGCCTCGTGCGACGCATGGTCAAGCACCACACCGCCCAATCCGACCGGGTCGATCGCCAGCAACGCCGCAACAAGTTCCCCGTCATTCCACGAGGGCGCACCCGCAGCGCGCACGACGTTCGCGTCGCTCACAATATCACCGCAGGCCTTTGATCACGCGTTTGCGTACAGCTCATCAAGCGCCCGCTCGACACGCGTTGTGCCACTGGCTTCATCAAGCACGTTCCGACGCAAACGATGGCGAAGACAGAGCGGCGCAATGCGACGCAAGTCATCCAGTGTGGCCTCACCATGTCCCTCGAGTGCCGCGTACGCGCGCACCGTGCGCAGCAACGTGAGTTCGCCGCGAAGTCCATCTGTACCAAGCTTCGCACACAGCTCAGTCGCACGCTCCAGCACCGCATCAGGCACCGTCGCCGACGCCAGACGCTCCTGCCCCTTCACAAGGCGACGACGCACCGCGCGTTCAGCCTTGTCCCACGTCGCCACAAACGCATCAGGATCTCGATCGAACGCATCACGCCGCTTGATCACATCGATACGTAGCGCGATCTCCGTCGGCGTCTTCACATCCACTGCCAGTCCGAATCGATCCAGCAACTGCGGGCGCAACTCTCCCTCTTCAGGATTTCCACTACCCACCAAAACAAAACGCGCCGGATGTCGAACACTCACACCTTCGCGCTCCACCACATTCTCACCCGTCGCCGCCGCGTCGAGCAGCAGGTCAACGAGATGATCTTCAAGCAGGTTCACTTCATCCACATACAAGAATCCGCGGTGCGCGCGGGCGAGCAGTCCCGGCTCAAACGCCTTCTCACCCGTAGTCAGCGCACGCTCGAGATCAAGCGCGCCAACCACGCGATCTTCCGTCGCGCCAAGCGGCAAATCCACCACCGGCACCGGCGCCTTCGCCGTTCGCACGCGGTCGCCATGCTGCTCGGTCACGTGTCCCCGGTCGCAGTAGCTGCATCCACCGCTCGCCGGCGGCGCACAACCATAGCGGCACCCGGCGACCACCGTCATGGGCGGCAGCAGGCCGGCGAGACCGCGCACAGCCGTGCTCTTCCCGGTTCCGCGGTCCCCGAACACCATGACCCCGCCAATCGTAGGGTCAACAGCCGTGAGCAGCAGGGCGAGTTTCATCTCGTCCTGCCCCACGATGGCACTGAAAGGATAGACATGACGCATGGGCGGTAATTAAGCGTAGACGCGACAAGTGTACACTTAGCTTGACACTCTCGCGGGCGCGCACTATCGTCGGCTCCGTACGCCTCCGCCGTGCGCAGCGCACCCAGCGCCGCCCACGGCAGGGCTCCCCACGCCGCACAGTTGCCACCTTGTCTCGCCTACGGGTGTCCACGTTGACGCCCCCCGACCGCTCGCTCGCCGAGGCGATGCCCTCCCCCTCGCTCATCGCGGCCCAGGCGCACAACCTGGGCGTCTCCGCGATCGCGCCTTCCGCCGCGCCCTCCCTCCCCTCCGCAACCTCGGCCGGCGTGCCGGCCCCCCATGCGGCGCCGATCTGGGACCGATGGCGTGATCGCTGGAACGCCTTCGTCGCAACAGAAGGCTTTCAGCGATGGGCCGCCCGCTTTCCGCTCACGCGACCAATCGCGCTACGCCGCAGTCGGCAGCTGTTCGACCTCATGGCCGGGTTTGTCTACACGCAAACGCTTTACGCCTGTGTCGAGCTCAAGCTGTTTGATATGCTGGCCGCGGGTTCGCTCACGCCGGAACAGATCGGCGCGCGAACTGGCCTGTCGGCTGTCGCGACGGAAAGACTACTGCGCGCCGCCTGCTCCCTGCGCCTGCTCGTCCGTCGCTCCGGCGGACGCATCGCACTCGGCCCGCTCGGCGCTCCCATGGTCGGCAACGCCGGCCTCGTCGCGCTCATCGAACACCACAAAATGGCCTACGGCGATCTCGCCGACCCCGTCACGCTGTTGCGCTCCGGGAGCGATTTCCGCACGGAGCTCTCGCGCTACTGGCCCTATGCTGACGCCCCGCGTCCGCAGGCGATTGACGACGCCCGCGTCGCCTCATACTCCGAGATGATGGCCGCCACGCTGCCGCCGCTCGCTTCGGATGTGCTCGACGCGTACGACCTGTCAAAGCACGACTGCCTGCTGGACATCGGCGGCGGTGAAGGCGTGTTCCTGAGTCACGCCGGGCTCCGGCATCGCTCGCTCAACCTCATGCTTTTCGACCTGCCGGCCGTCATCACCCGCGCCGAATCGCGCCTGCAACGCGCCGGACTCGGCGATCGGTCCACCTGCGTTGGCGGCAACTTCCACGCGGAAGCGCTGCCCGGCGGCGCCGACGTAGCCACCCTGGTACGAGTTCTACTCGACCACGACGACGCCTCAGTAGACCGTCTGCTGCGCAAAGTCCACGCCGCCCTTCCAAAAGGTGGAACGCTGCTCGTCGCCGAGGCCATGGCCGGCGTCCGGGGCGCCGAACCCGTAGGCGACGCCTATTTCAATTTCTACCTCATGGCCATGGGCAAAGGCCGAGCCCGCCGCCCCGACGAACTGCACGCCATGCTAGCCGCCGCCGGCTTCAAAAAGTCAAAGCAGGTAGCCACCCGCTATCCCATCCAAACCGGCCTCATCGTAGCCCAGGCCTGAGTCGCTCAAGCTGGACAGCATCGTCCGCATGAGCCGCCCCCATTCGGCCTTTGGGCGCTCCTGCCGTCAGGCCGTCTGGCCCGATCTAATCAGTTCCCCCACCATTCCCGACCCACAAACTCGGCTTTCTTGACACCCCAAGGTGTAACGTTCAGTTTACACCAAGCGCCAAGAAGCACTATTTCCCTCCCGCCCCACCGGAGTTTTGTGGATACGTTGGCCGTCGTATTCGAACAGCCCGAGACCCTCGCGCTGCGTCGATTGTCCCTCGTCCCCCCCGCCGACGAAGACGTCGTCGTCGCCATCCGTTGGTCCGGCATCAGCACCGGAACTGAGCGTCTTCTATATACCGGCACCATGCCGCCCTTCCCCGGGCTCGGCTACCCACTCGTGCCCGGCTATGAAGCCGTCGGCTCCATCGTCTCGGCCGGCCCGACGTCTGGCCGCACGGTCGGCCAGCAGGTGTTCATTGCCGGCTCCAAGGGCTTCGAAGGCGCGCGCGGTCTGTTCGGTGGACAGGCGGCAAAGGTCGTCGTTCCCGGTCAGCGCACCGTCCTGCTCGATGAGCATGTCGGCGAACGCGGCGCCCTGCTCGCGCTCGCGGCCACTGCCTATCACGCACTCGGTGTCGGCAAGCGACCGCTGCCCGATCTTGTGGTTGGACACGGCGCGCTCGGTCGTCTCATCGCGCGACTCGTGCTCGTGCTCGGCGGCGCTGCACCGACCGTCTGGGAAATCAATCCCACGCGATCTGCGGGCGCTGATGGATACAACGTTGTGCACCCCGATCACGACACCGGAACAACGTACCAGTGCATTGCTGAAGTCAGTGGCGCGAATGGTTTGCTCGACACGCTGGTCTCTCGGCTCAAACCAGGTGGCACGATCGTACTGGCCGGCTTCTATCATGAACCGGTGAGCTTTGTCTTTCCGCCCGCGTTCCTGCGCGAAGCAACGTTCGCCGTCGCCGCGCAGTGGGCGCCGGGCGATCTGGTTGCGGTCGCCGATCTCGTCAACAGCGGCAAACTGAATCTCGACGGTCTCATTACGCATCGGCAAAGCGCCGAGCAGGCCGACTCTGCTTACACGACCGCATTCACCGATCCTGAATGCGTCAAGATGATCCTCGACTGGAGCTCCGTCGCATGAGTGACAACGGCACTGCCCTGCACCAACTGCACGCCAACGTGCGCGCTGAAGCGAACAGTGATGAACCGGAAACGGTGCACACCGGGCCCGTCACCAAGGAGACGCAGATCATCGCGATCTACGGCAAGGGCGGCATCGGCAAGAGTTTTACGCTCGCGAATCTGTCGTACATGATGGCGCAGCAAGGCAAGAAGGTGCTGCTCATTGGCTGTGATCCCAAGAGCGACACCACATCGCTGCTGTTCGGCGGCAAGGCCTGCCCTACCATCATCGAAGTGAGCGCCAAGAAGAAGCTCGCTGGTGAAGCGGTGGCCATTGGGGACGTGTGCTTTATTCGCGATGGCGTGTTTGCCATGGAGCTTGGCGGTCCCGAAGTGGGCCGCGGCTGCGGTGGACGCGGCATTATTCACGGCTTCGAAATCCTCGAGAAGCTCGGCTTCCACGACTGGGGCTTTGACTTCGTGCTGCTCGACTTCCTGGGCGACGTCGTGTGCGGCGGTTTTGGTTTGCCGATCGCGCGCGACATGTGTCAGAAGGTGATTGTGGTGGGTTCGAATGACATGCAGTCGCTGTATGTCGCGAACAATGTGTGCAACGCCGTTGAGTATTTCCGCAGGCTCGGCGGCAACGTTGGTGTGGCCGGCATTCTCATCAACAAGGACGACGGCACCGGTGAAGCCGCCGCGTTTGCCAAGGCTGCCGGCATTCCCGTGCTCGCCGCGATTCCGCAGCACGATGACATTCGTCGCAAGAGCGCGAACTACGAAATCGTTGGCATTCCAGGCACGCAGTGGGGTCCGCTGTTTGAAACGCTCGCTCAGAACGTCGCCGACGCGCCACCAGTGCGACCCAAGCCGCTCACCATGGACGGCATTCTCGATCTGTTCAGCGCTGAGACTACCGGTCGTGATGTGGTGCTGCAGCCGGCCACCATGTTCGACATGTGCGGCAAGGAAGAGATCACGAAGTCCACGCTCGAAGTTGTCTACGACACCGTTTGAGGCATAGCCATGTCGATAGATGTTCGCAGGAATGAAGTCGCGTATGATGACGCGGGCAGTACGCCCATGGCCAACGATGCTGACGCGACGGGTGGGCTTGGCTGTGCGCCAACGGCAGCCACGCCAGCTGTGTCGGCGGGCAACGGCAACGATAGCGGCAACGGTAGCGGCAACGGTGCTGGCGCTGGTGCCGGTGCTGCGGCTGCCGCCGCCAGCCCGACGCGAGCGGGATTGCCGGTAGTTGAAGACATCAACGTGGCTGCCACGCAAACCGATGGTGTAGGCTGTCACGCCGGTGCCGACGAAATGCGCGCCGCC
>JBBQNT010000228.1:0-6199 GCA_038330215.1 Gemmatimonadales bacterium
TGAAGGTCCCCGGCCAGCTGGCGGTGCACGCGTTGCGGCAACCGTCCATAAGCGTCCACCTGCTGGCCCCCCGAGACGACGACGTGCAGTACGTCAGGACACCCACCCGGTGTCCACGTCCCTGCGAGAACGGAAGGGAAGTTCACTTCCGAGGCAAGACGGCGCGTACCGCCACCGTCCAGATCAGTTCCAGTACCAGTCCCCACGCGAGCGCTGCTCCCGAGGCTACGACTGATTCCGTGCGACATGCACGATTCGGCGCACCCGCGCCGCACCCCGGATCGGTGATTTCACCGATCCTCCACGCCACACGCAGTACAGCATGAACGAACCCAAGCGCCCTTATCGCCGTGGCCGTCGGCCCCGGACCCGTGATGCACAAGCAACCGACGCCGGTGGCGAGCCGAATCCGTATCGCGACGGTCCTGAGACCAGAACTGACGCGCCAGAACCTTCGGCTCCGCGGAACGCTGATGCCCCGCCTGCCGCAGCGCCTACCGACGCCCCACCCGCCGCTGCGTCCAACGACGCACCCGCGAGTCCGCCATCCGGCGGCCCACCCAGCGAATCGAATCAGGACTCCCGCCAGAACGGCCAGCACGGCGCTCGGCGCAATACCCGTCGTGGTCGCGGCCGCTTCCGGAAGGAGCGTGGCGGCGATCGACCGGAGCGTGGTCCTCGCGAACCGCGGGAACGCCAGTCGCGGGAACCGCGGGAACCGCGCGAGGCCGCGCCGCCGACCGTCGTGGAGGGAGCGGTCGTGGGGTGGTTCGACCTGACGCGAGACGCCGGCTTCGTGCGTCAGGCGAGTGCCAGCTATCTGCCCGAACCCACCGATCCATTCGTTCCGCCGCAACTGGTGCGGCAGCACGGGCTACGCCGCGGTGACAAGATCGAGGGCACGTGGGGCAAGGATCAGCGGGGACGCTCGGTTGTTATCGAGATCACCGCGCTCAATGACGGACCACCGATCGCTGAAGGCAAGCGTTCCGACTTCAATACGCTCACCGCGAGCTACCCCGACCGGAAGCTCACGCTCGAGACCGGGCAGCCCGCCAAGACGGGCCCCGAACTCACGCGCCGCGCGATCGACCTCATCGCGCCCATCGGCTACGGCCAGCGCGCCCTCATCGTGGCACCAGCACGCGCCGGCAAGACCACGCTGTTGCAGGCGATCGTGGAAGGCGTCGCAATCAACCACCCCGAGGCTGGTCTCTTCATTTTGCTCGTGGACGAACGTCCGGAAGAAGTGAGCGAGATGATCACCTGGGGCTACGGTGAAGTCGTCGCGTCAAGCTTCGACATGCCGGCCAAGCGCCACGTGGAAGTCGCCGACATGGTGCTCGAGCGTTCGCGCCGCATGGTGGAACAGGGCAAGGACGTGGTGATCGTGCTCGACTCGATCACACGTCTCGCACGTGCGCACAATACTGTGGAACGCGGCACGGGTCGCACGCTGTCCGGCGGTCTGGATTCGTCGGCCATGCAAAAGCCCAAGGCGTTCTTCGGCTCGGCGCGCATGATCGCACCCGAACATGGCGGCGGCTCGCTTACCATCATCGCCACGGCGCTGGTGGAAACCGGTTCGCGCATGGACGACGTGATCTTCGAGGAGTTCAAGGGCACGGGCAACAGCGAGATCAAACTCGATCGCAGCCTGGCCGACCGTCGCATCTATCCTGCGTTCGATATCGCGGTGAGCGGAACGCGACGCGAAGAGAAGCTCTATCGTCCGGACCAGTTGCAGAAGGTGCACCTGCTTCGCCGCGGGCTTGCACAGATGCCGCCGCAGGCCGGCATGGAGTGGCTGATCAAGCGCGTGGCGGGCACCAACGACAACGATTCGCTGCTCGACGGGCTCTGAGCACCGCACTACCCGTGTTGCGTGGTCAGACGTTCTGACACACTGATCGATCGAACGCTGCGCTGGGCCCCGTGATTGTGGCTCGGCGCAGCGTTGTATTTCTGGGCTGCCTGGCCGGACGCGCGATAGCCGGACGCGCGATAGCCGGACGCGCACGGCCGACTCCGGCGAGCGCACGTTGGCGACATGTCGGGATAGTGAGCAAACGCTAAAGAGACGGCGCCTGAAGCCGATACCCGGAGGAGGAGACTGGACGGCCATACCCCGGTCGGCCCAGGCACGTCGTTCCTCGCTTCCCCCTTCGGCATGTTTCGCTCTCTGACACTTCGCGCCAAGATTCTCGCTCTGCCCGCGGTTGCAGCAGTGGGTTTCATCGTCACGCTTGCGGTCGTGGTCTCGCTGGGCCTCGCGGCGCAGTCCGAACAGCAGCGCATCGAGAACGGTTACTCGCCTGCGCTGCAGGTGAGCCAGCGACTCGAGCGCACGCTCGAGAACTACCAGCGCGCACTGCGCGATGCCGTCGGCGCAAGTGACGAGAGTGCCGTGCTCGCGGCCGATACGCTGTCGGAGCGTTTCACCTCGTTGGGCGACTCGCTGTCACTGAACGACCTGGTGGAGCAGGAAGGCATCGACAGCCTGCTGGCGGCGTTTCGCGTGTACGCCGACGGCGCACGCGCCACCAGCCTCGGCATGGTGTCGGGTGACATGGCGCTCGACCTGATGAGCGGCATGCAGAGCATGCGCTCGCAGTATGCAGCACTCGCGACATCCCTCGCAGACCGGCGCAGCCATGAAGAAGCGCGCATCACAACCGCGTTTGCGAGCGCACGCGCGATGCAGACCAAAACGCTGTTCGGCTCAACGGCGGTGCTGGTGATCGCACTCGCTGTGCTGGCGGTGATTGCCATCGGTACGCTGCGCAGCATCATGGGTTCGCTCTCCACGCTCTCGAGCGCGGCGAGCGAGATCGCCAACGGACGCATCGAGCAGAAGATAGACATCACGTCGAAGGACGAGATCGGTGCACTCGCCGACGCATTCCGCGGGATGCTTGCCTACATCAGCGACATCGCACACGCAGCCGACCGGCTCGCGGTGGGCGACCTCAAGGGCGCAGCCGTTCAGCCGCGTTCCGAGCACGATGTGCTTTCGCGCAACGTGAACCGCGTGTCGGAAGCGCTGCAGACGGTGATTGGTGAAGTCGGCACTACGATCACGGCCGTACAGGTGGGCAACCTGTCGCAGCGCGGCTCAGCCAGGGGCATCGAAGGCGCGTACGCCGACGTGATCGTGGGCACGAATGCGATGCTGGACGCGGTGAACGCGCCGATCGATGAGGCGCGCACCGTGCTGGCGCGCGTTGCGCAGCGTGACCTCGCGGTGCGCATGGAAGGCGACTATCAGGGTGACCACGCAGCAATCAAGGAGTCGCTCAACCTCGCGCTCGCGAACATCGGCGAAGCGTTCGCGTCGCTCACGTCTGCTGTTGCGCAGGTGAACGCCGCCGCCGCCGAGATCGGTGCCGGCAGCCAGGACCTCGCGTCGGGCGCTGCGGACCAGGCAGGCTCGATCGACCAGGTGTCCAACCGTCTCGTGATCGTGGGCGAGCGCACAAAGGCTAGCGCCGCCGACGCTCATGAAGCGCGCGCTGCGATGGAGCGCGCACGCACCGATACCGAACAGGGTGTCGAGCGCATGCAGGCGCTGGCGGAAGCGGTCACCGACATCAAGAAGTCGGCCGATTCGACCGCAAAGATCGTGAAGACGATCGACGAGATCGCCTTCCAGACGAATCTGCTGGCGCTCAACGCCGCAGTGGAAGCGGCGCGCGCGGGTGATGCGGGCAAGGGCTTCGCCGTGGTCGCCGACGAAGTGCGTAGCCTCGCCATTCGGGCAGCCGAAGCCGCGCGCAACAGCGCGGTGCTCATTGAAGAGTCGGTGCAGAAAACCGAGACGGGCGTCAAGCTCAACGACGGCGTGCGCCGTCGCCTCGAAGAGATCCGCACAGGCGTGGAACGTGCGAGTACGATGATGGCCAACATCGCCGACGGTGCGCGTGAGCAGGAACAGGAGCTGGGCGAAGTGACGTCGGCGATCAAGCAGATTGCGCAGTTGACACAGCGCGTCGCTGCCAACGCCGAAGAATCCGCCAGCGCGGCCGCGGAACTGCAGGCGCAAGCCGGCGAGATGCACGACATGGCGTCGCAGTTCATCGTGGACGGCGCCTCTGCGCGCAAAGCCGAGAAGCATGCAGGTCGTGCAGAGTCCACTGCATCCACGCGACGGAGCGCAGCCAGGCGCGCTCCCACTGCGGTCAACCGCGCCGCGGGCCAGCGCGTACCTGCAACCGCCGCTGCTGCCACTCCACGCTCAGCCGCTGCGGACAGCGGCGAGCGCATGATTCCGTTCGACGACGACGATACGGACATCTTCGCCGAGTTCTGACGACGAGCGGGGCCATCGCGAACTATCGGGCGTATTCGTCCAGCAACGTGGCGGCCGCACGCATCCCCTGACGAAAGTTCTCCTCGGAGATCCATTCGTCAGGGGCATGTGCGTTTTCGCCCGGCAATCCGAAGCCCATGAGCAGCACGGGCGCACCGAGAATACGCTCGAAGTCACCCACGACGGGAATCGATCCACCTTCGCCGGTGATGACGGGCTCGCGTCCGAATGCGGCGCGCAGTGCCGCGACGCCCGCGTCGTGCAACGGGCCACGCACATCGGCACGCCAGGGTCGGCCGCCGTGCATGGCCGTGACCGTGGCTACCACGCCCGGCGGCGTCACGCGCGCAACATGCTCGGCGATCAGGCGTTCCACGATCTTCGGATCCTGGTCCGGCACGAGACGGCAACTCACCTTCGCCATGGCCACGGCCGGCAGCACTGTCTTGGCGCCTTCACCGGTGTATCCGCTGAGCAGTCCGTTCACTTCGCAGGTGGGACGCGTCCACAGTCGCTCGAGTACCGTGTAACCCCGCTCGCCGCCGAGCGCGGGTGCACCGACGTCACCGCGAAACGTGTCTTCATCTAATGGCAACGTGCGCATCTGCGCGCGTACTGCATCTGGCCACGCCTGCACGGCATCGTAGAAGCCGGCAATCGCCACGCGACCGTTGTCATCGTGTAGCGTGGCGAGAATTCGCGCGAGCGCCATGGCCGGATTTACCACCGCGCCGCCGTACATGCCCGAGTGCAGGTCGCTGTCCGGTCCGCGCACGTCGATCTGCACATACGCGAGGCCGCGCAGCGACGAGAGAATGCTCGGCAAGCCCGGCGCGAACATGGTGCTGTCGGATATCACCACGCCATCGCAGCGCAAACGCTCACGATGCGTCTCGAGGAACTGCTCGAGGTTCACACTACCTACCTCTTCCTCACCTTCGGCCAGCACGATCACGTTCACCGGCAGCGTGCCACGCACTGCGAGATGTGCTTCGAGCGCCTTTACGTGCAGGTACAGCTGTCCCTTGTCGTCCACGCTGCCGCGCGCGTAAATGCGACCGTCCCGCACCTCGGGTTCGAACGCCGGCGATGTCCAGAGCTCAAGCGGTTCAGCGGGCTGCACATCGTAGTGTCCGTACACGAGCAAGGTTGGCGCATCGGGGCCGGCGCCGTTCCACTCGCCCAGCACCACGGGATGTCCGTCCACTTCCATGAGCGACGTGTTGATGCCGGCACGGTTCAACCGATCGGCGAGCCAGTTTGCAGCGCGTCGGCAATCGTCCGCGTGTTCCGAACGCGCGCTCACGCTTGGAATGCGCAGGAAGTCAAACAGCTCCTGCATGGCCTCGCCGTGATGCGCCGAAAGCCAGGCGTCCAGATCGGCGGGAACGGTGGGCGCGGTCGGAGCAGTCATGGCAAGGGAGGAAGAGGATTCAACGAGTGAGGAGACGGTCGCCGGCGGCGAGTCCCAACAATGTGGCACCGACCGCGAGGGAGACGCTCACCACAACGTACGCCGCCGCGCGCGCCACGCGTCCTTCCTGCGCCAGCGTGATGAGTTCGGCGCTGAAGGTGCTGAACGTGGTGAATCCGCCGCAGAATCCCACCGTCATGGCGATGCGCCACGCCGGATCGAGGGCAGGCGCACTCAGCCAGCGCGCGAAGAGCCCGATGAGGAACGCGCCGAGCACATTGACAACAAGTGTGCCCACGGGGAAGGCCCACGGCAGACGGGAGAACAGCAGCCCGAACGCATAGCGGGCCACTGAACCCGCGCCGCCGGCGAGCGCCACGGCGAGCCAGATCCTCACGCGTGATTCACCGCGATTTCACACCCGTGTTCGCTACCATGTCATGCGTCCAAGCGGAGGAATGTCCACGGCGATGCGA
>JBBQNT010000229.1:0-6156 GCA_038330215.1 Gemmatimonadales bacterium
CATCGACAAAGTGCTGTCCAACGAAGAAATTCGCACGATCATTACGGCGCTGGGTACCGGCATTCGCGAAGAGTTCGACATCGCCAGGGCGCGGTATCACAAGGTCATCATCATGACCGACGCCGACGTCGACGGCGCGCATATTCGCACGCTGCTGCTCACGTTCTTTTTCCGGCAGATGCCCGAGCTGATCGACGCGGGCTACATGTATATCGCGCAGCCACCGCTCTATCGCGTGGCCAAGGGCAAGGAAGAGTATTACGCGTACAGCGAGAAGGAGCGCGAAGCGATTTCGGAGCGTTTCGGCGAGCGCGCGAACGTCAACATTCAGCGATACAAGGGTCTGGGCGAAATGAATCCGGAACAGCTCTGGAAAACGACCATGGACCCGGAAACGCGCAGCATGTTGCGTGTGACGATGGAAGATGCGGTGCTGGCGGACCAGACCTTCCAGATGCTCATGGGTGATGAAGTGGAACCACGGCGTTTGTTCATCGAGGCCAACGCGCGGTTCGTTTCGAATCTCGACGTGTAAATGGGTGTGGCAGCGGGATTGCGCAGGGGTGGGGCTGCTTGCGAAAATCCCGGAGAACGCACGCAAGTGTTGCGAACGAGTACGACACGGGGTGGGTGGCCTCGATGAACAGGTGCCGTGGGGCGGGACCAAGGCCTGGGAGGTTGCCGCCCGCGGGGCCTGCGCCGACATTGCGTGACGAACAGCGTTCACCACCTTTCGTTTTCCCCGACACCCTTCCTCCCCTATGTCGGCAGCCCCGAAGTTCTTTGAGCAGGTCAATCGATACGTCGATAAGGCGGCGACGTTGCTGTCGCTGCCTGATGGCCTGTTGCAGCAGAT
This sequence comes from Gemmatimonadales bacterium, assembly GCA_038330215.1. Classification (GTDB taxonomy): domain Bacteria; phylum Gemmatimonadota; class Gemmatimonadetes; order Gemmatimonadales; family Gemmatimonadaceae; genus JAABRT01. The sequence continues at coordinate 857 of JBBQNT010000229.1, forward strand.
CAAGGCGTGCAACACCGTGTACCATGTGAGCTTTCCGCTTCGGCGGGATGATGGCACGATCGAAGTCATCCATGGGTGGCGCGCGCATCACTCGCAGCACCGGCTGCCGGTGAAGGGTGGCATCCGGCTTACGCATCGCGCCTCGGAAGACGAGGTGACGGCGCTGGCCGCGCTCATGACGTACAAGTGCGCGCTGGTGGATGTGCCGTTCGGCGGTGCGAAGGGCGCGATCAAGGTGGACAAGACCAGGTATTCGGACGGCGAACTGGAGCGCATCGTGCGCCGGTATACGTTCGAGCTGGTACAGCGGAACTGCATCGGTCCGGGTGTGGATGTGCCGGGTCCGGACATGGGCGTCGGCCCGCGGGAAGTGGCGTGGATTGCCGACACGTACATCGCGCTCAAGGCCGGTGAGATCGCAGCCGCGGGCTGCATCACCGGAAAGCCGCTCTCGTTGGGTGGCGTACGCGGTCGCCTCGAAGCCACCGGACGCGGCGTGTACTTCGGTATTCGGGAAGCGACGGCGCAGGCCGACGACATGAAACGCCTCGGCCTGACCAAGGGGCTCGACGGTAAGACGGTAGTCGTGCAGGGACTTGGCAACGTGGGATACTTCGCGGCCAAGTACCTGAGCGAAGACGGCGCGCGCATTGTGGGCATTGTGGAACGCGAAGGTGCGATCTACCACAGTCAGGGCATCGATGTGGAGCAGGCATACCAGCACCGTGCGAACGGTGGCTCGCTGCTCGATCTCGACGCGGAGCTCAAGCTGGCCGGCACGGACGGTATGGCCGGCCTCGAGTGGGAGTGCGACGTGCTGTTGCCGGCGGCCGTGGAGAGCGTGCTGCGTGCGGAGAATGCGCCACGTATCAAGGCGCGCATCGTCGCAGAAGGCGCAAACGGACCGACGACCGCCGATGCCGCCGCGATCCTGCAAGAGCGTGGCGTGTTGCAGCTTCCCGATCTGTTTCTCAATGCAGGTGGCGTGACGGTCTCGTACTTCGAGTGGCTCAAGAACCTTTCGCACGTGCGATTCGGTCGCATGGAGCGACGCTTCGAGGCGACGTCGAACGCGCGGCTGTTGCGGGCGGTGGAGGAGCTGACCGGGTCCAACTTCAACGAGCGCGTATTCGCGCAGGTCGCCGTGGGCGCGTCGGAGATGGATATCGTGATGTCCGGGCTCGAAGAAACGATGGTGGCCGCCTATCACCAGATGCGCGAATTCGCGCTGCTCAAGAACGCTGATTACCGGAGCGCGGCGCTCGCTACGTCGCTGCAGAAGGTGGCGACCTCGTACTACGAACGCGGGATCTTTCCCTGATCGGGATCCTGCCCGATTGGGATCTGCCCTTCACCGGATTGTTCCCGGACGGCGATATTCCCCTGCTGTAACGGCACTGCCCGGGATATTCGGAGTTGCGGCGACGGAACACCGTCGGCCCGGTCGTTTTTCATCTTCTTGTGCGAATGAAGCTCCGTTTTTCGTCTCCCTTGCCTGCACCGCCATGCCTCGCCCGTCGATACGCCCGTCCAAGCTCGCCTTGCCAGTTCTCTCAAGCGTCGCCTCACGCGCCTCCGCTGCCCGCCTCCTGCTCGCGGCCGTGGTAGTGAGCGCCTGCTCGACTTTCCTGCCCGCTCAGATGCCAACGCAGATGCCAACGCAGATGCCAACGCAGCGGGCCGGCAACGTCTCGTTCAATGTCGTGCCCGTGGTAGACGGGCTGTCGTTCCCGCTGTCCATGGCCTTTTTGCCGGACGGCGAGATGCTGGTCACCACCAAGGGCGGCACGCTGCGCCGAGTGAAGAACGGCGTGCTGAATCCGACGCCGGTAAGCGGAGTACCTGCGGTGCACAGCCGAGGCCAGGGCGGATTGCATGAAGTGGCCGTGCACCCGAACTTTGCGCAGAATCGCGTGATCTATCTCGCGCATGCGAAGATGATGGAGAATGAGAAGGCCACGACGGTGCTCGTTCGCGCGCGTCTCGAAGGCAACGCACTCGTGGATGCGAGGGAGATCTTCGTCGCCAAGACCGACAGTCGCGCGGGTGCGCATTTTGGTGGCCGCATCGCGTTCGACAAGGACGGCTTCCTGTACCTCTCGGTCGGCGACCGCGGCGCGCAGCCATCGGGAAATCTCGAATCGCATCCCGCGCAGAATCCGGGCAATCATCAGGGCACGATCGTGCGGCTGCACGATGACGGACGCGTACCGGCGGACAATCCGTTTGTTGGACAGACGGGCAAGCTGCCGGAGATCTGGTCGTACGGTCACCGCAATCCGCAGGGACTTGTCGTGCATCCGACTACCGGCGAAATCTTCGACGCCGAACACGGTCCGCGCGGCGGTGACGAGCTCAATCTCGTGCAGAAGGGCAAGAACTACGGCTGGCCGGTGATCACGTACGGCATCAACTACAATGGCACGCCGATCACGGAGGAGCGCGCGCGTCCGGGCATGGAGCAGCCGCTCAAATACTGGGTGCCGTCGATTGCCACATCGGGACTGCTGGTCTACACCGGCGACAAGTTCCCGGCGTGGAAGGGCAGCGTGTTCGTGGGCGGCATGGCGGGACAGCAGTTGGCGCGCGTGACGCTCAACGGCAACGCGTTCGCCAGTGAAGAGACGTTGCTCAAGGATGTGGTGGGACGAATCCGTGATGTGCGGCAGGGGCCGGACGGATTCATCTACCTCGCGATCGACAAGGACGGCGGCCCGGGTTCGGTGCTGCGGCTCGAGCCGGCGAGGTAGGCTCGGCGACCCGGTTCGCTGCGTTCAGTGCGGCAACTGGTGATTGCCCTTGGCCTCGCGCGAGAGCTGGCGCGAGAAGTTGACCGCCACGATGATCATTGCGCCGAAGAGGCACGTGAACGCCACGTAGCACACGGTCGCGACGATGGGCTCCATGCCGCCAGTTGCATTCGGGATCGAGATCCAGATCAGCAGGGCGTACAGGCCCAGCAGCGGGAGCACGGCGCCGAGCGCAACGAAGCTGAGCAGACGGATGACGGAAGGCGACATGACGAGAAGATGACGGGGATGGACGCGCCCTTGGACCGGGCGGACGCGGACAGCGTGGGACTGCAGACAGTTTATACGACTGTGTCTGAACGCGGGAGGGGAACGCGTGGGTTCCGGCGGCGAAGCTTCCGCTGGCCGCGGTCGCACGCGTCGGCCGCTCACCCCTCGTTGTATTGCTCCACGCCGGCCTCGGTCACGCGGTGGCTGACGAGCGGCAGCGGCAAGTCGGCGTCGTCGCCGATCACGATGGCCTCGACGAGAGCCCGCTGCCCCGCCTGCACGCCACTCGCATCGCGTGCATAGATGGTGGCCAGCGGCTCGCCGGCGCGCACGATATCGCCGGGCCGGGCGGTGATCACAAAGCCGACCGACGGGTCGACGATGTCGTCCACCTGCGTGCGGCCCCCGCCCAGCGCAATGATGCCGTGGCCCACGACCCGCGGCAGCACGCGTGCGACCACGCCGTCGCGGGGCGCGGCAAAGAGCTCACACTCTGGCGCCTCCGGCAGCAGTCCGGGATCGTCCACAACCGCCGGATTGCCGCCCTGGGCGGCGATGATGCGCCTGAAGCACTCGGCTGCCGCGCCGCTCGAGATCGAGACTTCCATGCGGCGGCGGGCCTCGTCACGGTCGCGCACGACGCCGGCGACGAGCAGCATCTCTGCGCCGAGTGCGTAGGTGACGCGCATGAGATCGGGCGGCCCCTCGCCACGGAGCGCCATGATGCTCTCCTCGACTTCGAGCGCGTTGCCGCAAGCCCGTCCGAGCGGACGGTCCATGGCGGTGAGCAGCGCGACGACGGGCACACCATAGTCGGCACCGAGTTCGATCATGGTGCGCGCGAGTTCGAGGGCGCGAGACTGTTCCGGGAGGAATGCGCCGGAACCGGTCTTGACGTCGAGCACGAGACCGGTGAGCCCCTCTGCGAGCTTCTTGCTCATGATGCTCGCGGCAATGAGCGGAATCGATTCGACGGTACCGGTGGCGTCGCGGAGTGCGTAGAGCTTGCGGTCGGCCGGTGCGATGTCGCCCGTCTGGCCGATCAGCGCGCAGCCGATCGCTTCGAGCTGGCGCACGGTTTCCGTGAGGGAGAGTCCGGTGCGAAAGCCCGGGATCGCCTCGAGCTTGTCGAGGGTACCACCTGTGTGCCCGAGCCCGCGTCCGGACATCATGGGTACGGTCACGCCAAGTGAAGCGACGAGCGGGGCGAGAATAAGCGAAACCTTGTCGCCCACTCCGCCCGTTGAGTGTTTGTCGACGCGTGGCTGCCTGAGATGCGCAAGATCGAGCGTGGCACCGGAGCGCAGCATGGCATCGGTGAGGGCCTGCGTCTCGTCGCGTTCGAGGCCGCGGAAGTAAATGGCCATTGCGAGCGCGGCCATCTGATACTCCGGGATATTGCCTGCAGCGTAGGCGGCCATGAGCTGGCGCCACTCTGCGGGTGCAATGCGACCACCGTCGCGCTTTCGTTCAATAAGGGGTCGGGCCAGCATGTCGAATTCCAGCAAAGCGTGGAAGAAGTCGCAAATGTGGTGGTTGTCGATCACAACGGCACTGCTGATCGCTGTCCCACTGCGCGCCCAGGGTCCGGTCGCCGAGCAACTCTCAGCGGGCGATCGTGAATATGCGGCAAGAAGGGCCGAGGCGGCGCTGGCGCATTACGAAGCGGCCCTCCGCTCGGCGCCCAACAACTACGGCGTGCTCTGGCGGACATCAAGAACGCTGATTGACCTGGCGGAGTTCGATGAGAATGCGCAAAGGCGAAAGGCGGCGTTCACGCGGGCCGGCGAGCTGGCTCGGCGGGCGATCGAGGCGAAACCAGGGGATGTGGAGGGGCACTTTCATCTGGCGCGGGCACTGGGGCGGGAGGCGCTGTCGGTGAGCGCACGGGAACGCACCAAGTATGCGCTCGAAGTGCGAACAACGGCGCTCAAGGCGCTCGAAATCGACGCGACCAACGCGGGCGCGATGCATGTGCTCGGTCGCTGGCACGCGGAAGTGATGCGGCTCAACGGCTTCACGCGCATGATTGCGAAGACGTTCATGGGCGGCAAAGTCTTTGGCGAAGCCAGCTGGAAGGAAGCCATCCGGTTGCTGCAAGGCGCGAACGCCGAAGAGCCGGATCGCACGGTGCATCAGCTGGCGCTGGCGCAGATCTATCGCGATACGGGGGAAATCGCGAAGGCGCGGGCAATGTTCGAGGCGGCGATTGCGGCTCCGCTTCGGGATGTCAACGACGAGAAGTACAAGGCGGAAGCGCGGCGGGAGCTGCGGGAGCTG
>JBBQNT010000230.1:0-6102 GCA_038330215.1 Gemmatimonadales bacterium
GGTGCTGCTCGGCGGGTGTCAGGATCTCACGGTCGAAAATCCCAATCTGCCCGATCGCGATCGCGCGACACGGCAGCCGATCTCGACGGAGTCCTTCGTCGCCTCGTCGTTCCGCACCTTCTGGCGGTATGCCGGTCACGACGACTATCCATCGTGGGCATTCTCCACGATCGCCCAGGAAATCACGTCAGGATTCGCCGACTTCGGTCAGCTCGAGTTGTCGGCGCTGCCACGCTCCGCGTGGAACAACAGCCCGGTGAACAATCGAAACGAAGTCAACGAAGACCCATGGTACGCCCTCTATGGTACGATTTCGGCCGTCAACGACGCGATCATTGCCGTCGATAACGGCCTCGTCATCGGCGACGCCACGCGCACCGCGCGCACGAAGGCGGTAGGCAAGTTCATGCAGGGACTATCGCACGGGTACCTCGGTCTCTACTTCGACAAGGCCATCATCGTCGACGAGAAGACGGACCTCGCGACGTTGGCGAATGCGCCGTTCAACCCGTATCCCGAGATGATCGCCGCCGCCGTCGGCCAGCTGGACGAGGCCATCACGATCGCCGGGACGGCGAACTTCACGCTGCCGCTAGAGAGTTTCCTCTACACGCTGATGACGCGCGATGAGTTCGTGCGCCTGGCCAACTCCCAGGTCGCCCGGCTGCTGGCGTACGCGCCACGATCGCGAGCCGAACGCGCCGCGGTCAACTGGAACGAGGTGATTCGTCGCATCGACGCGGGTATCCAGTCGGACTTCGCCCCGGTGGCGCAGCCGGACATCCTGTGGGACGACTGGAAGCGCTTGATTGCACGCGTACGAAACACGGCCCGTCCGAGCGACTTTGGTCGGCCGAGCTACTGGCTGCTCGGTCCCGCGGACTCGTCCGGCGGTTTCCAGAACTGGCTCAACACGCCGGTGGACCAGCGCCGAGCCTTCCAGCTGCGCACCAAGGACCGCCGCATCCAGGGTGCCGGCGGACCGGCCACGCCCGGCAAGTATGTGGGCTTCAACCAGAACGATATCTTCCGCTCCGATCGTGGCACCTATCGGTTCTCGTGGTATTTCTATCACCGATTCGGAACGGGCATTACGTGGCAGACTGGCCCGCAACCGGCCGTTACCACCACGGAAATGGATCTGCTCAAGGCCGAGGCGCTTATTCGCCTCAATCGCGCGTCGGAAGCCGTGCCGTTGATCAACCGCTCCCGGGTTGCGAACGGTGAACTGCCGCCGGTGACGCTCGACGGACCGCCGAACGAGCCCGGCTGCGTGCCGCGCAAGCTCAACGGCGCCTGCGGCAGCCTGTGGGACGCGCTACGCTACGAGAAGGGCATCGAGATGGTGGGCGTGAACGGTGTCACCGCCTTCTTCGATGCGCGCGGCTGGCGGACGCTGCCTGAGAACAGCATCGTGCACCTGCCGATTCCCGGCCGCGAGCTGGCCACACTGCAGCTGCCCAACTACACGTTCGGTGGCCCTGGTGGTGAGGGCAGCGCACCCGCGCCGGATCCGGAGACGTGTCCGGTGGCGTTGCCGCGCTGCTCGTAGTATTCAGCGGCATTGACCAGCGAAGAACGGGCCTCGGCGGTTGCCGGGGCCCGTTTGCGTCTAGCTAGACGTGTTCGGTCGCTGAGGCCGGCACCTTCGCCCAGGGATCGCTGCTGCCCATTCCGATGACGCTAGACGAGCCGAGGTTTCTGCTGTGCGCTTGACGTGTGCATGTTACGATTTGGCGCGATCTGAGGGAGACAGATGATTGACGGACGCACTCTTTGTGAAACAGGCAGTCCATGGAGCGATAATTCCTCTATGAAATCAGCGTCGCCATGATCAGTCAATTGGGCAAGCTGGCAACTGCGGTCGTCTCGACTCTACGGCGGTTGGCGGGACGAAGTGGGCAACGTGGCACTGGTGATGAGCGCTCCCAACGGCAGCCAAGCCGCGACTCCTGCCGAGCGGCCCCGCGGCCCCGCACCGGGACGCCTCACGCTCGATGCAATGCGCACGCATTCAACTACCGTTTTCCTCATTGACTCGCTTGGAACGCCGGTCTGGCAGGCGAGTTTTCCCGGCGAACGCGTCCTGCCTATCGGTGTCGGGCTCTTGGCAAGGCCGCGATATGGTGCCAACAGCTTTGTCGAGATGGAGATCATGAAAACGCCGATTTCAAAAGCGGCAGCCGCTTTCCGTACTGACAAACGATGACGAGATATCTCCGCTCCTCGATGCGTGCGCTGGCAGCACTATTCTGCGCTGCGCCCCTCGCTTGCGCCGCTTCCGATACCTCCCCACAGTCCAGCGCCGTTGACGCCGGCGCACTCGAGTTCACGGCTGGTACTGCACTCCCCACGCTGTCCGGAGCGACACTCGCCGTTGTCGATTCCAGCGTTGCAATCACCGTGCTGCAACTGGTCGACGCCGGTTGAGGCATCTGCGCGACAAACTTGCAGAGCATTCTTCGCGTGCGCGAACGGCTTGGCGCGACACAGTTCGCCGTGCGAATCGGCGTGCTTGGCGCGTCGGTTGCGCCGGCGCGCGAATGGGCGACGCTTGCACAGGTTCCCGATTCCATTCCGGTTTTTGCCGACGAGCAAAGTCGACTGCGTCCGCTCAACAAGGGAATGGGTAGTCCGCACGTGCTGATCATCAATCGCAATAGCGGCATTGACGGATGGGTCGCTGGGAACGTTGACATCGCGACGGTCCAGGATGATCGACTCGAGGCGGCGGTTCGGGCGGCGATGACGGGGAAGCTCTGATCTGCGCGCACTTCAGTGTTCGACCTGAACCGGAGCGCGCCAACTCCACCTCTGTCAAGGGATCGTGAAATCGCGAACCGCGTTCACGGGTGCTGAGGCGCGTCTTCGATAGTAGGGGGAACCATCGCCGAACGAACGGCATCGCAGTCTGTCGAAGAGCCGCCGCGTCTCCGGATAAAGTGCTCCCAGTTGGCGGCAACGTTTCGTGCCATCGCCGTGATGAGGCTGTCGGCGTCTTCGCTGGACAAGCCGAAGTGAGGCGCTCCTCCCCGGAGATTCTGACGCGTTGCCGATCGTCCCCGTGGTCCGCAGCTCATCGCCAAGTCGCGCGAGTGGCTGGCCGTCGGATGCGGGGTGACATCGTAGACGGGCGAGAGGGCGAAGGCCCGGCCTTGGGCGACCAGGGCATGGTTGCGTGGGTGATCGTCTGTGTTTGTCACGAGTGCATTCAGCACCATGCGACGAAACAAGGAGAGTCGGTCGCGGTCGGCGGTCGCCGGTGCCCACCGCCGGAGCTCATCCGCCAGCGTCAAATAGGACCAGCGCTTCCGGTTCGTGACGTCATCATCCAGGTCGAGTACGGTCAGCGCGCTCACCATGCGGTACCGCAGATAGCGTGGCGATTCGGCGGGTGCGCTCGCTCGCTCCCGATCAAACCGACTGAGGAGAAGCACGGACTCATCCCCGAGGCGCTCAACCAGCGCGGTCGGCACGGGGATCTCGCACGCCTGTGCCAGGTCGAGCATGGCCGCTTCAACGGCGGCGCTGTTCCACGAGTCGTTCCGTGCAGGAAACTTCGCAAGCCAGAGGCCGGCGTCGTCCTCCACGACGTTCTTCGGGCGCGCACCTCCCATTGAGGTGCCGGGCCTGAGCAGCTGATGGGATAGCTCGATGATGTGTGGCGCGAGCGGCGCGCCGGCCGGCGTCGCCTCCATGAGGCGGGCGGCCTCCCGCAGTTGTGCGAGATGCACGCGGCTGTTGAACGTCCAGCTTGGCGCGGGCGGTATCGGCGCCAAGCCGAAGGACAGCGCGCCACTGCGGTCTTCCGGCGAATACAGAAGGTAGTCGACCTCCGTGAGGCCGGCCTGGCCGAGTTGCTTGTGGATCACGCTACGTCCCCACCAATCGGGCGAGGCGTCGCGAAGTGCGCCGAACATGCCATCCGACTTGGTGGTGCCGGGAACCACCTCGCCCAGCGGGAGCGCAAACTCATCGAGCGGGACCGCGTCCCTGCGAGCCCGGTAGTTCCGACCGTAGACGAAGTCGGCTCGCACCTCTCCCGTCTCCAACACGACCTGCGTGACGCGTCCGCACGTCACCGTCTCGAGCGAGCCGGGGAGCTGCAGGTAGACGTACGCGGTGCGCTGTCCGAGTGGCAGTAGTGCGCTGACCGACTCGTCATTCGAGGGCATGTGAGGCGATTGGAAGACGGAAGAGCGGTCGGCGCGAAGCGGGTCGCCTCTCGACACGCGGTGGCGCCGGTCAGAAGTCGTCATCCGGGCGAGGGTGGCGGACGCGGCGCCCGAGCGCCGCAAGGTCGTACGTCAAACCGTCAGCATCCTCCCGCGGGTGCGCGAGCGCGCTCAGGGTGTGGTGCAGGTTCAGGGCCCAGAGCGCCGCGACGTAAACACCGAGCGAAACCGTGGGCCGCCCTGCCTCGAGCGCCCGAATCGTGGGCACGCTCACGTCCGTTCGTTTCGCGAGATCTCCCTGTGTCCATCGCCGGCGCTTTCTTGCGGTCTTGATCTGCACCCCGAGGCGCGCGAGCGCCTCCGTCACAGCGGCTGCGGGCGGAAGGGGAGGGGAATCGGTTGTCATTAAGAGCCTCCAAATACAAACCAAAAGACGTCTTAAACTGCTATAAAGCAAACTATAGTTCGCATAGACGCATCCTGCAACCCTCCGCCTGGCACGCAAAAACCCGTCAACGCACGAAGTCGTTGACGGGCTTTGATTTATCTCACCGTGCGGTTAGTCGGGGCGAGAGGATTTGAACCTCCGACCTCCTGCTCCCGAAGCAGGCGCTCTACCGGGCTAAGCTACGCCCCGAGGAACCGCGCGAATCACGATGCTCCGTGAATCAATACTCTAGTCATCGTCGACGGGCCGCCGGATCTGATCCTGCACATCCTGCACACACTCGCCAATCGACACACATGCGCCCGAGAGGACTCGAACCTCTAACCTTCTGATCCGTAGTCAGATGCTCTATCCAATTGAGCTACGGGCGCGATTTCCTCGACCAGCCGAGCACGAGCGCTGAACCAATCGAGCATGGCAAGCTAACCAGACCAACTGCGTCCCGCCAGTCACCAGAACCAGTGTTGCATGGGTATTGCATGGGGTACTGCATGGGTCGTACAAGACTCGAACTTGTGACCTCCACGATGTCAACGTGGCGCTCTAACCAACTGAGCTAACGACCCGGTCACACCCAGAGCGGGAAACGGGACTCGAACCCGCGACCCCAACCTTGGCAAGGTTGTGCTCTACCAACTGAGCTATTCCCGCGCTCTTGCGTACTGTGCTACGATCGCCGGACTCACACCGGTGGGCCAAATATCACCCTGCGGCCCGTCCCGCCGGCATGGAGACGAGGGGAATCGAACCCCTGACCTCTTGAATGCCATTCAAGCGCTCTCCCAACTGAGCTACGCCCCCGGCGCCAACACCCCCGCCACCGCAGGCGGCAGCGAGGGCGTCAGGAACTGGCAAGACTAGTGGGGTGTATGTCGGCAGTCAAGCGAGCGCGCGGCGAATGATCAGCGTCGAACGGTATTCAGGCTGGCGAAATGGTCACGAACTCGTATCTTGCAGGGCTGGCCCCGGATGGCTGAGCCGCGGCGCCGCGATTACAGCGATGTCGACGGCTTTCGCGTTTCCCCCGGGATACGAGCCACGGATTCTTTTTTGATCTTTTGACGCGGCGCCCAGGCGTCTACAGGAATAGGCAATGACAACAGAGGTCAAGCGAAAGCGGCGTCGTGCAGCCCCAGCGGGGATTGCACCCTCCGAGCCCGAACGCGACATCCTCGATCAGTACCTTTACGAAGTGAGCACGTATCCGCTGCTCAAGGGCGCGGAGGAAATCGAGCTCGCCAAAAAAATCCGCGCCGGCGATCAGGACGCGCTCCAGGAGCTCGTCAAGCGCAACCTGCGCTTCGTCATCTCCGTCGCCAAGAAATATCAGAACCGCGGCCTGCCGCTCATCGACCTGATCGGTGAGGGCAACGTCGGCCTGCTCACGGCCGCGCGAAAGTTCGATCCCGATCAGGGCGTCAAGTTCATCTCGTACGCCGTGTGGTGGATTCGTCAGGCCATCCTGTCGTCGCTCGCGCG